>JAVLCJ010000031.1:0-29739 GCA_031580875.1 Roseovarius sp.
TCCGGAATGGCCCCGGCGAGGATGGCCTGCACCCCGGCGCGGTCGGGGGGCGTGACGGGGATGTGCCGGTCGAACCGCCCCGCGCGCCGGATCGCGGGGTCGACGGTGTCCGGGTAATTTGTCGCGGCGAGCAGGATCACGCCCTCGGTCTTCATCAGGCGGTCCAGCTGGGTCAGCAGGCCGGTCACGACACCAATCATATAGCCGTTGTGGCTTTGGCCGCGTGCGTGGAAGGCGTCGATCTCGTCGATGAAGAAGACGCTCGGCGCGGTGGCGCAGGCGCGGGTGACGGCCTCGGTGAGGCCTTTCAGCATATCCCCTTGATGGCCCAATCGCTGGTTGTCCGAATAGCTGGTGGCGATCAGCGGGACCCCGGCCGAGGCGGCCAGCGCTTCGGAAAGCATCGTCTTGCCGTTGCCGGGCGGACCATGGAGGAGGAAGGACCGGGTGACGTCGGACCAGTCCAGGGCACCGGCGCGCCACTCCGCGAGATCGTTGCAGAGGTCTTCGAGGGCCCGTTTGGCCACGGGTTGGCCGTGGACATCGGCGAGCGTGACCTGTCCCGACAGCGTGTTCGGCGCGGTCAGCCGGGCAAGCTCCGCCTGTACCGCGTCGGTGTCGGGGGCGGCGAAGATGGCGGCGAGGTCCGTCAGCCCGGCCGCGTCGGCGTCGGAGAGATCGAGTGCGGGCTCGGTGACGTCATGGATCTCGGACAGCAGCGCGCGCAGCATAGCGCCGCTGACCGGCGCGAGCTGGAGCGCCGTCACGGCGCTCAGCGCGCTGGTGACTTCGACCGGGCCGCCGTCCGGGATCTCGGGCAGCGGGTCGTCGAAGGCATCGGCATAAAGGTCGTCGATATCGGCCCGCGCAGGCGCGGCGCGGCGCAGCTGCGCGATGGCATCAGTGAAGCCGGGAAGGTCTTGGTGTGTCGGTGTCTCGGACATGGGAAATCCTCTCAAAGTCGGGCATGGCGGGGCCGCCCCGGGCGCGCCATCACGCGCCAGGTTGGGGGCATTGAAGATGTAGAAAGTTCAGGCGGCGGCGGTGCCGGGCGTCGTGTCCGGACCCTTGTCCGGGACAGTGTCGGCAAGCCCGAGCGCGTGCAGGGGGTCATCGAGGCTCTGCCGCGGTCCAACCCGCTGGAGCGCGTCAACAAGGAGATCAAGCGGAGCACCAACGTCGTGGGGTTCGTCGGGAAAACAGCGCCCCACGCTGTTTTCTGATCCTCCTCACTCCCCAACGACGGCGCCATCATCAGGCTCGTCGGCGCGATCATGCTCGAGGCCAACGACGAATGGACGGTCGCGCGCCGATACATGAGCCTTGAAACCCTCGCGCGCGTGAACGACACTCCTGACGTCAGGCGGCCCGCCGTGGCGTCCTGATCAGAACCCGGGCCTTCCCGAAGGTCGGCCTTCTTACACCATGGAAAGGGGCACTCTCCACTCCGCTTACCGGCGGAAAAAAACCTGACGGATTTCGGTGTCGCCGCCGGTTCGTCTTGCTATCGGTGGGGCTTGGCGAAGGGTCAAGACCCCGGCGAGTTCACGCCCCGTCGGCCATCGATGACACCCGAGGTATCCGGACCGTGATCATGAGCCTTTGGCCTGCGCGGGAACAACGAGCCAAGCGGCCATCGCGGGATGCGTTGAAAAAACCGGGCGCGGTGTTCACAAGGAAAGGCCGATCGTGGCACCATAGCGTAATGGTCCCGCCCGCGGTCAGGCGCGGGGGTGTCTTGAATTGAGCGGAAAGGCTGATGCATGAAACTGAATCCGATCGTTGAACGTGTCACCGAACGTGTCATTGCGCGGAGCGAAGCAACGCGCGGCGCGTATCTGGCGCGGATGAGCGCGGCGAGGGCCAAGGGAACAGTACGGGCGCATCTGGGGTGCAGCGGGCAGGCACACGCTTATGCCGCGTCCGGGCAGGACAAGACGCGCCTGATGGAGGGTACGGCAGGCAACCTCGGGATCGTCACGGCGTACAATGACATGTTGTCTGCGCATCAGCCGTTCGAACGTTTCCCTGACCTGATCAGGGAAGGGGCGCGTGACGCGGGCGGCACGGCGCAGGTGGCTGGTGGCGTTCCCGCGATGTGCGACGGCATTACCCAAGGTGAAACAGGGATGGAGCTCAGCCTGTTCTCGCGTGACGTGATCGCCCTCGCGGCGTCGGTGGGGCTTTCGCACAGCACGTTTGACGCGGCCGTATTCCTCGGTGTCTGCGACAAGATCGTACCCGGCCTTGTGATCGCGGCGCAAGCGTTCGGGCATCTTCCGGCTGTTTTCCTCCCGGCTGGGCCAATGGAAAGCGGATTGTCGAATGATGAAAAGGCGAAGGTGCGCCAGCAATTCGCCGAGGGCAAGGTTGGGCGCGACGCGTTGCTGAAAGCCGAAATGGCGGCTTATCACGGGCCCGGCACCTGTACTTTCTACGGCACGGCCAACACCAACCAAATGCTCATGGAGTTCATGGGGCTGCACCTGCCGGGCTCAAGTTTCGTCACGCCGAACACACCGCTGCGGGACGCGCTGACACAGGAAGGTGCACGGCGTGCATTGTCGCTGAGCGCGCTCGGCAACAGCTACACGCCGGTTTGCGACATTCTGGACGAGAAGGCGTTCGTGAACGGGATCGTCGGCCTCAACGCGACCGGCGGCTCGACCAACCTGCTCATTCACCTCGTGGCGATGGCCCGTGCCGGCGGGATCATGCTTGATTGGCAGGACTTCTCTGACCTGAGCGAGGTGACGCCGCTCATGGCGCGGGTCTATCCAAACGGGCTGGCGGACGTGAACCATTTTCACGCGGCCGGCGGTCTTGGATACATGATCGGTGACCTCCTGAAAGCCGGGCTCTTGCATCCTGATACCAACACGGTGGCCGGCGAGGGGCTGGCCCAGTACACCACCGAGCCCACGCTTGACGGCGACAGCGTGGCTTGGCGGCAGGGCCCGGGGGAAAGCCTCAATTCATCCATCCTTCGCCCGGTCAGCGATCCTTTCCAGGCAACCGGCGGCCTCAGACGGTTGAGCGGATCACTCGGTACGGCGGTCATGAAGGTCTCGGCGGTTGCCTCGGAACATCAGGTCGTGGAGGCGCCCGTGCGTGTTTTCAACGATCAAGAGGAGGTGAAGTCAGCATTCAAGGCGCGTGAGCTGTCCGGCGATGTGGTTGTCGTCGTGCGTTTTCAGGGGCCGAAGGCCAACGGCATGCCCGAGCTGCACAGCCTGACGCCGCTGTTGTCGATCCTCCAGGCGCGCGGGCAGAAAGTTGCCCTCGTGACGGATGGCAGGATGTCGGGGGCGTCGGGCAAGGTGCCGGCTGCGATCCATGTCTCTCCCGAAGCTCTCGATGGGGGAGCGATCTCGAAACTGCGGGATGGCGACTTGGTGCGTGTCGATGCCGTTGCCGGTACACTGGATGTCCTGACACCGGAAGTCGAGGCCCGCCCCGCCGCGAGCATTGACTTGACCGCGTACCACGCCGGTACAGGACGGGAACTTTTTGCTGCTTTCCGCGGTTCTGTCAGTACTGCCGAGTCCGGCGCAACTGTTTTCGGAGGGTGATCCATGGCCATCCTGCCGCGCGACGCAAGCCTTATGATGCGTGATTTCTGCGCCCTTGCCCCGATCATGCCGGTGCTTGTGGTTGACGATGCGTCATCGGCCCGGCCATTGGCCGAGGTCCTGATCGGCGCCGGTTTGCCGGCGCTCGAAGTCACTCTGCGTACACCTGCCGCACTGGACGCCACAAAGGAGATGGCCACCGTTCCCGGAGGGCAGGTCGGGGTCGGTACATTGATCACGCCCGATGACGTCAGGGCGGCGAAACGCGCCGGTGCGGCCTTCGGGGTTTCGCCGGGGGCAACCGAGGAAGTGCTGGCAGCGTGCGAAGAGGAAGGCCTGCCCCTTTTGCCCGGTGCCGCAACGGCATCCGAGGCGATGAGCTTGCTGGCGCGCGGGTATGACATGCTCAAGTTCTTCCCGGCGGAACCCAGCGGAGGCACCCGTGCCTTGAAAGCGTTCGGGGGCCCTCTGCCCCAAATCAGTTTCTGCCCGACAGGGGGTATAAGCACGGGTAATGCGGGGGAGTATCTTGGCTTGGACAACGTGTTGTGTGTCGGCGGCAGTTGGATCGCGCCGAGGGACCTCGTCGCGCGCGGGGGCTGGGACGAAATCGAGAAACGGGCGAAGGCCGCCGCCGGGTTGGGATAGGCCGGCAACGGTCCCGTGCGACACGCCCGAAGAAGTGTCATGAAAGCCGGCAGGTAGTGGATTCATGCAGGATCAGTTGCCCGGCGACGGCACCATCATCGGCTGATCGCTGCGTCATCCCGGTTCAGCAGGGGATATGCTGCATTGACTTCGTGCCTGCGTGGTGCTGCACATGTCCTGTCTAAAGCGTAGAGCTGTGCGAATGACCGGCAATGGTAGCGTTTGGCGGTCCCGCTCTTTCCCGCCCTTGGAAGCCGCAGATCACCGGTAGGCCGATAGCTGCAATCGAACCCGCCTGCCGAAACGGGCCTACGGGCTGTTTTTCGGCTGACTTCGGCCGCTTGAAAGCCGCCGGGCTGCGATGGCTGGGCTGGGGCAACCGATCAGGATCTCGCTCAGCCCTAACCGGACTGAAACCGCGCTCCGCGGTGACGAGGCTCCTGAGAAGTCACGGCGTGCGCGCGCTGTCCAAGATGTCCGCAAGCTGAGCCTTGTCCAGCGTCACGGGGTTTGCTTTCATGGACGACGAGGCCGCCGCCGCCTCGGCCGCCCCGGCCCGCATGTCGCCGGTGATCCCGAGCGCGTCGAGGCCGGACAGACCCTGCTTGTCCGACCATGCCGCGAGGGTGGCAAAGGCATCATCCGTGGCCCCGCCGAACGCCGCCGCGATCCAGCCTCGCACCTGGTCCAGCCGGGCATTCAGGGCCGGGTCGCGCGCCGCCGCCGCGTTGGCCGCCAGGCCATGAGGCAGCAGCGCCCCGCAGATGGCCCCGTGCGCCGCTCCCGACAGGCCGCCAAGCGGCCCGGCCAACCCGTGAACCACGCCAAGCCCGGCATTGGCCAACGCCAGCCCGCCGCAAAGGCTGACCCAGGCCATGCTGTCGCGCGCGCTGTCATCGGGGGCGTTCATCAATACCGAGAGCGCCGCCAGCCCTTGCGGGATCGCGGCGCGGCACATGGCATCGGTCATAGGGTTGGCCCGGGTGCACAGGAACGGCTCGATCACCTGCGTCACGGCGTCCAGCCCGGACGCCAGCGTGACATCACGCGGGCAGCCATCGGTGAGGGAAGGGTCGACGATGGCAATGTCGGGCAGCATCCGCGCGTCGCGCAGGCTGACCTTTCGGCGGTGGTCGGGCACGGAAATGACGGCGTTCCTTGTGACTTCTGCCCCGGTACCGGCCGTTGTCGGGAGGGCCGCAAAGGGCAGGGGCTTGGCCTCCAGCGGCAGGCCCTTGCCGACGACCTCGAGGTGGTCCGACAACGGCCGCCGCGCGGGGATCAGCGCGGCCACGGCCTTGCCCGCGTCAATCGCGGCGCCGCCGCCAACGGCGATCACGGCCCCGGTCCCGGCCCGGCGGCCCCGTGCGATGCCGTCCTGGATGACCTCCACCGTCGGCTCCCCCGATACGGGCATGATCTCGACGTCCGCGCCCTCGGCCTCCAGCGCGTCGATCAGCCAGCCCGCCCGTGCGGTATCGGACCCTGTGATGAGCAGGATCCGGGCGTGGAGCGACGCCAGCTTCGGCACCGTCGTGGTCGCCTTGCCTCGCCCGAAATGGACTTGTCCGGCGGTGGCGAAGGTGAAGCAGGGCATTGTCATGAAGATGAACCTCCGGTGCTGGCCATGGTCTGGCGCGTGACTTGCGCAACGGAGACATGGCTGCAAGCGGCCCCGAAGGCAAGCCGGCGCGCGGCAGGCATGCAGACCTCCCGCTGCGAGGTTGATGGGCAGACCCCAAGAGCAATCGGATTTCGGGGCGTCGGCAAACGCTTCGTCGTTCTCGTCCGCCATGTCGGCCCCGGGCAAGGGCCCGTCCGCGGCATCGTCGACGTCGACGGCATGATCGCGCGTGTCGGCCGACCTGTTGGCCGAACACCACGCAGCCGCACGACCCCGAGCAAGATTTTGGCGATCGTTAGCGGTGAGCTTTTCGTTGAAATACGCGTTCACGGCTTTGATGGAAGCCGACATGGTGGAACCTGTCATCCCAAGTTTCGATGGCGCGCCGGATGCCTTTGACGCGATCAGGGCCAGCGCAAGGAACTGTACCGTGTTTTCCCTGTGAGGCCTCCCCACGCTATTTTAAAGCCCGGCAATCGTGAGGCAGGACGGCGGAGGACATGGGTTAGCGCATTTATTGTTGCATTCGATCAGGAAGGGGTTGCAGGAGACAGGGTCAAATACATATAAAAAATTGAATATGATGGCTTGCGCCTCGGCATGCGTAAAATCACTGCGCCGGGTCGCATCCCTCCACAGAGTCGAGCATCAAGGAATGACCTGATATGTTCAAGACGTCAGAAACCCGCTTCCTGCCGAATTCGCGCCGGGGGCGTAAAAACCAGCTTCAAAACAAGGAGCCAGCCGTTCAATGATCGAAACAGAGTTCACCCCGCTTCAGTCGCTGGCGGGCGGTGCACTGATCGGGGGCGCCGCCGTCCTGGTCATGGCAACACTCGGGCGTATCATGGGCGCGACCGGGATCCTTTCGGGTGTCGTCTGGCCGGCGGGCCCCGGTGAGCGGCGATGGCGCGCGTCGTTGTTACTTGGCATGATCAGCGGTCCACTGGCGGTCTACGCGATATCCGGTGAGATGCCCGAGATAAGGGTGCCGAATTCCACGGGCATGTTCGCCCTTGGCGGGGTCCTGGTGGGTATCGGGGTCACGTTCGGCTCGGGTTGCACGTCGGGTCACGGTGTCTGCGGCATGGCGCGGGTGTCCCCCCGGTCAATCGTTGCGACGGTGACATTCATGATAACGACGGCGGCGACAGTTTTCGTCGTTCGCCACATCGTCGGAGGCTGAGGCATGCGACTTGTCGTAACATATCTGATCGGACTGATCTTCGGCGTGGGCATCTCCATCTCGGGAATGGCGAACCCGGCCAAGGTTTTGAATTTCTTCGATGTGGCAGGCGCGTGGGACCCGTCCCTTATTTTCGTCATGGGGGGCGCGCTGGCCGTTACTTTCCTCGGCTATCGCCTTGTTCTGGCGCGTGACAGGCCGATCATGTCCGAGCGTTTCCACTTGCCCGCCAGTTCCGCGATCGATCGCCGGCTGGTCGGTGGCTCCGCACTGTTCGGTGTCGGTTGGGGCCTCTCGGGATTTTGCCCCGGCGGGGCAATACCGGCCCTGGGGACGGGACGCTGGGAAGTCGCCCTGTTTCTTGCATGTGTGCTGGCAGGAGTCGCGATCGCCCGGGGCGTTCAATCCCGTGCCGCTACTCGTTCCGCCGCGTAAAACTGCGAAAGGTGCGTAACGGGATATCAGCCGGATGCGTAATGTCCCGTTACGCCGCAAACGATCGGCCCGGTCTCGCCGTCCCGCCAAAAACGTGTTGCGCGACTTTCCTTGACGAGTCAGCGTCCGACACCGGGGCAACCGGTGGATCGCGGGGCCCGGTTCAGGTGTGCAGTCGCCTGTACCTCTGGGGGCTCATGCCGGCCCAGTTGCGAAAGGCCCTCGAGAAGGCGGACAGTTCCGAGTAGCCGAGGTTCAGGGCGATTTCCGTCAGCGGCATGTCGGATTCGCTCAGATAATGCAGGGCCAGTTCCTCTCGCGCGGCCTTGACGAGGTCGTTGAAATGGACGCTGTGCCTTTTGAGTTCCTTGCGGAATTCGAGATCTGTCATCCCGAGCGCCTTGGCGATCTCCTGCGGGATGGGGGCTGCGCTGCTGAGGTTCATCTTGATCTGGTCGCGCACGATGGTCGCGAAATCTTCCGGCGCCTCCAGTTTCTGGCAGCGCTGCTCGAGGAACGGTCGTATGATCGAAAAAAGGTAAGGATCAGCCTCCGGCATCCGTGCATCAAGGTCGCGCCGTCGGAACGCGAACGCATTGGTCCGGCGCCCGAAACGGACAGGGGCGCGGAAAGCGGCCGAATGCGCGCCACCGCCTGCGGGACCGTCGTGTTCGAAACGGACTTCCAGCGGCGACCAGTCCTCGCCAAGCGCGGAGCGAAAGATATTGCAGAACATGCCGAGCGACAGCTCCGCATCCTGCCGCCGGTTCTCGATCCGCGGGTCGAGGATGTGATAACTCAACCAGAGAACGCCGCTGTCCTGGATGAGCGTGAAGCTCGTCTGGTTCTGGTGCGCCGGAAAAAACGCCTCCATGTTGCGCACGGCCGCGGACAGGGTCGGGGACGAAATCGCGGCATAACCCAACGCGCCGAGCTGCTTGGGCTGAAAATGCCGGCCGAATTCAAGGCCGATGGTTTCGTTGTCGGTGTTGCTGGCCGCGGTCTCGAACAGGCGGCAATATTGCTCGAGGTTCAGTTCGTTGACCGGATCGGCGGTCTCGTCGATATCGATGCCGGCTTGCCCGAAGATGCGATCAACATCCCCGCCGAATCGCGAGAAAAGCTCGGCCGCGCCGGTTGTCGCCGATGCCAACACCTTCGAGGGCGATCTGGTTGAAATGGAATGCGACACGTTCATAGCGTTCTCCATCGGGCGCCTGACTGTCCAGTGAAACCGGTAAAACAAGGGGTAGCCGGCAGCCGCACCTTCACCGGCTCGATCTTGGGTGGCGCGGGCACGGCCTGTCAACACTGCATTTCGTCGGCGATGCGTCGGTTTCACACAGGTGTTAAATTTGGGTCGGTGCCTGTCAAGCAATGATGGCTTTCCCGGCACAGAGTGAGTGGGCAAGGGTCCCGACCGCAAAAGAGGGCTCGTGAATGCCAAAGGTCCAAACTGGGAGAAAACGATGAAACTCACACGACGCAACTTCAACGCAGGTCTGGCGGGGCTTGTCGGCGCCGGGGCGATGTCCCCGCTTTCGAAGGCGCACGCCGCCCGCTCGGATCGGATGAATATTCTGTGCTGGGAAGGCTACAACAGCGACGATGTCCTCGGCCCATTCCGCGAGATGCACCCCGACGCAACCGTGCGGGCCGAGAGCGGGACCTCGGACCCCAGCATGATCAACAAGCTGCGCGCGGGCGAGGTGAATGTCTGGGACCTCATCAACGTCAACCAGCCCTGGGCGCGCGACCAGCTGTATCCCGAGGACCTGATCAAGCCGCTGAGCAAGGATCGGTTCATGCCCTATTTCGACAGGATGCTCCCCGGCTTTTCCGACCCTTATCCCCTGTCTTTCGCCGATGACGGGAAGCTGATCGGAATGCCACAGCGTTTCGGGCCGTTCTCCTTCGTGATCAATACCGACAAGATCAGCCGCGAGACGGCCGAGAAGGAAGGGTGGAACCTGTTCCTCGACCCGGCGATGAAGGATCGCTACGGCGTGTTGACCTATGACAACTGGAACATCATCCACCTGTGCCTCACGGCGGGGCTGAACCCGTTCGAAGCCGTGGAAGGTGGTGATCTGGACAAGTTCCGCGAAACGGCGAACGCGATCTTCGGCGGGGCGACGCTGCTGACCGATGACCTCGTTGCCATGAACACGGCGCTGATAAACGGCGAAATCGACGCGTATTTCACCGGCGGCACCTACACGGCCTCGCCCGCACGTCTGGACGGATTGACCAATATCCGGGCGGTCACGCCCAATTCGGGCCCCGTGGACGGCAAGGGCGGTGTCGTCTGGATTGAGCTGACTTCGGCCGTCAATAACCCCGATCCGTCAAGTCTGGCGGAAGATTTCCTGGAGTTCGTGCAGAAGCCCGATATCTGCAAGCAGGTCGCTTTCTCGGAGGGGACGTACAACCCCGTCGCGCAGATGGGCAACGACGCGGTGATGTCCACCTTCGATGCCGAGGAACTCGACGCCATCCAGTGGGACAGCCTTGAAGAGGAAATGGCGCGATCGCTCGATTACTCGGTCGTGACATCCTACGACACGCTGATCGACGTCTACACGCAGGCCCGTCGCGGCTAACGTCCGCCGTGCCGAGCGCGATCCCGGCGTTCGGTCGCCGGGATCGTCATGCAGTCATACAAATTACGGTGTTCCATGCCCAGTGAACCAATCCTGACCCTCGAAGGTGTGGTCAAAAACTTTGGCAATTTCACCGCGCTTCACGGGATCGACCTGGATATCCAGGACGGCGAATTCCTGACGATCGTGGGGCCGTCCGGATCCGGCAAATCGACATTGATCCGCCTGCTGGTCGGCATGGATGACCCGAGCGCGGGCCAGATAAGGCTGCGCGGTGAGCGAATCGACACCACCCCGGCCGACAAGCGGCCCACCTGCATGGTGTTCCAGTCCCTCGCGCTGTTCCCGCACAAGAGCGTGGGTGCCAACATCGAGTTCCCGCTGAAAATCCGCGGCGTCGCCCCTGACGTGCGCAAGCAGCGCGCCGTGGAATTGCTGAACCTTCTGCACCTGCCCGAAAGCTATTACGGCAAGAGCATCTCGCAGTGCTCGGGCGGGGAGAAACAGCGCGTGGCACTGGCCCGGGCGCTTGCTTTCGATCCCGAGATACTTTTTTTCGACGAACCGCTTTCCGCGCTGGATTACCGCCTGAGAAAGGCGCTGGAAAAGGAATTGAAGGACCTGCACGAACGCACCGGCAAGACCTTCGTCTACATCACTCACTCGCTCGAGGAGGCGATGGTCATGTCGGACCGTATCGCCATCATGCGCGAGGGTCGATTCGAACAGATCGCTACGGCCGACGAAATCTATGCCCGCCCGGTCAGCCGCTTCGTCGCCAGCTTCATGGGCGAGGTCAATCTTTTCGACGTGGAAGGAACGGCCAAGGGCGGGCTGCGCAGCGAAGGTGTCGAGATCCACGTGAACGGTGACACCTCGGATTGCGGGATCACGATGCCGCAGGGCCAGCATGGCGTTCTCATGGTGCGCCCGGAATTCGTCCGCTTCATGACACCCGGTGTGACGTCCGATTTCGTCGTGCGCGGGGTGCTGCGCGCGGAATATGCCCTCGGGTCGCGCATCCAATACGAGGTCGAGGCGGCCAACGGCGCGCGCCTGACGGTCGAGAAGCTTCGCGAGGATCGCTTCGACGGGGAGATCGGCGAGGATGTCGTGCTGGGCTGGGACACCGATCATACCCACCTGATCAAGGAGGCCGCGTCGTGACCGATCGGGATGGCAAGCTCGGTTTCCTTTCCTCCGTGCCGCTGGTCGTGATCCTCGTTTTCTGTTTCGCGGCGCCGTTGGGGGTTGTGGCGATATTCTCGACCATGCCGCAAAAGGTATTTGACTTTGGCCACGTGCCGGATTTCTCGGCCTACAAGGTTCTTGTCGAACAGGGCTACTACAAGTCGTTGTTATGGTCGCTGGGCATGGCGGCGATGGCGACGGTGCTGCTGTTCTTCATATGCTGGCCGCTTGCCTTCGGCATGGCCAAGGTGTTCGGGCGCTTCACGCTCGTTGTCACGATCGCGGTGGTGATAAACCTTTTCGTGTCCGAGAACATCCGGCTGTTCGGCTGGGTGCTGACGCTGATGAAGGGCGGCCTTGTCGAGGGGCATCTGCGGGCATGGACGGGCATGGGATTCGACAGCCCGCTCTACAATGCCGGGATCATCGTCTTCGGGCTGGTATACGTGTACTTCCCGTTCATGCTCTTCCCGCTGGCGCAGGGCATCTCGATGGTGCCCGATGACGCGCGGCAGGCGGCCTCGGACCTCGGGGCGTCCAAGTGGCGCGTGCTCATGGAAATCGACCTGCCGCTGGCGGCCCCGGGAATCATGGTGGGCAGCCTGTTGTGCTTCGTGCTGTCGGCCGGCGCGCTGGCCGAGGCCAAGCTGCTCGGGGGACGATCCGTGATCGTGATCGCGGACGATATCGAATCCGCCTTCACCTATGGTCAGGACTGGCCGCTCGGATCGGCGCTGTCGATGGTGCTCATCCTGATCATCGGGTCGCTGGCCATCTTCGCGATATCGCGGATCGACCTTGACGCGATCATGGGAAGGAAACGCTGATGAAAACCAGCCCTGCTGCACGCCTCGCCCTGATGATCTACGGCCTTGTCACGATCGCGATCCTGTACCTGCCGCTGGTCTCCGTCGGCTTCGCCTCGGTGTCCAAGTCGCGCTACCTGTCGTTCCCGATCCGTCGCTACGCGTTCGAATGGTATTCCGACGCCTTCAACAGCTCTACCGTCAGCGACCTGCTGGCCACCTCGCTCAAGGTCGCGGTGATCGTCACGGTCATCTCGATGGTGGCGGGTTTCTTCGGTGCGCTTGCCTTCGCCCGGTATCACTGGCGGTTCCGCAGCGTCTTCCAGAAGTTGATCCTGCTGCCGATCTTCTTTCCGCAGGCGGTTCTGGGGCTGTCGCTGCTAATGTGGTTCAACTCGCTCGGGGTCATTCCCAGCTGGAAAACGGCGGTTGTCGCCCATCTGGTCTGGATCGCCCCGATCGCGACCCTCATCATCGCGATTCGTGCCTACAGTTTCGACCCTTCGCTGGAGGAGGCCGCGCGCGACATGGGGGCCTCGACCTTCACGATCCTGCGCGAGGTCACGCTGCCGCTGCTCATGCCGGGGGTCGTCTCAGCCGGGCTGTTCGCATTCCTGCTGAGCTGGGGAAATTTCCCGCTATCGCTGTTCACCACGGGGGCGGATTCGACGTTGCCGGAATGGCTGTATGCCAAGATGGTGTCGGGGTACTCACCTCTGGTGCCCACAGTGGGCATCCTGTCGATCGCGGTTTCCATCCTGCTTCTGATCGCGGCCATCGTAATCTTCCGCTTCTACCGGGCCGTCCGGCCGGGGGATGCGGGGGGACACACCTGAGAAAACCATACAAGGGAGGACACAACCATGCTCACGTCAATCAAGGGTAAAAGCGTCATCGTGACCGGCGGCTCCAAGGGGATCGGGCTCGGGATCGCGCGGGTCTTTTCGAAGCAGGGCGCAAAGGTGACGGTGGCGTCGCGCGGCAAGGAAGCCGGCGAGGCCGCGGTGGACCACCTCAATTCCGTGGGCGGCGATGCCCGCTGGACGGAGTGCGACGTCAGCGATTGGGGAAGCGTTCAGGACATGATCAACGGAGCAGTCGCCGCACAGGGCGGGCTGGATATCCTGTGCGCCAATGCTGGCGTATTTCCCCAGACCAAGATGGTCGACATGGACGTCGACGAATGGGACAAGGTGCTGGCGACGAACCTGCGGTCCTCGTTCCTGGCGGTGAAGGCCGCGATCCCGCAGTTCGAGAAAGCGGGCAAGGGCCGTGTCGTGCTGACATCGTCGATCACCGGCCCGGTCACCGGCTTCCCCGGCTGGACGCATTACGGGGCGTCCAAAAGCGGGCAACTCGGGTTCCTCAAGACCGCCGCGATGGAGCTGTCGCGCTACAACACCACGATAAACGCGGTGATGCCGGGCAACATCTATACCGAGGGCCTGCAGGATCTTGGGCAGGAGTACCTTGACACGATGGCGGCGTCGATCCCGCTCAAGCGTCTTGGCGATGTCGAGGATATCGGTAATGCCGCGCTGTTCTTCGCCTCGGACGAGGCGGGCTACATCACCGGCCAGCAAGTCGTCGTGGATGGTGGCCAGATACTTCCCGAGTCGCTGGAGGCGATGGAAGAAATCTGAGCGGCAGCTTAACGGCGAGGGAGACAAGTCATGGCGACGACCGACATGCCGCTCGAGCAGCAGCTCGAGCACCTTGAAGTATTGGCAAATGACTCGCTGTCATTGTGGGACATTCCCGATGACGCGACGGCGCGGCTGATCAACGTGTCCGAGAACGCGACCTACCTGGTCGAGGGGAGCGGGCACAAATCCATCCTCCGCATCCATCGCGAGAACTACCACAGCCGGCGCGCGATCGAGTGCGAGCTGGCTTGGTCGCACGCGCTGGACCGCGAAAGCGAGGTCATGACTCCCGGCGCCTACACCGGGCGCGACGGCGAGGTGATCCAGCAGGGCCAGCCGCAGGGGCTGCCTGATCCGCGTTACATGGTGCTTTTCGAGTTCGTCGACGGCGACCAGCCTGATGAAAGCCACGATCTGGAAGGGCCGTTCGAGGAACTGGGAGAGATCGCGGCGCGCACCCATCTGCATTCCATCGGCTGGCAACGGCCACAGCCGTTCGAGCGGTTGACATGGAACCTTGAAACCGTTTTGGGCGATGCGCCGACATGGGGTCACTGGCGCGACGCGCCCAACGTGACCCCCGAAATCGAGAAGGTCCTCGCCCGCGCGGAGGAAACGGTCAAGCGGCGGCTGTCGTCCTTTGGCAGCGGCCCCGAGCAGTACGGGCTGATCCATGCAGACATGCGGCTGGCCAACCTGTTGATCGGGGACAACGGAACGCGGCTGATCGATTTTGACGACTGCGGTTTCGGTTGGTTCCTGTACGATTTCGCGACGGGCATTTCCTTCATGGAGGACCATCCGAGCGTGCCGCGCCTGCGCGAGGCATGGGTGCGGGGCTACCGCAAGGTGCGCGACCTGTCCGCAGCCGAAGAGCGTGAGATCGACAGTTTCGTGATGCTGCGCCGTCTGGCGCTGCTGGCCTGGATCGGCAGCCATATCGAGGCGCCCGAGCCGCAGGAGCTGGCGCCGGATTTTGCCCGCGTATCCGCGGAACTGGCCGAAAGCTACCTGTCGAAACTTGGCTGACAGGTGTCAATCGCGGAGTCGCGCCTGTCAAGCGGGCGCCGGCAGAATCGCTGAGTATGTACGCCAACGCAATGACGAGGTCCCGACATGAGCCAGGAAAAGCTGGACTTCCTGCAACGGTCCGAAGAGTTCTGGAACCCGGGCAAGACCCAGGACTGGCAGGACATGGGCGTCGATTTGGTGATCGACCGTCGGGAACGCTATTACCTGTACGACATGGACGGCCGTCGGCTCATCGACGCGCACCTAAACGGCGGCACCTACAACCTGGGCCACCGTCACCCTGAACTGGTCGAGGTTCTCAAGGCGGGAACCGAACGCTTCGACATGGGCAACCACCATTTCCCCGCGCTGGCCCGCACCGCGCTGGCCGAGGCTCTGGCGGCCTGCGCGCCGACGCCCGGCATGCACTACACGGCCTACGGCGCGGGCGGGGCGGAAGCCATCGACATCGCGCTCAAGACGGCACGCCATGCCACCAAGAAGCGCAAGATCGTCTCGATCATCAAGGCGTATCACGGCCATACCGGCCTCGCGGTCAAGACGGGCGACGAACGGTTCTCGAAGCTGTTCCTGTCCGAGGACACCCACGGGGAATTCGTGCAGGTGCCGTTCAACGACCTGAACGCCATGGAAGAGGCGCTGAAGGGCCGCGACGTGGCCGCCGTCATCATGGAGACGATCCCGGCCACCTACGGCTTCCCGATGCCGCACGAGGGGTACCTGCCGGGTGTCAAGAAACTGTGCGAGCGGTACGACGCCCTCTACATCGCCGACGAGGTGCAGACGGGCCTGATGCGCACGGGCGAAATGTGGGGCTGCATGCGCTACGGCATCCAGCCCGACATCATGGTCACCGGCAAAGGCATCACCGGCGGCATGTACCCGATCGCCTGCTGCCTGATCGCCGAGCACGCGGCGGGCTGGCTCAAGGAGGACGGTTTCGGCCACATCTCCACCGCCGGCGGGGCCGAATTGGGCTGCATCGTGTCGATGAAGACCCTCGAGATCCTGCAGCGCCCGGAAATCCGGTCGATGGTGCGGTTCATATCGGACTTCATCCGCGACGGGCTGGAACGGATCATGGCAGAGTACTCGGATTTCTTCATCGGTATCCGGCAGCACGGCGTGGTGATGGGGCTCGAATTCAACCATGAGCAGGGCGCCAAGCCGGTGATGAAGCATCTGTACGAAAACGGGGTCTGGGCCATTTTCTCGACGCTCGATGCGCGGGTTCTGCAGTTCAAGCCCGGGCTTCTGATGACGCAGGCCGAGGCCGAGGAGCTGCTGCGCCGTGTGGAAATCGCGGTTGGGCTGGCGCGCAAGGACGTCATGGGTGACCGCCGGAGGATGGTGTGATGGAACCGGAAATCCGAACACTTGTCGATATTTCCGACAGCAAGGCGGCGCTCGAGGGGCGTGCCGAGATGCTGCTGGAACGCGCGCACTGGGCCGCCGCGGTATTCCAACGGTACGACCGCGCCGCGACGATGGCGATCGTCGATGCCGTTGCCGCCTGTGCCCATGAGAACGCTGCCCGGTTTGCCGAGGACGCGGTGGCCGAAACGGGGTTTGGAGTGGCCGAGCACAAGAAGCTCAAGAACGAGCTGACGGCCCGGCCGCTGGTGGATTTCTACCGCGACCAGGACTTCATCAACCCGCGCATCGACGAGGACAGGAAACTCGTCGAGCTGCCGCGCCCGGCTGGTGTGGTCTTTGCGCTGACGCCCTCCACGAACCCGATCGCGACCCTGAATTTCAAGGTGCTGATCGCCCTGATGACGCGCAACGCGATCGTCATCAGCCCGCATCCGGCCGCCCGGAAATGCAGCATCGAAGCCGCTCACCTGCTGGCGGAGGCCGCCACCGCGGCCGGGGCGCCGGACGGGATCATCCAGATACTCGACAAGCCGTCGATCCCGATGATCGAGACGCTGATGCAATCGGGCCGGACGAACGTGATCCTCGCGACCGGGGGTACGGCAATGGTGCGCGCGGCCTATTCATCTTCCAACCCCGCAATCGGCGTGGGGCCGGGCAATGCGCCTGTTCTGGTGGATGAAACGGCCGACATGGCGAAGGCGGCCAAGTGCATCGTCGACTCCAAGAGTTTCGACAACTCGATCCTGTGCACCAATGAAAGCGTCCTGATCACGCTGCCCGCGGTCGAGGATCAAGTCAGGCGCGCCCTGCGGTCGCAGGGGGGGCATCTCTGCGACGAGGAGGAAACGGAGCGCCTGCGCCGGTTGCTGTTCCATGAGCGCGGGTTCAATGTCGAAATGGTGGGCCGCGATGCGGGCTGGATCGCGCAGGAGGCGGGTATCAAGGTCCCGCAGGGGACACGCATCCTTGTTGCGCCGATCGCGCAGATCGGTGTCGAGGAACGCCTGAGCCGCGAGAAACTCTGCCCCGTTCTCGCGCTTCACGTTGCGAAGAACCGAAAGCAGGCCCTCGACCAGGCCCGCGCCGTGTTGCGCATGACCGGGGCAGGGCACTCGGCCGCAATCCATTCAACCGATCCGGCCCTCAACATGGCCTATGCACAGAAGGTCGAGGCCTACCGCGTGGTCGTCAACGCGCCCTGTTCGCAGGGGGCGTCTGGCTTTGCCACCAATCTTGCGCCGACTTTCACCGTGGGGACGGGGTATTTCGGACGGTCATCCATCGGCGAGAACGTCGGGCCGCAACACCTGGTGCACTGGACCCGCATTGCCCATGCGTCGGGCACGGACGAACCTTTCGGATCCTACCACGGGCTCGGACAGGATTTCAGCGGGGCATTGCCCGAAGCCCCGTCCGATGGCGTGCCCGGCAGCGCGGCGCCCCGCGCGGCGCCATCGCCGCGGCCTGCGCATGGCGGCGGCGCCGGGCTCGACGGGGCGACCAAGGACGAGTTGCGCCGCCTGATCGCCGAAGAACTTCGTGACCTGCTGAGAAAGTAATCATGGCCGAACTGCGCTCATTCATCTTCATCGACCAGCTGCAACCGCAGACGCTCGCTTACTTGGCCACCTGGATGCGCGGCAGCCTGCCGCGCCGGAACATGGCCGCCCAGATCATCGAGATCGCACCGGGCCTTGATGTCGAGGCATTGACCGATGTCGCGCTCAAGGGCGCGGAGGTCAGCGCCGGGCTTCTCGTGGTGGAGCGGCAGTTCGGCACGCTGGAATTCCACTCCAAGTCAACCGACGAGGTGCATGCCGGGGCCGAGGCCGTGCTGGATGCCGTCGGCGCCCGCCGCGAAGACGTCGCGCCGCCGCGCATCCTCGCGTCGAAGATCGTCACCCGGATCGACCACCAGCACGCGTTTCTGATCAACCGGAACAAGCTGGGCTCGATGATCGTCGGGGGGGACAGTCTTTACCTGCTGGAATGCCAATCGGCCTCCTACGCGATCCTGGCCTGCAACGAGGCCGAGAAAGAGGCCAATATCAAGGTGATCGACTATCGCATGATCGGGGCCAACGGCCGGCTTTACCTCGCGGGTGACGAGGCCGAGGTGCGCAACGCACGCGACGCGGCCGAGAATGCCCTGCGCGACGCGGGAGCACGGTGATGGACGATTTGCGTGGCCTCATACGCCAGATACTGACGGAGGAGCTTGCCGAGCTGCGGGGGGAGTCGCCGGCGCCGCGGCCCCAAATCCGCGAGGAGACGGTCACGCTGCGAAGCAACGCCGACCTGCAGGCATTCGTGCAGCGCATCCTGTCGCTGGCGCAGGACGGCAAGGCCCGGGCAGAAATCGAGGCCGGCCGCCACGTGTTCCGTCTGGGGGCGGAACCGGCCCCGCGGATGGACGCGCATCAGCCTGCCGTAACGTCCCCCGCCGCGCCGCCTGCCGCTGTCCGCTTCGACAGGGGGCTTGTCGGGGAACGCGAGGTCGCGGCGCTGCCGGACACGCAGAAATCCATCAGGGCGGCGAAATCCGTTCGCTTCACCCCGCTCGCGCGCGATGAACTGCGCCGGCGCGGCATCAAGATCGAAAGGGACAAGACATGATCAGAGGGCGTGTCACGGGCCGGGTCTGGTCTTCGAAAAGAATTGAAACGCTTCCGCAGGGTGCCTTGCTCGAGGTCGAGATCGAAGGGGGCGGGCGCATGATCGCCTTCGACCCCCTGGGATGTGCGGATGACGAGGCGGTTCTGATCACGCAGGGGTCGGTGGCGGCCGCCTATTTCACCAAGGTCAAGGCGCCGGTGGATGCGCTGATCGTTGGATCGATTGACGAAAACTGAGGGGCTGACCCCCGGCTGATACTTAGGAAGAGGAGACTACCCATGGCCAGTCAGGCAATCGGAATGATCGAAACGCGGGGCTATGTCCCCGCTCTGACCGCCGCGGACGCGATGGTCAAGGCGGCGAATGTCGAGATCGTCGCGCGCAACGAAGTGGGCGGCGGGCTGGTCTCGGTCGTCGTGAAGGGCGATGTCGGCGCCGTCAAGGCCGCGACCGAGGCCGGCGCCGAAGCCGCCAACCATATCGGCGACGTGACGGCCGTCCACGTCATTCCGCGTCCGCATCCGGATCTCGGAAAGCATTTCGAGGCCGCGCAAACCAAGTGAGCAACCAGGGGATTCCCGCGCCATGACCGAGCTGAGAGTCTATCTGCCGATCAAGGACCTGCAACCGCAGTTCGCCGCTTATCTCTCGACGCCGACGCGGGCGCGGGGCTACCCGCCCTTCGAGGGTCAGCACAGCCTGATCATCGAGGTGGCGCCGGCCCTTGCCATTCACCGGATTGCCGACCTTGCGCTCAAGGTGGCGCCAGACATGGAGCCCGGTATCCTGTTCACCGAGCGCCAGTTCGGCCTGCTGGAGCTACACTCCAGCGACATGGCCGAACTGGACGCCGCCGGGCAGGCGGTCCTTGACGGGATCGGTGCCAAGGCAACCGATCAGATGGCGCCGAAGGTGCTGTTCCACGACATCATCGAGGACTTGTCGGACCAGCACGCGATCATTCTCAACAGGTCGCGTGACGCGTCCATCCTCGTGCCCGGGGTGTCGCTGCTCATCGTCGAGATGGCGCCGGCCCTTTTCGCCTGTGTCGCGGCCAACGAGGCCGAGGCCGCGGCACCGGACGTCACCATCAACGATGTCCAGATGATGGGGGCCTCGGGCCGTATCTTCATGTCCGGTCGGACGGCCGACGTGGAGCATGCCCGCGATGCCATCATCAAGACGCTCGACGGGGTGAAAGGCCGCAAGAGCTGAACCCGAAAGGCCAGCGCATGACATGGAAAACGGCGTACCGTTCATTTTACTACGAAACGGCCGATGAGCCCGAGGATATCGTGCTTGACCCGGGGCGCACGGCGCTGCTGGTCATAGATATCCAGAACACGTATCTGGAGGACAAGGAGACGCCGGAGGAAAACCGGCGGTGGCAGCCTTTCTTTGACCGGATGCGGAACACCGTGATCCCGCAAACCGCGGCGTTGCAGGCATTCTGCCGTGACCGTGGTGTCGAGGTGATCCATGCGCGCATCGCCTGTCACAAGCAGGACGGGCGCGATCGCTCGCTCAGCCAGAAGAAACCGGGGTTCAACTACCTTCTGCTGCCCAAGACCCGCGCGGATTCGCAGATCGTTGACGAGGTCGGCCCCGAGGGTGACGAGATCGTGCTGGAAAAGACGACGGACAGTGCGTTGACCGGCACGAACCTGCGCCTGATCCTGCACAACATGGGCATCACGGACGTCATCGTCGCCGGTATCTTCACCGATCAATGCGTATCGTCAACCGTCCGGTCTCTGGCGGACGAGAGTTTCAACGTCATCGTTGCAGAGGATTGCTGCGCGGCGGCCACGCGGGACCTGCACGAGCATGAACTCCGGGTGATCAACATGATCTATTGCCATGTCATGCAGCAGGACGAGGTGACGACGGCAGAACGCTGGCGCCACTGACAGCCGGCGCGGCAGGGCGGCCGCGCGCCGGCCGCCGCCTGTTATGGTTCATTCGGCCGCGAGCTGGGTCATCACGTCGTCCGACGCTTCGAAATTCGTGGTGACCCGCTGAACGTCGTCGTCGTCCTCGAGCGCCTCGACCAGCTTCATGAGCTTTTGCATGTTCTCGAGATCCATCTCGACGGTCGTCGTGGGCTTCCAGACAAGCTTGGTGGATTCGCTTTCACCCAGCTCGTCCTCGAGCGCGGTCGAGACGTCGTTGAGATCGGTATCGGTGCACCATATCACGTGCCCGTCCTTCGAGCTTTCGACGTCTTCGGCGCCCGCCTCGATGGCGGCCATCATCACCGTGTCGGCGTCGCCGATGTCGGCGGGATAGGTAACCTCGCCCTTGCGCTCGAACATGAACTGGACCGATCCCGTCTCGCCCATGTTGCCCCCGTTCTTGCTGAAGGTGGAGCGCACGGTCGACGCGGTCCGGTTCCGATTGTCCGTCATCGCTTCAACGATCACCGCCACACCGTTCGGGCCGTACCCTTCGTAGCGGATTTCCTCGTAATCCTCGGCCTCGCCGCCGGTCGCCTTCTTGATCGCGCGCTCGATCACGTCCTTGGGGACCGAACTCGATTTCGCCTCTTTCACGGCAAGACGCAGGCGGGGGTTCTTGTCTGGGTCCGGATCGCCCATCTTGGCGGCGACGGTGATTTCCTTGGCCAGCTTGGAAAACAGCTTGGAGCGCGCGGCGTCCTGACGCCCCTTGCGGTGCTGGATGTTTGCCCATTTCGAATGCCCGGCCATTGACGCACCTCCAATGCATTTCCGTGTCTCGCGCCTCTATATGACAGCGGGCGGGCCAGCCGCAAGGCGCTTGCTTTCCTGCGCGCGATGCGGTTGTCTGCGGTTTCGGGCGGGTATCGGCATGACCAGTGACCAGATCGTTCTTTTCTGCCTTTTCGGCGCGGTTTTCGCGCTGCTTTTGTGGGGGCGGTGGCGCTATGACATCGTGGCCTTCGCCGCGCTGATGGCCGGTGTCGTGCTGGGGGTCGTGCCCGCCGAGGAAGCCTTTGCCGGGTTCGGTCATCCAGCCACGCTGGTCGTGGCGCTCGTTCTGGTGGTTTCGGCGGGGCTCGTGCGGTCGGGGGCGGTGTTCCTGATCACCCGAACCCTTGTGGACAGTTCGCGACAGTTGCAGGGGCATGTCGCGCTGATGGGGGGCATCGGCGGCGTGCTGTCCGCTTTCATGAACAATGTTGCCGCGCTCGCCTTGTTGATGCCGGTAGACGTTCAGACCGCGCGCAAGGCGGGCCGCGCCCCGGGGTTGAGCCTGATGCCGCTGTCCTTTGCAACGATCCTTGGCGGGATGGCGACACTGATCGGGACGCCGCCCAACATCATCATCGCCTCCATCCGGGAGGAGACGCTCGGGGCGCCGTTCAGAATGTTCGATTTCGCACCGGTGGGGGGCGTGGTGGCGGCTGTGGGTCTGGTTTTCGTCGCGCTGATCGGCTGGCGCCTGATACCGGTGCGCGACGCGGCGGGCATCGCGCAGGAGGATATCGCCCAGTACATCGCGGAACTGACCGTGCCCAAGGAGTCGTCGCATATCGGCAAGCGGCTGATCGAGCTCGAGAAAACGGCCGAGGAAACCGATGTTGCCATTCTCGGCCTGATCCGGGATGGAAAACGGCGCTATGGCGCGGCCATCAACGCGGAAATCAGGGCGGGCGATGTTCTGGTGCTGGAGGCAACGCCGGACGCGCTGGAGGAGTTCCGCACCGCGCTGTCGCTGAGGTTTTCGGACGAGGAGCGCGAGGAGAAGCTGAAAGCGCAGGGGGCCGGGCTCGACATCATCGAGGTCGTGGTCCCGCAGGACGCCCGTATCGCCGGAAAGACGGCGCAGGCGGTCGGCCTGCACTGGCGCCAGCAATCCGTTCTTCTGGGCATCTCGCGCCAGGGCCGGCGGATCACCGAGGAAGTGCGCCGCACCGAGATCCGGCCCGGCGACATCCTGCTGCTGCTGGTGCCCAAGGATACCGGCGATGACGTGAATACGTGGCTCGGCGGTCTGCCGCTGGCCGATCGCGGCCTCGCCGTGACGCAGGACAGCAAGACATGGGCCGCCATCGGCATTTTCGGCGCGGCGGTTCTGGCGGCAAGCCTGGGGCTGCTTTACCTGCCGGTCGCACTGGGTATCGTCGTGGTTGCCTATGTCCTGCTGCGCATCGTGCCGTTGAACGAACTTTACACGCATATCGAGTGGCCGGTTGTCGTTTT
This sequence comes from Roseovarius sp., assembly GCA_031580875.1. GTDB lineage: Bacteria > Pseudomonadota > Alphaproteobacteria > Rhodobacterales > Rhodobacteraceae > Roseovarius. The sequence continues at coordinate 22,924 of JAVLCJ010000031.1, forward strand.
GCTGGGCTCCATGATCCCGCTCGGGGCGGCCCTCGACGCGGCAGGTGGTACGCGGCTCATCGCGGACAGCCTTATCGGGCTGACGCAGGGGTTCCCCGTCTGGGTGGTGCTCGCGATCCTGATGGTCGTCACGATGAGCCTGTCCGACGTTCTCAACAACACGGCAACGACCATCGTCGCGGCGCCGGTGGGGATCGAGATGGCGACGGGGCTGGGGGTGTCGCCCGATCCCTTCCTGATGGCGGTCGCCGTTGCGGCCTCCTCGGCGTTCCTCACGCCGATCGGGCACAAGAACAACACGCTGATACTGGGGCCGGGCGGCTACAGATTCGGAGATTACTGGCGCATGGGCCTGCCGCTGGAGGTGATCGTCGTCGCGGTGGCCATACCGGCCATACTGGTCTTCTGGCCGCTGTAGCGCGCGCGTCAGCGCAGCATGATCACGTTGCGCCGCGCGGTTCCCGATTTCGTGTCCGCGATCGCGTCGTTGATCTGATCGAGCCGCCACCGGGCCGAGATGAGATCGTCGAGGTTGAGCCGCCCTTGCTGATAGAGATCGACCATCCACGGTATATCGCGGCGGATCACAACGTCCCCCATCTTGGAGCCGACCATGGACTGACCGGTCGCCGCGAAATTGCCCGCCTCGTAGCGCGATTCGGCGCCGGTGGCCGGCATGCCGACCATGATGACCTTGCCGCCGCCCGCAAGGTATCGCGGCGCGGTGTCATAGGCCGGGGCCGCGCCCACTGTCACGAGCACGGCATCGGCGCCGCGCCCCATGGCGGCTTTCGCTTCGCGCCAAGGCTTGTCCTGCGTGGCGAGAACGCCGTCAGTGGCGCCGAAGGCGCGCGCATCGTCCAGCTTTTCCGCGTTCATGTCGATGGCGACGATACGGCGCGCGCCGGCGATGCGGGCGCCCTGAATGGCATTGAGCCCGACGCCCCCCGCCCCGATCACGACCACGTCCTGCCCGGCGCGCAGCCCCGCGGCGTTGACCACGGCGCCCACCCCGGTGATGACGCCACAGGCCAGCAGGCTGGCCGCGTCCATCGGCATCCCCTCGGGCAGGGTCACGACCTGCGACTGGTCCACGACGACTTTCTCGGCGAACGCGCCACAGGCGAGCGCCTGGGTCAATGCGCCGCCCGAGGCCGTTTGCAGCGGGCCATCCATGCCATCGTACGAGGTTTCGCACCCCGTCGGGCGCCCCGCACCGCAAGACGGGCACTGCCCGCAGGCCCGGATGAGGGTGACCACCACCGGATCGCCCTCGGCCAGCCCCGTGACGCCGGCGCCGAGGGCGGTGACACGTCCTGCCGCCTCGTGCCCGTAAACCGCCGGCAGGGCGCCGCCCCACGCCCCGTCAGCGTAGGAGATGTCCGAATGACAAATCGCCACCGCATCAAGCGTGACCTCGACCTCACCGGCATCGGGCGCGCGCAAGCGCACGTCCTCGACGGACAAGGGTTCGCCGAAGGCGTGACAGACGGCGGCCTTGATTTTTTGCATGGAGCCCTCCGAAAATTTCAATGCACTCTGATCGCGATTCTTGCCCCGGATCAAGCCGGAAAGTGCCGGGATCGGCGGCGCGGGCGGTATTCCGACCCGCGGCCTTGTCTGGAAAAATCACCGTGCATCCATGCCGCGCAGCCCCGTGCCCGGATCCACGAACAGCCAATGATCGGGCGGAAAAAAGCTGAAAAGCGAGAACGCGATCAGTAGTGCCGTCAACAATCCGAGGCCGAGCCGGATAAGCACCGGTGATTCAACACGGCATGACAGCAGCCCGGCCGCCACAACCTGCCCGGCCATGACGGCCAGAACGAATGTCCCGATATCGAGAACCAACAGGTTGTCGCCGAGGATCGCGGTGTACCCTGTGAAAATCGTGACGATCAACACGGGCGCCACAAGAAGAGCGAAGCCCCTGATCGCGAAACATCCTGCCCTTCCTCGCGTCGTCGTGCCGCACGTCACGACCGCCCAGACAAGGCCGGGCCAGAACGCCAGCTTGAGATGCTCCCAGATCGATTCGTTCACGGCCGCGACCACCGCAACCGGTGGCCATCTCCCGGCCCAGTCGAAGACGAAGTGCAGGGCGGACCCGGTCAGGATGATGAAAACGGCGCCGATCGCCTCGTTCCGTAATATCCTGCCGTCAAACATGGCTGATCCTCGCCAGAAATTCCGACAGCAGAATTGCGAAGTTTTCGGGTCGGTCCACGCAGGGCAGATGGCCCGCCTGACGGATCAAGCGGAAGTCGGCGCCGGGAATGAGCTCGACGGTTTCGCGGACAAGGTCGGGCGGGGTGGAACGGTCCTCCGAGCCGGCGATACCAAGCGTGGGCAGGCGCAAGCCGCTGGTCGGCGTGTAGAAATCCGTCCCCGAGATGGCCGCGCAGGCGCCGGCATAGCCTTGCGGATCGATGCGGCAGAACAGATCCCGTACCGGTTCGTGAGCGCCGCCGGCGCGGAAGGCACGGGAAAACCATCGCTCCATCGTCGCGTCGGCAAGCCCTGCCATCCCGCGTGTTTGCGCGGTCTCGATCCGGTCCCGCCATTGGCCCGGATGCCCGATTTTCGCCGCCGTGTTCGAAAGCACCAGCCCCCGAACGAGATCAAGCCGTTTGACGGCAAGACCCTGCGCCACCATGCCCCCGATGGACAGGCCGACGAAAACGCTGTCGCGCACGCCGAGATGGTCCAGAAGCGCCTCGGTATCGCGCACGAGCGCGCCCATCGAGTAGGCCCGCGCCGGTACGGCCGACCGCCCGTGACCGCGCATGTCGTACCGGATGATCCGCAGCCCCTCGGGCAGCAGGGGCAGCACGTCGTTCCAGATCGTCATGTCCACCCCGAGCGCATGGGCAAGGACAAGGGCCGGGGCGTCGGCCGGCCCGTCGTCGTGGTAGTGCAGCATGGTCGCAGGTGGCGGGGTTTCGCGTGTCAACGGCGAGGCCAAATTTCACCCCCTGTCATCATTCGCGCATCGGCCGGGCGGGGCCATGGCCAGCGCGTCGCGCGATGCCGCGGCGGTCAGTGGCGCGCGTGTCACGGGGCGCAAGCCTGCCGGGTCTTGCCCGCCGTTCGATCGCTCACGCGCCATACCGGGAAAGGGCCCTGTGGTAGAGGCCGGCATCCACGTTACCTCCTGAAATGGTGGCGATGACCGTGTCGGCGTTGATATCGTCGTGCCGGAAAAGCGCGGCGGCAAGTGCCACGGCGCCGCCCGGTTCGGCCACCAGCTTGAGCCTCTGGAAGGCGAGCGCCATGGCGTGGAGCACTTCGTCCTCGCTCATGACAAGACCGGGGCCACAGAGCCGCTTGAGGATCGGAAAGGTGATTTGCCCGGGCGCGGGGGTGAGGATCGCGTCACAGATACTGTCCGATTGCCGGTTGTTGTTCTCGATCCGACCCGAGGCGAGTGACCGGGCCGTGTCATCGAAACCCTCAGGTTCGCAGGGCCGCGGGGTGAAGTTCGGCGCCTCGGCCTCAAGCGCAAGGGAAATCCCGGCGGTGAGGCCGCCGCCGCCGCAGCAGACGAGGACATCCGCCTTGCCGATGCCCGCCTCGCGCGCCTGTTCGGCGATCTCCAGCCCGCAGGTCCCCTGACCGGCGATGACCTGCGGCTCATCGTAGGGTTTGATCAGCGTCAGGTCACGGTCGGCCCGGATGGCCGCGCCGATCTCCTCGCGGCTTTCCCCGCCTTGCCGGTCGTAAAGCACCACCTCGGCCCCGAGTGCACGGGTATTGCCGATCTTGAGCGCCGGTGCATCCGAGGGCATCACGATCACCGCCGGCACACCGAACTCCCGTGCGGCCCGCGCCACGCCCTGTGCATGGTTGCCGCTGGAATAGGCGATGACGCCCTTGGCCCGGGTCGCGCCATCCAGCGCGGACAGGGCCGCGCGCGCCCCGCGATACTTGAAACTGCCGGTGTGTTGCAGGCATTCGGGCTTCACGAGGACACGCCGCCCGGCGATGTCGTCGAGGAAGGGCGACGACAGAAGCGGCGTGCGCCGCACATGGCCCCGCAACCGCGTTTCGGCGGCGCGGATCATGTCCATATCGCTCATGCGGCGTCCTCCAGCAGGGCGCGTATCGCGTCGAGGGCTTCGGGTTCGTCGAGAAACGGTACATGGCCGCGCTTCGGTACCTCGGCCACGATCATGCCGGGATGTCGTTTCTTCATCTTTTCAAGCGTCTGCTTGCTGAACAGGTCCGAATTCGCGCCGCGGATCGTGGCGAGCGGAATGCTCCGGAGATGGTCGAACAGCGTCCAGAGGTCCGGTGCGTCGCCCGTGGCGGCCTGACCGCTCAGGGCCTTGTGCAGCGCCGCATCGTACCGCAAGCCGAGACCACCGCCGGGCTTTTGGTGGAACATGTGCGCGGCCTGCGCGCGCCAGCGGTCGAGCGTCACGCCGGGAAAGTCGGCGGCATGGACATGTTTCAGCGCCGCCGCCGCCGCGTCGAGATCGGGCAGGTCGGGTTCCTTGCCGACATAATCCATGATCCGCGCGAGCCCCTCCTGGGTGACCTCGGGGCCGATATCGTTGAGCACGACGCCCGACAGCCTGTCGCCATGCGAAAGCGACAGGGCCATGGCGACCAGCCCGCCGCGCGAGGTGCCGATTATGACGGCGCGGTCAAGTCCCAGATGATCCATCAATTCGATCACGTCCTGCCCTTCGCGGACGATGTTGTAGTTCGCGAAATCCGGGTCGTGATCCGATTGCCCACGGCCCCGGTAATCCAGCCGGATCAACCGGTTGCCGGGAAATTGCGGGCGCATGAATTCGAAGTCTGCACTGTTGCGGGTCAGCCCGGCCAAGCAGATGACCGGACGGCCGGTGCCGCTGTCCTCGTAATGCAGGCCAAGGCCGTCGGTGGTGCGGAAACGGGGCATCAGGCGGCAAGCTCCGGTATCTGTGTCAGGTCGTCAAGCACGTGGCGGGGCCGGCCCGGCAGGCGGTCGACAGGGTCGCCCGCGCGATTGACCCAGGCGGTGGTGAAGCCGTAGCCGGCGGCGGCGGCCGCATCCCACCCATTGGACGACACGAAAAGCACATCCCCGCGTGCGGCGCCGAAGCGCGTGCCGACCATGTCGTAGACGGCCGCGGCGGGTTTGAAGATGCCCACGGTTTCGACCGACAACACGTCATCCAGCAGCGACCCGATCCCGGCCGAGGCGACCGCGGCAGCGAGCATGCCGGGTGAGCCGTTCGACAGGATGGCAGTATTTTTATCCATTTCTTTCAACGTCTTGAGCATTTCCGGCACCTCGGGGTAGGCGGCCAGCTCGCGATAAAGCTGCAACAGGCGGTCGCGCAGCCCGGCATCGCCGTGCAGGCCCTCGGCCTCCAGCGCCCAGTCCAGCCCGTCCTGCGTCACCGCCCAGAAATCCGTGTGCTGGCCCATCACGGCCCGCAGCCACGTGTACTGTAATTGTTTTTGTCGCCAATGGCTTGCGATGGCGGGCCAGTGTTTCGCGAACACCTCGCGGCCGGGTTCGGCAGCGGCGGTGCGCGCGGCGGCGGCAACGTCGAAAAGCGTGCCGTAGGCATCGAAGATACAGGTCGTGATCGGCATGGCCCCTCCGGTTTCCACGGCAGAGTGGCACGCCCGGCGGACGGGGGAAAGCCCTGTCGGTATCGCGGCGGGGGCGCGTTCGTATCCCGTCGGTGCGGAATCCCGCACTGTGAGCAGGATAGCCTGTTTGCGTTTCGCCCGCGCAAGGGTTAGATTCGGCGCCAGTCGATCAAGAACCCGCGCGGAGCGCGCGGCCTTGCCAACTCATCCCGCTATACAGAATGGAGACCGCATGACCGAGGTACAATCGGGCGACACTGTCCGTATTCACTACAAGGGGACGCTTTCCGACGGCGAGACCTTTGACAGCAGCGAGGGCCGCGACCCGCTGGAATTCACCGTCGGGTCGGGCCAGATCATCCCCGGGCTGGACCAGGCACTGCCCGGCATGGCAGTGGGCGAGAAGAAAACCGTCGAAGTGCCGGCGGACGACGCCTATGGCCAGGTCGACCCGAACGCGCGCCAGGCCGTGCCGCGCGCCGACATCCCCGAGGACATCCCGCTTGACCTCGGCACGCGGCTGCAGGTCCAGACCCCGCAGGGCGAACCGATGCCGGTGACGGTTGTCGAGGTCACCGACGAACAGGTGACGCTTGACGCCAACCACCCGCTGGCCGGGCGTGACCTGACCTTCGCGATCGAGCTGGTCGAGATCGCCTGAGCCCACGCAGGCCCGATGACAGTATCCGCGCGCCGGGACCGCCCGGCGCGCGTTGCGTTTCAAGAGCGGCGCGCTAGGCTGGAAGTGACACGACAGCGGGGACAGCGCCGATGACACCCACCGAAAAACTGCTCAAGCGCATTCGCGAATTGCAGAAAGAGCTGGACGCCGAGTTCGCCGCACGTCGCGAGGCCTTCCGCTACAGCGTCGAGAACGGGCGCGTCGTGTTCGAGGCCGAAATGCGGCGCCGCCACCGCGAGATGCGCGTGCGCCTGTGGGCCTTCCTCGCCCGTACCAGGCCCATGGTGGTGATCACCGCGCCCGTGATCTATTCGATGATCGTGCCATTCGCGCTGCTGGACCTGTTCGTGACGGTCTACCAGCGGGTCTGCTTCCCCGTCTACGGGATAGAGCGCGTGCGCCGCGCCGATTTCATCCGGGTCGACCGGCACCATCTGGCCTATCTCAACGCGCTTCAGAAACTCAATTGCGTCTATTGCGGCTATTGCAACGGGTTGATCGGCTACGTTCAGGAAATCGCCGGGCGGACCGAGGCCTACTGG
>JAVLCJ010000032.1:0-29569 GCA_031580875.1 Roseovarius sp.
ACCGGCACGAAACGCATCGTCGGCCGTGTGACCGCTTCGCAAATGGCCTCTGCGTCGGCCGCGTCGGTCTTACCGCGCTTCACGTAGGGCTTGACGTATGAGGGCGGCATGATGCGGACCTCGTGCCCGAGTGCAGCCAGTTCACGAGCCCAGTAATGCGCGCCCGCGCAGGCTTCCATGCCCACGAGGCAGGGCGCCACGCCTTCGAAAAAGGCCAGAACCTGGCTCCGTCGGAGCTTCCGCTTCAGGACCGCCGCGCCGTTCGCGTCGATACCGTGGAGCTGAAAGACGTTCTTGGCCAGGTCGATGCCGATAGTGGTAAGCTTTTCCATGGATGGCTCCCTTCAGTGGTCCGTTCGACGACACCCACTGTGGCACAGCGCGATGCCGGGAGCGGGAGCCATCCACCCCATCAATGGCGCATCAATGGCTCGCTTCACGATCCGCCGGATCTTGCGAAGCGGATGACCCGCGGGGACCCGTTCCTCAAGGTCCACATAGCTGAACAGCGACCCGCTCGCCTCGTCCGTCCCGCGCATCATCACCCCCTTCGCGACCTGAAAAGGGTGAATCATGTTCTCAAGCCCGTGTCGAGGCGGGGTTTTTCAGCAGCCTGCTAATCCCCGGCCGAGCGGCGGAGGCGTAATGCTGTCTTTCTGCCGTTCGGCTTAATCCCCTTTATCAGGAAAGAAATCGCAATGACCATGCATAACCAGATCAGCCTGCCTGCCTCGGCGGTTCCGGCCGACGCCCCCACCCAGGAGCAGCGCCCGTGGGGCGCATTCTGGAGCCTCGATCGCGGTGCGACGCATCAGGTCAAGCGCATTCGCGTAAAGCCCCGGGGGCAATTGTCCCTGCAATATCATCATCACCGCGCGGAACGCTGGGTGGTGATCGAGGGCACCGCCACGATTACAGTTGATGACGCGGTGATGAAGGTGAAACCCGGTGGTGTGGTGATGATCCCTCAAGGGGCCGTGCACCGGCTTGAAAACCTGACGAAATCGCAGGTCGAAATCATCGAGGTGCAAATGGGCGATTATCTTGGACAGGACGATATTGTCCGGCTGAAAGACGTTTATGACCGACCCGTGGATCGTGAGTTCGCGTCGTCCCGACCGCGCAGCCATGGTTAAATACCGGTTCGGTGAAGCTGTATTGTGGCGAGAACTGAGACGGCCAATGTCTTCTTGGGCGCGGTAACGTCGCAAGGAATGCCAACCGATCGCGTATTTCCGCCGGCCCCGGCGCTTGTCGGTCAGGCCCCGGCGGCGCTTGAGGCCGCTACCTCGTCCGCGCGCATCAGGCGCGCGATCAGGTCCGGCGAGGTTCGGTCCATCAATGGAAATCAGGCTCGCCACGATCAGGCTCTTCGTGCGGCGCCCGAAAGATCGTCTTGCTCCCGGATATCGCCGTGCCGGGATGGCAGCGCCTTGATGTTGTGCGCGGCGACCGGCTACTGGCACTTCACCGCGAACATGAAATCCTGCGTTGGCCCGCGGCCTTCTTGAAGTTTTCATGACAGTCGGCATCCGCGATTGCCCGACAGCGGTATTTCCAATATTCGCAAAATATGGAAGAAATGATTCCGTTCCGCCTGGCCACGCTCGGCCATCCGCGCCGGCTGGCGCTTTTTCGCCTGCTGATGCGGCGCTATCCCGACCGCGTGTCGGCTGGAGAGCTTGCCGAGGCGCTGGACCTGCCGCCCAGCACGCTGTCGGCCTACCTGACCGCGCTGATGCGCACCGGGCTGGTCACGCAGGCGCGCGCGGGCACCTCGTTGCGCTATGCCATCGACATGGCCGAGGCGCGGCAGACCTTCGGCTATCTCTTCCAGGATTGCTGCCGCGGGCGCGCGGAATTCTGCGCGCCCTTTTCGCTTCTCTCATCAGAGGATGAAACCCGCATGACGGACCGCCCTTACAACGTGTTGTTCATCTGTACCGGCAATTCCGCGCGATCGATCTTTGCCGAATCGATCCTGCGCGCGGAGGGGGGCGCGCGTTTCGTCGCCCATTCTGCCGGCACGCATCCCTATTCCGCCCTGAACCCCTTCGCGCTGGAGGTGCTGCAGGCCAAGGGCCACGACACCGACGTGCTGCGCGCCAAGAACATCGCCGAGTTCCAGGGCGCCGACGCGCCGGTGATGGATTTCGTCTTTACCGTCTGCGACCAGGCCGCGAACGAGGAATGCCCGGCCTGGGACGGGCAGCCGGTAACCGGCCACTGGGGCGTGCCGGACCCGGTCAGGGCGACCGGCACGGATGCGCAGAGAAGCCTTGCGTTCCAGCAGGCTTACGGGACGTTGCGCAACCGTATCAGGGCCTTCGCGGCGCTGCCGTTCGATACGCTCGACAAGGTGTCGTTGCAGCACGCGGTCGATGATCTGGGCCGTGACCGTGCCGGGCCGGCGGAGCCACGGCCATGACCGTCTTTGCGCTCAACGGGCTGGGCCGCGTCGGCAAGCTGGCGCTGAAGCCGCTGCTGGATCGCGGCGCCGAGATCGCGTGGATCAACGACGCGACGGGCGATCCTGAAATGCAGGCCCACCTGCTGGAATTCGACAGCGTGCATGGCCACTGGGACGCGGAGATTTCGCACGATGCCGACAGCGTGACGGTGGACGGCACGCGCCTGCCTTTCGTCGGGGCGCGCGACATTGCCGACCTGCCGCTCGACGGGGTGGACGTGGTGATCGACTGCACCGGGGCGTTCAAGACCGAGGCCGGGCTCGCGCCCTATTTCGAGGCAGGGGTCAAGAAGGTCGTCGTTTCCGCCCCGGTGAAGGACGGGGACGCGGCCAATATCGTCTTCGGCGTGAACGATGACGTCTATGACCCCGCGCGCCACCGGATCGTCACGGCGGCCAGTTGCACGACCAACTGCCTTGCCCCGGTGGTCAAGGTCATTCACGAGCGGATCGGCATCCGGCACGGCTCGATCACGACGATCCATGACGTGACCAACACGCAGACCATCGTGGACCGGCCGGCCAAGGACCTGCGCCGCGCGCGATCGGCGCTGACGTCGATGATCCCCACCACCACCGGCAGCGCCACGGCGATCACGCTGATCTATCCCGACCTGGAGGGGCGGCTGAACGGCCACGCGGTGCGGGTGCCGCTGCTCAATGCCTCGATCACCGATTGCGTGTTCGAGGTGGCGCGCGAAACGAGTGCCGAGGAGGTCAACGTCCTGTTCCGCGAGGCTGCCGAGGGGCCGCTGGCGGGTATTCTGGGTTACGAGGCGCGCCCGCTGGTATCGGCCGACTACACGAACGACACGCGGTCGGGCGTCGTCGATGCCCCCTCGACCATGGTCGTGAACGGCACGCAGGTGAAGGTCTATGCGTGGTACGACAACGAAATGGGCTATGCCCATCGGCTGGTCGACGTGGCGCTGATGGTGGGGGCGAGCCTGTGAGCACGCGCCACGAGGGCCTGTCGGCCTATATCGCCGTCACCGCCGCCTACTGGGCCTTCATGCTGACCGACGGCGCCCTGCGGATGCTGGTGCTGCTGCATTTCCACACGCTGGGCTTCACGCCGGTGCAGCTGGCCTATCTTTTCGTGCTCTACGAGATCGCCGGCATGGTCACGAACCTGTCGGCGGGCTGGATCGCGGCGCGGTTCGGCCTGACATCCACGCTCTATGCCGGGCTCGGACTTCAGATAGCGGCGCTGGTCGCGCTGGCGCAGCTTGATCCCGGCTGGGCGGTGGGCCTGTCGGTGGCGTATGTCATGGCGGTGCAGGGCGCCTCGGGGGTGGCCAAGGACCTTGCCAAGATGTCGTCGAAATCCGCCGTCAAGCTGCTGGCCCCGTCGGGCGACGGCGGGCTGTTCCGCTGGGTTGCCGTTCTGACCGGATCGAAGAACGCGGTGAAGGGGCTGGGCTTCCTGCTCGGGGCGGCATTGCTGGCGATGCTGGGCTTCGTCTGGGCCGTGCTGGGCATGGCCGCGGTACTGGCCGCGATCCTGCTGGTCGTGGCGGTCGCGATGCCGTCCGGGCTGCCGACGGGGCGCAAGGGCGCGAAGTTTTCCGAGGTCTTCTCGAAATCGGCCAATGTCAACTGGCTGAGCGCCGCGCGGGTCTTCCTGTTCGGAGCGCGCGACGTCTGGTTCGTGGTCGGCATCCCCGTGTATTTCTACGCGGTGCTGTCGGACGGAACGGAAGCGGGTAACCGCGCCGCGTTCTTCATGGTGGGCAGTTTCATGGCCGTCTGGATCATCCTTTACGGCGCGGTTCAGGCCGGCGCGCCGCGCCTGCTGGGCGCGGCGACGCGGCCCGGGTCGGCGCTGATCGGCGCGGCGCGGGGCTGGGCCGCGGCGCTGTGCGGCGTGCCGGCGGTGCTGGCGCTGGCGGTGTTCTGGGCGCCGGGGCCGGCGCCGTGGCTGACCGTGACGCTGGTGGCGGGGCTGTTGGTCTTTGGCGGGGTGTTCGCCGTGAACTCGTCGCTGCATTCCTACCTGATCCTTGCCTTCACCCGGGCCGACCGGGTGACGATGGATGTCGGGTTCTACTACATGGCCAACGCGGGCGGCCGCCTGCTGGGCACGGTCCTGTCGGGGCTGACCTATCAGGCGGGCGGGCTCGCGCTGTGTCTGGCCACGGCGGCGGGGATGGTGGCGCTCTCGGCGCTGGCATCGGGGCGCTTGCGGCCCCATGAGCAAGAGGAAGCATCGGCATGAGCGTGTTCGAACGGTATCTGACCCTGTGGGTGGCGCTGGCCATGGCCGGCGGCATCGCGCTCGGCAGTGTCGCGCCGGGCCTCGTGGCCGCGATCGCGGCGGCCGAATTCGCGAGCGTCAACCTCGTGGTGGCGGTACTGATCTGGGCCATGGTCTACCCGATGATGGTGGGCGTGGCGCCGTCGCGCCTGCGCGACGTGCTGCGCCAGCCGAAGGGGCTGGCGATCACCCTTGTCGTCAACTGGCTGGTCAAGCCGTTCACGATGGCCGCGCTGGCGGTCCTGTTCTTCGAAGGCGTCTTCGCCGACCTGATCGCGCCCGCCGACGCGCAACAATACGTGGCGGGGCTGATCCTGCTGGGCGCGGCGCCCTGCACCGCGATGGTGTTCGTCTGGTCGCAGCTCACGCGCGGGGACGAAAGCTATACCCTGTTGCAGGTCAGCGTGAACGACGTGGTGATGGTCTTCGCCTTCGCGCCCATCGTCGCCTTCCTGCTGGGGGTGACCGACATCGCCGTCCCGTGGGCGACGCTGGTGCTGTCCGTCGTCCTGTTCGTGGCGCTGCCGCTGGCGGCGGGGGTGGCAACGCGCCGGCGGTTGGGCACGACCACCCGGATCGAGGCGTTCAAGGCGCGGGTCAAGCCGTGGTCAATGATCGGGCTGATCGCGACCGTGGTGATCCTGTTCGGCCTTCAGGGGCAGGTGATACTGGACCGGCCGCTGGTGATCGGGCTGATCGCGGTGCCGATCCTCGTGCAGTCCTACGGCATTTTCGTGCTGGCCTACGCGGCGGCATGGGTGCTGCGCGTGCCGCACCGGATCGCGGCGCCCTGCGCGCTGATCGGGACGTCGAATTTCTTCGAACTGGCGGTCGCCGTGGCGATCAGCCTGTTCGGCCTGAATTCGGGCGCGGCGCTGGCCACGGTGGTGGGGGTGCTTGTCGAGGTGCCGGTGATGCTGTCGCTCGTGGCCATCGCGAACCGGACGCGCGGCCAGTTCACCCTGCACCACGTGGCCGACGGCACCGACGCGTGACGCCGCCATTCCCGGCCGAATAGGCCGCCCGCGTGGCTCCGCCCCAGCCCCTTGCATTTCGTGGTGCGCGCTCGGGCGAAACCCTTTGTGATTGCAAGGACGGATCGAACAAAGGCTCCCGAAGAAATCTGCGGGCGCCGCAGATGCTGGATGTTCGTTCAGCCGGACGGAGACGCGCAATGCCGGGCCGCGGCGCGGCGATCCGACGGCTGATCGGCAGAACTTTATGGCAGCCAATCACATGGAAGACCAGGGCGGCGTGCTTGTGTTGACAAATCGCCGTGCCGTGGGGGCGGCCCGGCGATGCGCGGCGGGCTTCGCCCTTGTTCCGCGCGGGGAAGGACAGGAAAATCCGCATTTACTGCCACGGGCCGGCCCGGGCCCGGCCGTTTTTCGATTTGTACCCGACCGCCCGCCGCCCCATATTGCGGGGCAGGGAGGCACGAGATGGACCGTTTCGACAGGATACCCGAAACCGCGCTGGACTGGCACCGTGCGGGACATGGCGCCGCGCTGGCCACGGTGGTGCAGACTTGGGGCAGCGCGCCGCGCCGGGTGGGCAGCCAGTTGGCGATTTCCGGCCGGGGCGAGATCGAGGGCTCGGTGTCGGGCGGCTGCGTCGAGGGCGCCGTCGTGGCCGAGGCGCTGGACGCCATCGAAGCGGGCAAGCCGGTCATGCTGGAATACGGCGTGAGCGACGACGACGCCTTTGCCGTCGGGCTGGCCTGCGGCGGCACCATCCGCGTTCTGGTCGAACCGGTGGGGCCCGTTTTGCCGGTGAACCTGCTGGAGGATCTGGTGCTGGCGCGCGAATCGCGCGTGCCGATCGCCTACGTGACCGGGCTCGACGTGACGCGCCGGCTGGAGCAGTCCGGCCACGGGACACGGTTCCGCATGGACCGGTCGGGCTTCGAGGAGGATGGCGAGACTTTCGTGGCGATCCACAATCCGCCCTTGCGGCTGATCGTGGTGGGCGCCGTCCACATCGCGCAGGGCCTGCTGCCGATGGCGCGGATCGCGGGCTATGATCCGGTGCTGATCGACCCGCGGGAAACCTTCGGCAGCGAAGCGCGGTTCCCCGGCGAGACGATCCTGCACGACTGGCCGGACGACGCCGTGTCCGCCGTTGGGCTGGATGCGCGCACGGCGCTGGTGCTGCTGACGCACGACCCCAAGCTGGACGATCCGGCGCTTGAACGGGCGCTGGACTCGCCGTGTTTCTACATAGGGGCGCTCGGCTCCACCCGCACGCATGCCAAGCGGGTCGCGCGGCTGTCGGAGAAGGGATTTTCCGAGGCGCAGATCGCGCGCATTCACGGGCCGGTGGGGCTGGATATCGGCGCGGCCAGTCCGGCCGAGATCGCCGTGGCGACGCTGGCCCAGATGACCCGGGTCCTGAGGCAGGGTGCATGAAATTCGGCCCCGTTCCGGTATCGAGCGCCGAGGGCGGGATCCTCGCGCATTCGCTGCGCCTTGCCGGGGGGCGGCTTCGCAAGGGGCATGTGCTGGTGCAGGCCGACATCGACGCGCTGCGCGCCGACGGCATCGACGAGGTGACCGTGGCGCGGGTCGAACCGGGCGATCTGCCCGAGGACGACGCGGCCGAACGGCTGGCCCGCGCGTTGCATGGCGGCGCCGCCCACATACGGCGGAGCGAGCCGTTCACCGGCCGGGTGAACCTCATCGCCGAGGGGCCGGGCGTGGTGCTGATCGACGCGGCGCGGATCAATGCCGTGAACGCGGTGGCCCCCATGATCACCGTGGCCACGGTGGCGCCGTTTCACCAGGTTGCGACCGGGGCCATGATCGCCACGGTCAAGATCATTTCCTACGCCGTGCCCGGCGCCGCGGTCGAGACGGCGGCCGCCGCCGCGGGGGGGGCCATCACGCTGGCCGTGCCGGTGCACCGCACGGCCAGCCTGATCCTGACGGACATTCCCGGCGCGCCGGGCGACAAGGGGGTCGAGGCGATCGAGAACCGGCTGACAGGGCTGGACATGAGCCTCGCCGAGACGCGGCGCTGCCCGCATGACGATGATGCGCTGGCGCGGGAAATCGCCGCCGCGACCGGCGACATCGTGTTGATCCTGACGGGCTCGGCCACGTCGGACGCGCGGGATACCGCCCCCGAGGCGCTGCGCCGGGCCGGGGGGCGTGTCGAACGGTTCGGGATGCCGGTCGATCCGGGCAACCTGCTGTTTCTGGGCGATCTGGCCGGGCGCCCCGTGATCGGCCTGCCGGGCAGCGCGCGCTCGCCCGTCCTGCACGGGGCCGACTGGGTGCTGTCGCGCGTGGCCTGCGGCGTGCCGGTCAGCAGCGCCGACATCGCGGCGATGGGGGTTGGCGGGCTGCTCAAGGAAATTCCCACGCGGCCGCAACCGCGGCGCGGACGCGCGAAATCCTGACCGCGCCCGAGAAAGCGGGTTCTCAAGGGGTTGGTGTCGTGCTTAAGTCGTCACAGCATGTGACAACAGTCAAAACGGGAGGAGCCAATGCCGAAGGTCAGCATGACCGTCAACGGCAAGCCAGCATCGCACGAGGTCGAGGGCCGCACGCTGCTTGTCGAATACCTGAGAGAGACGCTGGGCCTGACCGGCACGCATGTGGGCTGCGACACCAGCCAGTGCGGTGCCTGCGTGGTCCATGTGAACGGTCACGACGTGAAGGCGTGCACCATGTTCGCCGCCGAGGCCGACGGCGCCGAGGTGACCACGATCGAGGGGATGGCGGCGCCCGACGGAACGCTCAACGCGATCCAGCAGGCATTCCAGGATCATCACGGGCTGC
Source organism: Roseovarius sp. (assembly GCA_031580875.1). Classification (GTDB taxonomy): domain Bacteria; phylum Pseudomonadota; class Alphaproteobacteria; order Rhodobacterales; family Rhodobacteraceae; genus Roseovarius. The sequence goes on from JAVLCJ010000032.1 coordinate 8,510, forward strand.
AATGCGGGTTCTGCACGCCGGGCATGGTGATGACCGCCGCCGCGCTGCTGCGGGACAATCCAACGCCAAGCGAAAGCGAGATCCGCGATTACCTCGAAGGCAACATCTGCCGCTGCACGGGCTATCACAACATCGTCAAGGCGATCATGGCGGCCAGCGGTCAGGACGTGACAGCCATCGCCGCGGAGTGACCCGGCAGGCGAAGGCGAATGGAAGCGTGGGCACCGGCCCACCAGGGAGGAGTTGAAAATGCCGAAAGACGGAGGCATCGGCGCCGCATCGACACGGCGCGAGGATGTCCGGTTCCTGAGCGGAACCGGCAATTACACCGATGACATCAACGTGCGCGGGCAGGCCTATGTGCATTTCCTGCGCTCGGACGTGGCCCATGGCCAGCTGACCAAGGTTGACACCACCGGCGCCGAGGGCATGCCCGGCGTGATCCGCGTCTTTACCGGCGCGGATTTCGACGCCTTGGGCGGCATCCCCACCGGCTGGCAGGTGACAGACCGGCACGGCGAGGTCATGAAGGAACCCGCGCATCCCGTCCTGGCGCAGGGCAAGGTGCGCCATGTGGGCGATCCGATCGCCGCCTTGGTGGCCGAGACCCGCGAACAGGCGCGCGACGCCGCCGAGGCGATCGAGGTCGAGATTGACGAGCTGCCCGCCGTCGTCGACATGAAGGCCGCGCTGGCCGGGGATGCGCCGAAGGTCCATGACGATCTGGACGACAACCTTTGCTATGACTGGGGCTTCGTCGAGGAAAACCGCGACGCGGTTGACGAGGCCATCAAGTCGGCGGCGCATGTCACGACGCTGGAACTGGTCAACAACCGCCTGATCCCGAACGCGATGGAACCGCGCGTGGCGGTGGGGGACTACAACCGGGCGACGGACGATTCCACGCTGTTCACCACGTCGCAGAACCCGCATGTCATCCGGCTGCTGATGGGCGCGTTCGTGCTGAACATTCCCGAGCACAAGCTGCGTGTCGTCGCGCCCGACGTGGGGGGCGGCTTCGGCTCCAAGATCTTCCACTATGCCGAGGAGGCGTTCTGCACCTACGCGGCCAAGGCGCTCAACCGGCCCGTGAAATGGACCTGCACGCGCTCAGAGGCGTTCATGACCGACGCGCACGGCCGCGACCATGTCACCAGGATCGAGCTGGCCCTCGATGCCGACAACAATTTCACGGCCATCCGCACCGAGACCCATGCCAACATGGGGGCGTATCTGAGTACCTTCGCGCCGTCGATCCCGACATGGCTGCATGGCACGTTGATGGCGGGCAATTACAAGACGCCCAATATCTACGTGAACGTGAAGGCGGTTTTCACCAATACCGTGCCCGTTGACGCCTATCGCGGCGCCGGCCGGCCCGAGGCGACCTACCAGCTGGAGCGGGTGATCGACAAGGCCGCGCGCGAGCTGGGCGTTGATCCGATCGCGCTGCGGCGGCAGAACTTCGTCACCGAGTTTCCCTATGCCACGCCGGTGGCGGTGGAATACGACACCGGTGATTACACCGCCACGATGGACAAGCTTGAGGAGATCGCCGACCTGAGCGGTTTCGAGGCGCGGCTTGCCGAGTCGAAGAAGAACGGCAAGCTGCGCGGCCTTGGCGTGAACTGCTACATCGAGGCCTGCGGCATCGCGCCCAGCAACCTCGTGGGGCAGCTGGGCGCGCGCGCGGGGCTGTATGAATCGGCCACGGTGCGGGTGAATGCCACCGGCGGCATCACGGTGATGACGGGCAGCCACAGCCACGGGCAGGGGCACGAGACGTCCTTTGCGCAGGTGGTGGCCGACATGATCGGGATCGACCCGGCGATGGTCGAGATCGAGCATGGCGATACCGACAAGGTGCCGATGGGCATGGGCACCTACGGCTCGCGCTCGCTGGCCGTGGGCGGCAGCGCGATGGTCCGCGCGACCGAGAAGGTGATCAGCAAGGCCAAGAAGATCGCCGCGCACCTGATGGAGGCCAGCGAGGGCGACATCGAGCTCAGCGACGGCCAGTTCACCGTCGCGGGCACGGACAAGTCCGTGGCGTGGGGCGATGTCACGCTGGCGGCCTACGTGCCGCACAATTACCCGCTCGAGGAGCTCGAGCCGGGGCTGGAGGAGACATCCTTCTACGATCCGTCGAACTTCACCTATCCCGCCGGCGCCTATGCCTGCGAGGTGGAGGTCGATCCGGAAACCGGCAAGGTGACGATCGAGCGGTTCGCCGCCGCCGACGATTTCGGCAACGTGGTCAACCCGATGATCGTGTCGGGGCAGGTCCATGGCGGGCTGGCGCAGGGCATCGGGCAGGCCCTGCTCGAAGGATGCGCCTATGACGAGGACGGCCAGTTGCTGACCGGCTCGTACATGGATTACGCCATGCCGCGCGCGGATGACGTGCCGTTCTACCACGTGGATCATTCCTGCCAGACGCCCTGCACGCACAACCCGCTGGGCGTGAAGGGCTGCGGCGAGGCCGGCGCCATCGGCAGCCCGCCATCCGTGGTCAACGCGGTGATCGATGCCCTGCATCGTGCCGGCAAGACCGACGTCACCCATATCGACATGCCCCTCAGCCCGTCCCGTGTCTGGACGGCGATGCAAGGGTAAGGAGGATCCCATCATGTATGCATTCGAGATCGACCGCCCCGCGACGCTGGCTGACGCGGTCAAGCTGCTGGGCGAGAGCGAGGAAAACCAGCCGCTGGGCGGGGGGCAGACGCTGATCCCGACGCTGAAGCAGCGCCTGGCCGCGCCTGACCGGCTGGTGAGTCTGACGGCCATCGACGAGATCCGCGGCATCTGCGAGGACGATGCGGGCCGCCTGTGCATCGGCGCGGCCACCACCCACGCCGAGGTGGCCGAGGGCGCGGGGGCTTATCCCGCGCTGGTCGCGCTGGCGGCCAATATCGGCGATCCTGCGGTGCGCAACCGGGGCACCATCGGCGGCAGCCTTGCCAACAACGACCCGTCCGCCTGCTACCCGGCGGCGGCGCTGGCCTCGGGCGCGACGATCGTCACGAACAGCCGCGAGATCGCCGCGGACGATTATTTCGAGGGCCTGTTCGAGACCGCACTCGACGAGGGCGAGATCATCACCGAGGTGAAGTTTCCCGTGCCGCAGGCAGCCGCCTACATTAAGTTCGAGCAGCCCGCCTCGCGCTTCGCGCTGGTGGGGGTTTTCGTGGCGCGCTTCCCCGACGGGGTGCGGGTCGCCGTGACCGGCGCCTCGGAAGAGGGCGTGTTCCGCTGGAACGAGGCCGAGACGGCGCTTTCGTCGGATTTCTCCGCCGGCGCGGTGGAGGGCATGAGCCCGCCCGCCGACGGCATGATGGCCGACATTCACGGATCGGACGCGTACCGGGCGCATCTGGTGGGGGTGATGACCCGTCGCGCCGTCGCCGCCGCCGGCTGACCCGGCCGTGCCGGGATGAAAAAGCGCGCGGTCCTTGCAGGCCGCGCGCTTTCCTTGTTCCGGGCGTGACGGTCAGCCGATATTGCGCAGCCTCTTGAACAGGCTGGACGTGTCCCACCGGCCGCCGCCCATCTTCTGCACGTCCTTGTAGAACTGGTCGACAAGCGCCGTCACCGGCAGCGAGGCGCCGTTCTCATCGGCGGTATCGAGGCAGATGCCCAGATCCTTGCGCATCCAGTCCACGGCGAAGCCGTGGTCGAACGCGTCATCCAGCATGGTTTCGTAGCGGTTGGACATCTGCCAGCTGCCGGCCGCGCCCTGGCTGATCACCTCGACCACGGCGCGCCCGTCGAGGCCGGCCTTCTCGGCGAAATGGAGCGCCTCGGACAGCCCCTGGACGAGCCCCGCGATGGCGATCTGGTTGCACATCTTGGTCATCTGCCCGGCGCCCGAGCCGCCGATGCGGCGGCAGAGCTTGGCGTAGGTGGTCATGACCGGTTCGGCCGCGGCATAGGCGCTTTCGTCGCCGCCGCACATGATCGACAGCTGGCCGTTCTCGGCACCGGCCTGACCGCCCGAGATCGGGGCGTCGACGAAGTTGATGCCAGCCGCGCGCGCCGCGTCGTAAAGCTCCGCCGTCACGCGGGCCGATACCGTCGTGTGATCGACGAAGGTCGCGCCCCCGTCCATGCCGGCGAACGCGCCGTCATCGCCCAGACAGACGCTGCGCAGATCGTCGTCATTGCCCACGCAGGCCATCACGAAATCGGCGCCCCGGGCGGCCTCGCGCGGGGTCGGGGCCATTTGCCCGCCATGTTCGGCGACCCATGCCTCGGCCTTGGATGCGGTCCGGTTGTACACGCAGACATCATGCCCCGCCGCCTGCAGGTGGCCCGCCATCGGATAGCCCATCACGCCGAGCCCGAGAAATGCCGTCTTGGTCATCTAGGTTCCCCCCTTGCGTCCTGTCCTTGCCATTGTCACTCGCGGGATTTCTGACTATCCCGGCAGCGGATGCAAGGAAAAACGGGGCAGGGCGCATGGCCGCAGTGACACGATGGCTGTTCCGCATCGCCACGGGGATGATCCTGCTGGCGCTTGTCGTGCTGGCCGGGGTGTACCTGCTGTTGTCGCGGTCGCTGCCCGAGTATGACAAGCGGCTTGCCGTGGCCGGGGTGTCGGCGCCGGTCGAGATCGTGCGCGACAACACCAACGTGCCGCACGTATTCGGCCAGCGCGATACCGACACCTATTTCGGCCTCGGCTATGCGCACGCGCAGGACCGGCTCTGGCAGATGACCATGCTGCGTCGCACGGTGCAGGGCCGCCTGTCGGAGGTGTTCGGGCCGCGCACCCTGCCAATCGACAAGGTCATGCGCCGCTATGATCTGCACGGGCTGGCGCGGGAAGCCGTATCGGAGCAGGACCGCTACACGCGCACGGCGCTCGATGCCTACGCGGCCGGCGTGAATGCCCGCCTCGCGGAAATCAACGAGTCCGCCCTCGGCCGCGGCGCGCCCGAGATGTTCGTTTTCAACGCGCCGATCGCGCCGTGGCAGCCAGCCGATTCGATCGCGATCATCAAGCTGATGGGCGTTCAACTGTCATCGCATCTGGACGAGGAGGTGCTTTACGCGCGCACGTCGCTCGCCCTGGATGATCCGTCGCGGCTGGCCGATATCATGCCGCTGGCCCCCGGCAGCGGGATCGCGGCCTTGCCTGATTATGCGCGGTTTTTCCCCGGTGCGGCGGACCGTCGTGTCGCGGCGACCGCGGAAACCGGCCCGGATCTGGCCGATCTGCCCTTGTCGCCCTTCCGGACGCGGGCGTTCGCCGGGGCATCGAACGCGTGGGCGGCGGCGCCTGCCCGGTCGGCGTCGGGCGGGACATTGCTGGCCAATGATCCGCATCTGGGGTTCTCCGCCCCGGCCATCTGGTACCTCGCGCGGCTGGAACTGGATAGCGGCGGCGTGATCGGCGGAACGATCCCCGGCGTCCCGGTGGTGATGACCGGGCGCAGCGCCGACCTGGGCTGGGCGATCACCTCGTCCTACATGGATGATCAGGACCTTTACATCGAGCGGTTGAACCCGGACAACCCTCGGCAGTACCTCGCCCCGGACGGCTACAAGCCCTTCCGCACGGAACGGTCGATCATCCGCATCAAGGATGCCGAGCCCGTCACGCTGACCCTGCGCTGGACGGATAACGGCCCGGTCCTGCCCGGATCACATTTCGACCTGGCAGAGATCACGCCCGAGGGCCACGTGGCGTCGCTGGCATGGACGCTGTTTTCGCCGCGGGACAGGACGATGACCGCGGCGATGGGGCTGATGAAGGCCGGCACCGTGGAGCAGGCGATCACGGCCGGGTCGGATTTCCTCGGCCCGTCACAGAACCTCACGGTCGCCGACCGGGAGCGTGTCGCGCTCAAGACGATCGGCGCGATGCCACGCCGCCATGCCGGTCACGAAACCCGCGGGCGGATGCCCGCCCGCGGCTGGATCGAAAGGAACCGGTGGCAGGGCATGAGCCCCTATTCGGCCAACCCCGAATTCATCGCCCCGGTGAGCGGCCTGCTCGGCAACACGAACAACAAGACGGTCGAGCGGCCCTTTCCCCTGCATGTCAGTTACAGCTGGGGCGACACGCAGCGCGTGCACCGCTGGCAGAAGCTGATGCAGAACCGCGAGGTGCACACGCGCGACAGCTTCATCGAGGCCCAGCTCGATACCGTCAGTTTCACGGCGCGCTCGCTCCTGCCGCTGATCGGGGCCGACCTGTGGTTCACCGGCGAGGCCGCGCCCGAGGGCACGCCCGACCGCCGCCGGCAGCGCGCGCTGACCCTGCTGCGGGACTGGAACGGCGAAATGAACGAACACCTGCCCGAACCGCTGATCTATTCGGCGTGGCTGCGCGCCCTTCAGGACAGGCTGATCCGTGACGAGCTGGGCCCGTTGACGGCGGAGTTCACCCACCCCGAGCCGATTTTCATCGAACGTGTCTTCCGCGACATCGACGGCGCGGCGGAATGGTGCGATGTGCGCCAGTCGTCGCCCCAGGAGACCTGCACGGATATCGCCCGGCTGGCGCTCGACGATGCGCTGATCTGGATCGACGAGAATTACGGCACCGCTCTGGAAAGCCTGCGGTGGGGCGACGCGCACGAGGCGACGCATGACCACCAGGTGCTGGGCGATGTCCCGGTTCTGCGGTATTTCGTCAACATCCGGCAAAGCACGTCGGGCGGGGACAACACGCTGATGCGCGGGCGAACCAGCGGGGACCCTGCCGCGCCGTTCCGAAACGTGCACGGCGCGGGCTATCGCGGTGTCTACGACTTTGCCGACCCCGACAGCAGCGTTTTCGTGACGGCCACGGGCCAATCGGGCCATTTCCTCAGCCGGCATTACGATGACATGGCGCAGCTGTGGCGGCGGGGCGAATACATTCCCATGTCGCTTGATCCCGATCTCGCCCGTGCGGCTGCCGTCGGGGTGACCGTCCTGATGCCGCGCGACGACGGGTAGCCGCGCGCCGTGAACGCCGCGGGCCGGGCCGGATCAGCGGATCACGATCTCGTTGGCGCGCAGCAGCCCCAGCACATCGCGCGCCTGCTGATCGAGAAGGTCAAGATCGAGGTAGGTGTCCGACAGCCGCCGCGTGAGGTTCTCCATGCGCGCCACCCGCGCCTGCAGATCGTCAAGCTGGGCGCGCAGCGCCTTGGTTTCCGCCTTGATCTCGGCGCGCTGGAACAGCCCGTAATCCCCCTGCACGGCGGCGAAGGTGAAATAGACCCCGAGCCCGAAAGCCACGGCAAAATAGATCAGTGCCCCCACTGCGGGGCGGTTGCGCGATTTCACTGGTCCTGCCTCTTGTTGTCGCCTCTCGCGGGCCGTCTCCAAGTATTGCCACATCGCCGGGGGCTTGTGAATCCCCTTTCGCGCGGTTGTGCGCCCGGGCTACCATGCTGCCGAAAGGAGAGTCGCCCATGCCGATCCCCCCGCCCAGCGTGTCCCTGTCCACCCACGAGGTGACGAACCAGCCCGAAGCGCGCGGCGATATCGACCTCTGGCAGGCGGATCCGGCACTGCGCGTTCACGCGGCCGCCAGCGGCGCCGATGCGGGGCACCTTGCCGGCTATGGCGCGCGCATCGGCACGGCCGAGTTGCGCGACGCGGGACTGGCGGCCAACCGCCATGCGCCCGAGGCGCGGCTGTTCGACGCCGGGGGGCGCAGGCTGGACGAAGTGGATTACCATCCGGCCTATCACCGCCTGATGCAGACGGGGATCGCCGGGGGCTACGCGGCGGTGGCGTGGGAGGGCCGCGCCGGCGGCCACGCGACCCATGCCGCGATGGTCTACCTGACCAGCCAGGTCGAACCGGGCTGTTGCTGCCCCATGACGATGACCTACGCCGCCGTCCCGGTTCTGCGGCGCGACCCGGCGCTGTTCGATCAATGGGTGCCCAAGCTGACCTCGCGCGCCTATGACGGGGCTGCCAAGCCGCTGGCGCGCAAGGCGGGGGCGACGATGGGCATGGCGATGACCGAGAAGCAGGGCGGCTCGGACATCCGCGCCACGACCACGACGGCGGCGCCCGACGGCGACGCCTACCGGCTGACAGGGCACAAGTGGTTCTGTTCGGCGCCCATGTCCGACGGTTTCCTGACACTGGCGCAGGCGCCCGGCGGTCTGACCTGCTTTCTCGTGCCGCGCTGGCTGGACGGCGGGCGCAACGCCATTCACCTGCAGCGGCTCAAGGACAAGCTGGGCAACCGCGCCAACGCCTCGGCCGAGATCGAGTATGACCGCGCGCTGGCCTTTCGTCTTGGTGACGAGGGGGACGGGCTGCGGGCCATTATCGAGATGGTGCACCACACGCGGCTGGATACCGCGATGGCGCCGGCGGGGCTGATGCGCGCCGCGCTCGGCCATGCCGCGCACTGGGCGGGCCACCGCTCGGCATTTCAAAAACGGCTGATCGACCAGCCGCTCATGCGCGCCGTGCTGGCCGACCTGGCGCTTGACTGGGAAGGCACGCTGGCGCTCGGCCTGCGGGTGGCGCGGGCCTTTGACGGGACGGCGCCCGAGGAGCGCGCCTTTGCCCGGCTGGCCGTGGCACTGGCCAAGTTCCTTGGCAACAAGCTGTGCCCGAGTGTCGTCTACGAGGCGATGGAGGTGCTGGGCGGCATGGGCTATGTCGAGGAGACAGGGCTGCCGCTGCTCTATCGCGAGGCACCGCTCAATTCCATCTGGGAAGGCTCGGGCAACGTGATCTGCCTCGATATCCTGCGCACGCTCCGGCGTGAGCCGGCGGCGGGCGAGACGCTGAGCGCCGAGCTCTTCGCCGCCACGGGGCAGTTCCGCCATTACGACGCCGCGCTCAAGCGACACATGGCGCGGTTCCCGAAACTGCCGGACGAGGCCGAGGCGCGCTGGTACGCCGAAAGCCTCGCGACGCTGCTGACGGCCTCGGTCCTGATCCGGCAGGCGCCCGGCGCGGTCGGCGCGGGCTACGCGGGCACCCGGCTGGCCGAGGGCGGCCGGGGGCGTGTCAGCGGGGCGATCGGATCGGTGGAGACCGAGGAGATACTTGCACGGCTCACGGCCGGCGCACCGGGTTGAGCCGATTTTGCTAGGCGCCGTCCTTGTTCCCGCGCTCCTCGGCCTTGGCGCGGTTCCACAGGGCGTCCATCTCGGCAAGGTCGGATTGATCCGGCGTTTTTCCGGCACTTTCAAGAAGTTCCTCGATGCGGTTGAAGCGTCGCGCGAACTTGGCATTCGCCCGGCGCAGCGCGGCTTCGGGATCGACCTTCATGTGTCGCGCCAGGTTGGCCATCACGAAAAGCAGGTCGCCGAATTCTTCTTCGACCGCGTCCGGCGACAGATGCGCCGCCGCCTCGCTGAGCTCGCGCGATTCCTCGTTGATCTTGTCCAGCACCTGCCCGGCCTCCGGCCAGTCAAAGCCGACACGCGCCGCGCGTTTCTGCAGCTTCACCGCGCGCAGTAGGGCCGGCAGGCCGACGGCGACCCCGTCGAGCACGCCGGTCTGGGCCTTGTCCGCGCGCTCGGCGGCCTTGATCGATTCCCAGTCGCGGGTCTGCTGCTCGGCCGACTTGTCGCGCGAGTCCTCCCCGAAGACATGCGGGTGCCGCGCCACCATCTTGTCGGCAATGGCGTTCGCGACGCCGTTGAAATCGAACAAGTTTTCATCATCCGCGATCTGCGCGTGAAAGACCACCTGCAAGAGCAGGTCGCCCAGCTCGTCGCGCAGCTCGTCCCATGCCCGGCGCTCGATGGCATCGGCGACTTCGTAGGCTTCCTCGATCGTGTAGGGGGCGATGCTGGCGAAATCCTGTTCGATATCCCACGGGCAGCCGGTGTCGGGATCGCGCAGGCGGCGCATGATTTCCAGCAGGCGGGGCAGCCCCCCCTGCGGATCGTTGATGAGCGGGTCTTTTGACATTGCGCAGGTCTTTCCGATGCAGTTGACTGCACCGTGAAGCGCAACGTCACGGGAGTCCAGCCATGGCCGTCATCACCCGCATCGCCGGCTACGCCGCGGAGATGACCGAGCGGCGGCGGCACCTGCACCGTCACCCCGAGCCGGCTCTGGCGTGCCACGAGACGGCCGAATTCGTGGCGGACCGGCTGTGCGCGTTCGGAACCACCGAGATGGAGCAGGGGATCTCCGAAAGCGGCCTTGTCGCGATCATCGACGGGCAGGGCGACCGCCCCACGATCGGGCTGCGCGCCGACATTGACGCGCTGCCCATCACGGAGGCGACCGGCGCGGCGTGGCAATCCACGCGGCCGGGCCTGATGCATGCCTGCGGCCATGACGGGCATACCACGATGCTGCTCGGCGCCGTGCGGCACTGGCCGCCGAGGCCGCGCGCGAGGCCGCCGGGCCGGCGGATGCCCGACACTTGAAATGACTGTGAAAGGGAAATACGAAGATGTCGCTGAAGGACGCTGCAAACCAGGTGGATCAGGCGTTCACGCGCGAAACATCGCGTGGGCTGACACACGAGAACACCTTCGGCGGTGCCACGTCCTTCCTGCGGCGTCGCTACACCAAGGATCTGGCCGGCGCCGACCTCGCGGTGACCGGCATTCCTTTTGACATGGCGGTCACCAACAGGCCCGGCACGCGCCTTGGCCCCCGCGCCATCCGAGAGGCGAGCGCGCTTCAGACCTTCGATCCGCCCTATGGCTGGGACGGGTTCAGCCCGCTCGAGGAACTGGATATCGTCGATTACGGTGATATTGCGTTCGATTATGCCGACATTCCCGCCTTTCCCGGCGCGCTGACGGCGCATGTCCGTGCCATTCTCGAGGCCGGGGCGGCCAGCATCGCGCTTGGCGGGGACCATTATATTTCCTTCCCGGTCCTGAGGGCGTATGCCGAGAAGTTCGGGCCGCTGTCGCTCTTGCAGTTCGATGCGCATTCGGACACGTGGGCCGATGACGATCTCGACCGCGTGGATCACGGCACGATGTTCTACAAGGCCGTCAAGGAAGGGCTGATCGACCCGGCGCGCTCGGTCCAGGTGGGGATCCGCACGGTCAATGCCGACAATCTGGGTGTGCCGACGATCGACGCGCGCGAAGTGCACGAGCGCGGCCCGGCCGAAACGGCCCGCCGCATCAAGGAAATACTGGGCGATGCCCGGACCTACGTGACATTCGATATCGACTGCCTTGATCCCGGTTTCGCTCCCGGAACGGGCACGCCGGTCTGGGGCGGGCTGTCAAGCGGGCAGGCCGCCATCATCCTGCGCGACATCGCGGGCATCAACATGGTCGGCGGTGACGTGGTGGAGGTGTCGCCACCCTTTGACGCGGGCGGTGCCACGGCCGTTGCGGGCGCGCATGTGGCGATGGAACTCATCTGCCTGTGGGGATGGCCCCGCCGCGGCTGACGGGACGCGGGGCGCCCCCACCGCCGGGCGGCGGGGGCCGGAAGGATCTACTTGGCGCCCGGTGCGATGATCATGATCATCTGGCGGCCTTCCATCTTGGGCATGTTCTCGACCTTGCCGAGCTCCTTGACGTCCTCGGCCACGCGCTGAAGCAATTCGCGCCCCAGCTGCTGGTGGGCCATTTCCCGGCCCCGGAAACGCAGCGTGACCTTGACCTTGTCGCCGTTCTCCAGAAACTTGAAGACGTTGCGCATCTTGACTTCGTAGTCGTGCGTATCGGTGTTGGGGCGGAACTTGACCTCCTTCACCTCGATCGTCTTCTGCTTCTTGCGCGCCTCGGCCTCGCGTTTCTGCTGTTCGTACTTGTACTTGCCATAGTCCATGATCTTGCAGACCGGCGGATTGGCATTGGGCGAAATCTCGACAAGGTCCAGCCCCGCTTCCTCGGCCATTTCAAGCGCCTCGGATGGCGACACGACGCCGGCATTGTCACCATCGGCACCGATCAGTCGGATCTCGGGGGCGCGGATGCGGTCATTGGTACGGGGGCCGGTATTGCGCGATGGCGGCGCGTTGTGGGGTCTGCGGGCTATGGCTTCGATCCTTCGTCTGTCAACAGTTTCGGAGGCAGAAGGTAACCGCGCCATCATGTGCTTTCAAGCGGCAATATCGGCTGATCCGGGCCGAAATGCGGCATCTTTGCCCTTGTGCCTTTCGAAATTCACAGCCATCTGGCAGATAAAGGATACAAGGGTGCGCGACGGGGGCGCACCGGTTTCAAAAGGATATGATGATGAGAAACGCAATCTGGATCCTGCTGGCGGTCGTCGTGCTCGGGGGTGGGTACTTGTTGTTTACCGGCAAGTCTGTCGAGGAGATCGCGACCGAGGTGTCCGGCGATACGGTAGACGCGCCCGAGGCGTTGGACGCGGCCGAGACGACGGCGGAGGAAACGGCGGAAAACGTTGATGAAACCGCGGACGCGGCAACCGAGGCCGTCGGCGACACCGCCGCGGAGGCCACTGACGCGGCGGCCGACGCGATCGAGGATGCCAATGACACGGTGGCCGAGACCGCCAGCGAGGCTGTCGACAGCGCGTCCGAAACCGCGCAGCAAGCCGCGGATGCGGCCGAGGACGCGGCAAACACGGTCGTCGAGCAGGTCGACGAGGCGGCCGAGGGGGCCACTGATGCGGCCAGCGAGGCACTGGACAATGCCGCTGACGCGGCCGGTGATGCGGTGGACGCCGCCGGCGACGCCGCGCAGGGCGTCGCGGACGAGGCGACCGAGGCGGCGGGGGGCGCCATGGATGCCGCTGACGAGGCCGTGTCCGGCGCGATGGACAGCCTGGACGGGGCGACGACGGAAGACGACGACGCCGCCACCACCGGCACTGCCGCTGAAACCGAAGGTGCCGAAGGTGACATGTCCGAAGGCGAGGCCGCGACGACGGATACGACCGGGACCGACGCAACTGACGAGGCCGCTGACACAGAGGCGACGGCTGGGGCTGACGCAGGTCAGGACGGTGCGACCGGGGACAACGGCGCAGCATCCGGCGCGGGCGCCGACGCGGAAGCCGCGGACACTGATGCAGAGGCCGCAGGCGCTGACAGCGCGGGCGACGGCGCGGACAGGGCCGACTGGCTGACGGTTGACGGCTTCAACTTCGACAAGGTGTCGGAGATGATCGCCGACTCCGACCTCGGGACGATGGAAAAGACCGCGCTTACAGAGGCACTGCGCAAGGCACAGGATGATCCCGACATGCTGCGCGAGGCGCTCAACGCGGTGCGGGACGCGCTGAACCTCTGAGTCGCCCGGCCATTTCCAGACACGAAACCCGCGCCGCCCGGCGCGGGTTTTCTCGTTTCGGCCGGCAACGTGACCCAGCGATCAGTCGAGGAACGCCTTCTCGACCACGTATTCCTTGGGTTCGGAATTGGCGCCCTCGCGCAGGCCGTATTCCTCCAGCATTTCCTTGAGTTCGAGGTTGAAGGCAAGGTTGCCGCAGATCATCGCGCGATCGGTTTCCGGCGTGAGCGGCTTGACGCCAAGGTCCTCGAACGCCTCCCCCGAGCGCATCAGATCGGTGATGCGGCCCGTCTTGTCGCTTTGCTCGCGCGTGGTGGTGGGGTAGTAGCGCAGCTTCTCGTGAAAGCCCTCGCCGATCAGCTCTTCCAGCATCTCGTCGCGGCGGATGCTGTCGATCAGGGCCCTGCCATAGTCCAGCTCGTCCGCCTCGCGGCAGGTATGCGTCACGATCACCTCGTCGTAATCCTCGTAGGTCTGCGGATCGCGCAGAAGCGAGGCGAAGGGCGCGATGCCGGTGCCCGTCGCGAAGAACCAGATACGCCTGCCCGGCAACAACGCGTCATGCACCAGCGTACCCACGGGTTTGGGCCGCAGGATGATCTGGTCGCCCGGTTCGATATGCTGCAACCGGGAGGTCAGCGGGCCGTCGGGCACCTTGATCGAGTAGAATTCCAGCTCGTCATCCCATGACGGCGAGGCGATGGAATAGGCGCGCAGCAGCGGCTTTTCCTTGCCGGTTTTCTCGTTCGTCTCCATCAACCCGATCATCACGAATTCGCCCGAGCGGAAACGCAGGCTGGGCGGCCGGGTCACGCGGAAGGAAAACAACCGGTCGGTCCAGTGCGTGACCTCCGTGACGGTCTGCGCATCGGGCAGGGTGGGTGTCTTGATCGGCTTGGCGTCGGTCACGTCGGATATCTCGTTCATTGCGTCTTTTGCCGGTTTTCTGAACCGACACCCTCTCATAGTCATTGATCGAAGTCAGGTGAAGGGCGGTTTATCCGCGCAGGCGCGATTGATAGTCGTGCGCCCGCCAGTCTGCCCGGGAAAGCCACTGGTCCTCGGGCTGGCGCGCGGCCAGCGCGTCGGATATCTCCACCTCGTCGAAACCCGCGCGGCGGGCCATGGCGTACTGGTCGGCGATCACGTGGCCCCGGGCACGCAGGCGACCCCGATAGCCCAGCAGCCGCAATTGCCGCGCGATGGTGAAGCCGCGCCCGTCGGCGAAGGCGGGAAAATCCACGCGGATCATCCGCACCCCGTCCAGCCGGCCGGCCAGCGCGGCCGGGTCGGTATCCGGGGGCAGGTCGAGCGACGTGGCGTCGGCCCCCGCCGCGTCCAGCGGGGTGAACGGGTCGGTCCAGCCGTCGCTGGTGAACCCGGTATCGGTGACAATCACGGTCATGCGGTCTCTCCTTGGCGCAGCATCCTGCCATTGACGAAATGGATGCCGCATTCGGTTTTTTCCTCGCCGCGCCAGCGACCGGCGCGGGGGTCTTCCCCGTCGGCCACGCGGGTCGTGCAGGGCATGCACCCGATCGAGGGATAGCCCCGCGCCACCATCGGGTGCCGCGGCAGGCGGTTCTCTTCCATATAGGTGCGGATGTCCCCGGGGTGCCAGTGGGCCAGCGGGTTGACCTTGATGCGCCCGGTGCCGGTTTCCACCTCGAAGAAGTCCAGCGCCGTGCGCGCACCGCCCTGGAACCGTTTGCGCCCGGTGATCCAGCCATCGAACCCGCGCAGCGCGGCCTGCAGCGGTTCGGCCTTGCGCAGGGCGCAGCACGCATCGGTATCGCGCCGGTGCAGCGTGTCGTCCGGATCGCGCGCGGCGCGCGCATGCTCTTGCGCGCGCACGACGCGCACGTCCCTCAGGCCCAGCCGCTCGGTCAGTTCCTGCTGGTAGACCAGCGTCTCGGCGAACAGGAGCCGCGTGTCGATGAAGATCACCGGCAGGTCGCGCCGCGCGATCGACACCATGTGCAACAGCACCACGGATTCCGCCCCGAAGCTGGACACCAGCGCCAGTTCGCCGGCATCCGGGTCGCCCAACGCCTGATCCAGCACCGAGATCGCCGAATGATGGCGGTACCGGGCGTTGAGCGCGTGTACCTTGTCGGTCAGGTCATTGTGCAGCATGGTATTCTGCCTCGTCGTAAAGGGCCGCCTTGAACGGCGCCATGCCGAGCCGGCGGTAGGTCTGCAGGAATGTCTCGCCGGCCCCGTCGCGATGCTCCAGATAGGCGTGAACGATCCGTTCCACCGCCGGGACGATCTCGTCGGCGGCAAAGCCCGGCCCCGTCCGGTCGCCCAGCGTGGCGGTTTCCGTTCCGTCGCCACCCAGCGTGATCTGGTAATTCTCCACCCCCGCGCGGTCGAGGCCCAGAATGCCGATATGGCCCACGTGGTGGTGCCCGCAGGCATTGATGCAGCCCGAGATCTTGATCTTCATGTCGCCGATCTCGTGTTCCAGCTTCAATTCGTCGAAACGTGTCGCGATCTGCTGGGCCACGGGGATCGAGCGCGCGGTCGCCAACGCGCAGTAATCCATGCCCGGGCAGGCGATGATGTCGGAAATCAACCCGATATTCGCCGTGGCCAGCCCGTGCCGTTTCAGTTCGGCATGAACGGCCGGCAGGTCGGACTTGTGGACATGCGGCAGGATCACGTTCTGCTCGTGGCTGATGCGCAGCTCGTCATGGCCGTATCTCTCGGCAAGATCGGCCATCGCGCGCATCTGCTCGGCCGTGGCGTCGCCCGGCGTGGCCCCCTGCGCCTTGAGGCTGATCTGCACGATGGCATGGCCCGGCGCGCGATGCGCTGCGAGGTTGGTGTCCGCCCACGACCGGAAGATCGGGTCGGTCCGGTAGGCGGTGTCGAAGACCGCCGTGCCCGCATCGCTGAACGCGGGCGGGGCGAAGGCCGCCGTGATCTCGTCGAGAAGGGTCTGGTCGATCCCGGTAAAGGTCGGGCGGATGGCCGCGAACCGCGCATCGACACGCGCACGAATGTCCTCGATTCCATGTTCGTGTACGGTGATCTTGATGCGCGACTTGAACTTGTTGTCGCGCCGGCCCAGCAGGTTCCACACGCTGACCACCGCCTCGACATAAGGCAGCAGGTCGGCCTGGGGGACGAAGTCGTTCAGAACCTTGCCGATCATCGGCGTCCGGCCCAGCCCGCCGCCCACGATGACGCGATACCCGGTCTCGCCGTCACGCTCCACGATCTGCAACCCGATATCGTGCGCCTTGGTCACGGCGCGGTCGGTCGCGCTGCCGGTGACGGCGATCTTGAACTTGCGGGGCAGGAACTGGAATTCCGGATGATCGGTGGACCATTGCCGCAACAGCTCCGCCACCGGGCGCGGGTCGGCCACCTCGTCGGCGGCGGCGCCGGCGAAATGGTCGGCGGTAACGTTTCGGATGGTGTTCCCGCTGGTCTGGATGGCGTGCATGTTCACCTCGGCCAGCGCGTCCAGCATGTCGGGCACGTCGCGCAGCCGGGGCCAGTTGTACTGGATGTTCTGGCGGGTGGTGAAATGGCCATAGCCCTTGTCCCACCGCTCGGCGATATGGGCCAACTGGCGCATCTTGGCGCTGTCCAGCGTGCCATAGGGGATGGCGACCCGCAGCATGTAGGCATGAAGCTGCAGGTAAAGCCCGTTCATCAACCTGAGCGGCTTGAACTCCTCCTCCGTCAGGTGGCCGGCGACGCGGCGTTCGACCTGCGCGCGGAATTGCCTGTTGCGCTCCGCGACGAAGGCCGCGTCGAATTCGGTGTAGTCATACATCGGTCTGCTCCGCCTGCTTGCCGTGGAAATAGTTGGACGGCCCGGTGCACCGGAACGCCTCGCGGAAATGGGTGGGCTCGGGGCCCGGATCACCGGGGCGGGCATCGGCAAGGTAGGCGCCGACAACCGTGCCCGGCTGCCCCTCGGCCATCAGAAGCCGCAGCTTGGCGTGGTCCGCGTCGGTGATCAGTTCGGCCTCGTCCAGCCGGCGCGTCCAGCGGTCATCGGCGGTCAGGTAGACGACATCGCCCTCGATCAGCGCGTTGGCGGTGACGACCTTGGGGGTGAACGGTTTGGGCATGTCAGGCAAGCTCCTGTTCTGCTTGGATCATCCTGTCCTGCGCCGCGCGCGGGGGCAGGCCGTAGAAGGTCAGCGCGGGCCCGGTGAGCCCGGCCTGCGCCAGATCGTCGGGCAGGCGGTCCAGCGTTGTGGGCAGAACCCGCTGATCGGGGCGCGTGGCGTTTTCGATCACGGTGACGGGCGTAGCCCGGTCGGCCCCGTGCATGATCAGGCGCCCCTGGATGAAACGGGCCGATTTCTTGCCCATGTAGATCGCGGCCACCTCGCCCGGGCGGGCCAGCGCCTGCCAGTCGTGATCGGCAAAGCCCTTCATGTCGTGGCCCGTCAGCAGCCGGACCGACGAATTGCGCTGCCGTTTCGTCAGGCTCTGGCCGATGGCCGCCACGCTGGCCGAGGCGGCGGTAATGCCCGGCACCACGTGCCAGCCGATCCCGGCGGCCGCCACGGCCTCGGTTTCCTCGTCGAGGCGGCCGAACACTGTCGGGTCGCCCCCCTTGAGGCGTACAACCTGCGCGCCCCGCGCGGCGTGTTCGACGATCAGCGCGTTGATTTCCGCCTGCGTCATCGACGGGCCGAACCCTTCCTTGCCGGCGTCGATCAACGTCGCCTCGCGGCGGGCCAGTTCAAGGATCCCGGGCGTCACCAGCCGGTCGTGAATGACCACGTCGGCCGCGTCCAGCGCCTTGCGCGCCTTGAGGGTCAGCAATTCCGGGTCGCCCGGCCCGGCCCCCACGAAGGCCACGTGCCCGGCGCGCGCGGCGGTTCCGGCGTGTTTCTCGAGAAGGGCTTCCAGCCGGTTCTTCACGGCGTCCTCGCCCCGCGCGATGGCGCGTGGCCCTTCGGTGAAATAGTAGTCGGCCCAGAAATCCCGGCGCCTGCGCCCCATCGGCAACACCTCGACGGCGCGGCGGAACGTCTTGCCGATGCGGGCCAGCGCGCCCAGCGTGGCGGGCAGCCGCGCCTCCAGGTCCGCCTTGATGGCCCGCGCCAGCACGGGCGCCGCACCCTCGGTGCCGATGGCCACGGTGACAGGGTCGCGGTCCACGATGGCCGGCGTGATGTACTGGCTGTCGCCAAGGTTGTCCACGATGTTGACCAGCGCGCCGTCCGCACGCGCGATGGCCGCGGTGCGGGCATCCTCGGCCGGGTCCTCGTCGGCGGCGTAGAACAGCGCGGCGCAGGTCGTGTCGCCCGGCGCCATCGCGCGCCGCACGAGCCGCAGCCTGTCCCGCGCCGCCCAATCGGCGATCTCGGGGGCCGGGTCGGCGGCGAACACGGTGATCCGCGCCTCGGTCTTCATGAGCAGGCGCAGCTTGGCCAGCGCGGCCTCGCCGCCGCCTGACAGCACCACGCGGCGGCCCTCCAGCGCGATGAAGATCGGGAAATGTTTCATGTCACGGCCCTGCCTTCGATTTGACTTTGGCCGCAATATAGAATTTATTCCCGATTGAACGCCATATGATGGCTTCAATAAGAACACATGTTCCGTTTTGGGCGATCTCGCCACAGGGCGTTCCGGGTAGAGGGAAATTTTGGAATGGCTGTTCGTCTCGATGATCTGGACAGGAAAATCCTTGTGCAACTGCAGCAGGACGGGGGGCAATCGCTGGACGAGATCGCGCGCATCGTCGGCAGCTCCAAGACGCCGGTCTGGAACCGGATTCGCAAGATGCGCGAGGCGGGCGTGATCCGGCAGCAGACCTATCTGCTGGACCCCGAGGCGCTCGGCTTCGAAGCGTGCTTCTTCGTGCTGATACGAACGGCCGAACACGATGCCGACTGGCAGGCGAAATTCCTGCAGGCGCTACGCGATCGTCCCGAGGTGATGGAAGCGCACCGCCTTGCCGGGGATATCGACTATATCCTCAAGGTGCGCGTGGCCAATGCCCGCGCTTACGACAGTTTCTACCAAGCGCTGATATCAGAGGTGAAAGTGCACAATGTCACCGCGCTGCTGTCGATGGAGGAAATCAAGTCGACAACGTCTCTTCCGCTTTAGCGCTGTCTTCCAGAGCATTGATGATGCCTGAAAAATCCTGCGCCTTCAGGCTGGCGCCGCCGACCAGCGCCCCATCGACGTTCGACACGGCGAAAACCTCGAGCGCGTTGGCGGGTTTCACCGATCCGCCGTAAAGCAGCCGGACGGACCGCCCGACCCCGGCGCCGAACCGCTGTTCCAAGCGGGCACGCATGAAATCGTGTACCTCGCCGATCTGCCCGGTGGTGGGGGTGCGGCCCGTGCCGATGGCCCAGATCGGTTCATAGGCGATAACGGTGTTGTGCCCGGTTGCCGTATCCGGAACCGAGGCCGACAATTGCCCGGCGATGATATCGAGCGTGTTGGCGGCATCCCGCTGCGCGAGGGATTCGCCCACGCAAATGATCGCGACCAGCCCTGCATGGTGCGCCGCGCGGGCCTTTTCGCGGACAAGCTCGCTCGTCTCGCCGTGGTCCTCGCGCCGTTCCGAATGGCCGAGAATGACGGCGGTGGCGCCGGCATCGGCAATCATCGGGGCGGCGATATCGCCGGTATGGGCGCCCGAGTCCGCCGTGTGGCAATCCTGCGCGCCCAGTTGCACGCCCCCTTGCGCCGCCATGTCCGCGGCCGGGATCAGCAGCGTGGCGGGCGGACAGACGATGATGTCGATCCCGGGGGCGGGATGGGCCGCCGCGAGGGTTTCCAGCTCCGCCAGCGACTGTTTCGTGCCGTTCATCTTCCAGTTGCCGGCGGCAAGCTTGCGTCTCATCCGCTTGGATCCTTCCTGTTTTATTGTAGTAGCTTGCCGGGCGACGTTCAGCTCACATGCCTTCGAACTTGATCGATTCGCCGCACCCGCAGGCTTCGGTCACGTTGGGATTGTTGAAAACGAAGCCGGATTCAAGCAGCGATGTCTGGTAGTCGATCTCGGTCCCGAACAGGAACATCTGCGCCATCGGCGCGATCATGACGCGCGCGCCGTCCTGTTCGACGACCTCGTCATTGGGGTCGATGTCCTCGACATAATCCATGGTATATTCCATGCCCGCGCAGCCGCCTTTCTTGACGCCGATCCGCAGCCCCTTGGTGCCGCCCTCCGCCATCAGGTTAGCGATCTGCCCCGCCGCCTTGGGCGTCATGGTGACGGCCTGTTTTCCCGGAATGCCGAACATGTGAATCCCCTCTCGTTTCGTCAAAAATAAGGCGGCGCGGCGGTGATCTCAACCGGGGGCAGGGCGGAAAGCAGCGCCTCCGCCCCGAGCCCCACGCCCATGGCCCACCCGAAAGAGGCCAGCGTGCCGATGATCACGTATTCCGTCACGCGCCGGTTGTCGGCCACCGTGCCGAAACGCAGGATCGACTTGGCCGCCACGAGAAAGCCGATGGCGGTGATCTCGCCGGCAAGCATCAGCACGAGGATCAGCAAGCGCTCAAGATGGCCGATGCTGCGGCCCGCGTTGGGCAGGCCGGCGGCGTCCTCGGCCGGCGCGTCATGCGCGGCCATCAGCAGCCGGATGGCGAAATCGCCCGCCCGCAGGGCGAGGATCAGCGCCGCACCCAGAAGCATCGCGTGCGGCAGGGCCCGGGCAAGGCCGGGCAGGTGGGTGGCCAGCGCGCCGGTGGCCCACAGCTCGGGCACCAGCACCGCGACCGCGGCGATGCTTGCCAGATGCGCGCCCTGATCGGCCATGAAACCCGGCAGCCCGCCGAACCGGGTGTATGTCTTGACCGCGTCGATCACGACATGGGCCGCGGCCAGCGCCAGCAGGGGCGCCGCGGCGGGATGGCCCAGCGCCGCCTGCGCCGTGATCAGCACGATCACGCC
>JAVLCJ010000033.1:0-26485 GCA_031580875.1 Roseovarius sp.
CATGCTGCATGTCCCGGCGCTTGGCGCGTTCCTGTTCGCTTACACGCTGCTGCGCGACGCCTCCAGCGTCGCGGCCTGACCGGCCCGCCGCAGCGCCGCCGCCCTGCCGGGCGACGCGCGCGTGGCGGTCACATGGTGGCGTTGACGGCCCCGCCGTCCAGCAGGATATTCTGCCCGACGATGAACCCGGCACGCTGGCTGCACAAGAAGGCGCAGGCGGCGCCGAACTCGTCCTTTGTGCCGTAGCGCCCGGCCGGGATCGTGGCACAGCGCTGCGCCTTGGCGTCGGCCATGCTGATCCCTTCACGCTCGGCCACGCCCTTGTCCAGCGCGTCGGCGCGGTCGGTGGCGTGGATCCCCGGCTGGAGGTTGTTGATCGTCACGCCCGACCCGGCCACCTGCCGCGAGGTGCCCGCCACGTAGCCCGTCAGGCCCGCCCGCGCGGAGTTGCTGAGCCCCAGAACCGGGATCGGTGCTTTCACGCTCTGCGACGTGATGTTGACGACACGGCCCCAGCCGCGGTCCATCATCGGGGGGACCAGCGCCTTGATCAGCGCGATGGGTGACAGCATGTTGGCATCCAGCGCCTTGATGAAATCCTCGCGCTCCCAGTCCGTCCACATGCCCGGCGGCGGCCCGCCCGCGTTGGTGACCAGTATCCCGACGCCCTGCGCCGCCTCGGTCACCTGCGCCTGGCCTTCGGGCGTGGTCACGTCCGCGGCCACCGTGTGGACCGCCACGCCGAAATCGTCGCGGATGTCCTGCGCCGAGGCCTCCAGCGCCTCGGCCCCGCGGGCATTCATGACCAGATCGACACCGGCCTCGGCCAGCGCCCGCGCGCAGCCCAGCCCGAGCCCCTTGCTCGACGCGCAGACCAGCGCGCGCTTTCCCTTGATACCCAGATCCATCTGTGACCTCCCGTTAGCTTTCCGCCGTGCCTTAGCACCCCTGCCACGGGGATTGCCAGCAAAACGCCCGCGCGTTGACCTCGTGGCGACACATTCCTAACCTATTTTCGCTTATAAGGAATTTGATACACGCCACCGCCGACGCGAATTGACCCCACCATGTCCCCGACCCCGAACAAACCGGCACAATCCATGTCCGTCTACCGCGCGGATGATTTCACGGTGATCAACGGCGCCAACCTGGGCGACGCGATGTCCTTCGCCGACGAGCTCGACCTTGGCGACGTGTACGAACTCCGCCGTGACGCGCGCCAGCACCGGCTGTCGCTCGGCGCGGCGGCCGCGGGGCATTTCACGGTCGCGCCCGACACGCGGCTCGGCCTTGCCGGCGCGACGGTCTACCTCGATTCCTGCATCACGCTGATGTCCGGCACCGGGGAAACGGCCGAACTGCTGCTCTTCGTCGAGGTCGATCCCGACGGGAACGCCGCCGAGGTTTTCGTGCTGCCGCTGGTGCGGCTGACGCCCCGGCGGGGGTATTCACTTGTCGGCATCGACCGCGCCGGCGCCCGGACCCGCTTTGCCGAGGTCGCCTGCGTCGCCTTCACCCGCGGCACCAGCATCACGCTGGCCTCCGGCGAACAGCGCCCCGTCGAGGCGCTGCACCCCGGCGACATGGTGCTCACACGCGATGACGGCTCCCGCCCTTTGCGCTGGATCGGCCAATCCACGGCGCGCGCCGTCGGGGACTTCGCCCCGATCCGCATTCGCGCCGGCGCGCTGAACAATGCCGGTGATCTGCTGGTCAGCCCCGATCACAGGCTGTTCATCTACCAGCGCTCCGACGCGCTCGGCGCCGGCCGCAACGAGGTGCTGGTGCGCGCGCGGCACCTGTTGAACGGCGAGACCGTGGTGCAGGTGGATGGCGGCTTCGTCGATTACTTCCAGCTTCTTTTCGACGAACACCAGATCGTCTACGCCGAAGGGATCGCCGCAGAAACGCTGCTGGTGGACATGCGCACGCGGGACGCCCTGCCCTCCGACCTGACCGACCGGCTGGCAAGCTCCCTGCCCGAGCACGGCCTGCGCCCCCATCTCGATTTCGAAGTGGGCGAGAAACTGCTCGACCATCCCGACACCGCGGCCCTGCTCAAGCGCGCCTCGACACGGTAAACGGCGTCGCGGGCGGCATCGCGGCAGGGTCGCCCCGCGGGGTCGCACCACCGTCGCGATACCGCCCCGATGCCGACGCGATGCCCATGCCGCTTGTTGCACCCGGCCCGCCGCCCCTCTATATGCGAACTCATGCTGGACCAGACCCCGAACCGCCCGCAATTGCCGCCCGAGATCGCCCGACGGCGCACCTTTGCCATCATCTCGCACCCCGATGCGGGCAAGACGACGCTGACCGAGAAATTCCTGCTTTACGGCGGGGCGATCCAGATGGCCGGACAGGTCCGCGCCAAGGGCGAGGCGCGCCGCACCCGCTCGGATTTCATGCAGATGGAAAAGGACCGCGGCATATCCGTTTCCGCGTCGGCAATGTCCTTCGATTTCAATGACTTTCGCTTCAATCTTGTTGATACCCCGGGTCACTCCGACTTCTCCGAGGATACCTACCGCACGCTGACGGCCGTGGACGCGGCCATCATGGTGATCGACGGCGCCAAGGGGGTCGAGAGCCAGACGCGGAAACTGTTCGAGGTCTGCCGCCTGCGCGATCTGCCGATCCTGACCTTTTGCAACAAGATGGACAGGGAAAGCCGCGATACCTTTGACATCATTGATGAAATTCAGGAAAACCTTGCCATCGACGTGACGCCGGCATCGTGGCCCATCGGCGTGGGCCGCGACTTCATCGGCTGCTACGACATGCTCAACGACCGGCTTGAGCTGATGGACCGCGCCGACCGCAACAGGGTTGCCGAAACCATTGAAATCAACGGCTTGGACGATCCGAAACTCGATGAGCACGTGCCCGCCGACCTCGTCGGCAAACTGCGCGAGGACGTCGAGATGGCGCGCGAACTGCTCCCGGCGCTGAACCCTCAATCGGTTCTGGAGGGGCACATGACACCGATCTGGTTCGGCTCGGCCATCAACTCCTTCGGCGTGAAGGAACTCATGGACGGGATCGGCCGCTACGGCCCGCAGCCGCAGCCGCAATCGGCATCCCCCCGCCAGATTTCGCCTGAGGAATCAAAGGTTTCCGGCTTTGTCTTCAAAGTACAGGCCAACATGGACCCCAAGCACCGCGACCGCGTGGCCTTCGTGCGCATGGCCAGCGGGCATTTCAGGCGCGGCATGAAACTGACCCATGTACGCTCGAAGAAGGCAATGACGGTGTCCGCGCCCGTCCTGTTCCTCGCCTCAGACCGGGAGCTGGCCGAGGAGGCATGGGCCGGTGACATCATCGGCATCCCCAATCACGGCCAACTGCGGATCGGCGATACGTTAACCGAAGGGGAAGCCTTGCGCGTTACGGGTATTCCCAGCTTCGCGCCCGAATTGCTGCAACAGGCCCGCGCGGGCGACCCGATGAAGGCCAAGCACCTTGAAAAGGCGCTGATGCAGTTCGCCGAAGAAGGCGCGGCGAAGGTTTTCAAGCCGGCTTTCGGCTCAGGGTTCATCGTGGGCGTCGTGGGCGCGCTCCAGTTCGAGGTTCTGGGCACCCGGATCGAACAGGAATACGGCCTGCCGGTGCGCTTCGAAGGGTCGCAATTCACCTCGGCCCGCTGGGTGAACGGCGACCGGCAGGAGATCGAAAGGTTTGCCAATGCCAACAAGCAGCATATCGCGCATGACCATGACGGCGACACCGTCTACCTGACGCGCCTGCAATGGGATATCGACCGCGTGCAGCGCGACTGGCCCGATATCACGCTGACCGCCACCAAGGAGATGATGGTATGACCGCATTGGCGCGGGGCGGCCCTTGCACGCGCCATGAACGGCCCGCAATGTCAGGGACATGAAACAGCCCACATGGGGCCTTGTCTCGACGATCAGGGCCGACACCCGTGATATCCTGAACTTTGCCGCCCATCACCTCGACCTGGGCGCGCACCGCGTACATATCTACCTTGATGCACCCAACGAAACGGCGCAGGCGGCGCTCAGGGCGCATCCGAAATGCCGCGTGACCCTGTGCGACGATGATTACTGGCGGCGCCGCGGGAAACGCCCGGACAAGCACCAGCCGCGTCAGACCATCAACGCCACCCGGTGCTACAACAGGCGCCCGCAGGTTGACTGGCTGGCCCATATCGACGTGGACGAGTTCCTGTGGCCCGAAGCCTCCCTGCCCGGCCAGCTGGCCACCCTGCCGGACGACACGTTCAGCGCCCGCGTCCGCCCGATCGAGGCCTTGGCCCCAGACCCGGCGGACCCGCCCGATGACGGCCTGACATGGTTCAAGGCCTGCACGCGGATGCGCGGCGCACGCATGGCGCAAACGCCGCAGATTTATCCGCGGTTCGGCGCGCGCCTCGACGGCGGGTTTCTCAGTCACGTCGCCGGCAAGGTCTTCGTCCGGACGGGGCATGAAAACGTCAGCCTGCGCATCCACAACGCGTTCCACGATGGCGTGCCCGACAAGCTGGCCCCCGAGATCGAGGCAACGCGGCTGTGCCATTTGCACGCGCCCTCCCTCGAGAAATGGAAAGCGGCCTTTCGATTCCGGCTCAGGCAGGGGTCCTACCGCGACAGCCTCAAACCGATCCCCACGCCCGACGGCGACGGGCTGACGATGAACCAGCTGCTCAGCGGTATCGAGGCGGAGGGCGGCGAGGCGGCGCTGGACGCTTTCTACCACGAGGTCTGCGTGGCGACACCCGACCTGCGCGAAAGGTTGCACATGTTCGGCCTGCTGCGCGCGGCACGTCTCGAGCTGGACACCAAGCGCGCGCGGCATTTTCCCCGGCACGCATGATGTTGCTTATTCGCCAGTATCGGCGCACATGCGGGGCATATTCGCCTGCGGGGACGTGAGCGCATTGACCATTCCCCCGAAATTCCGTTAAACGCGGACCCACGGGTTCAATAGTCGTGGAGTACCACGGGGCCGCAAGGGTCCGAACCGACCAGACGCGCGGGCCATGACAGTGTCCGCAAACTACGGACGCACATGACCAAGTTTTCCGATCTCGACCTCAATCCGAAGGTTCTCAAGGCCATAGAAGAAGCTGGCTACGAAACCCCCACGCCGATCCAGGAAGGGGCGATTCCGCCGGCGCTACAGGGCCGCGACGTTCTGGGCATCGCCCAGACGGGCACCGGCAAGACGGCCGGTTTCACGCTGCCGATGCTGTCGATGTTGGCGCGGGGCCGCGCGCGCGCCCGGATGCCGCGCAGCCTCGTGCTGTGTCCGACCCGCGAACTGGCCGCGCAGGTGGCCGAGAACTTCGATACCTATTCGAAACACCTCAAGCTCACCAAGGCGTTGCTGATCGGCGGCGTCAGTTTCAAGGAACAGGAAGCCATCATCGACAAGGGCGTTGACGTGCTGATCGCCACGCCCGGTCGCCTGCTCGATCATTTCGAACGCGGCAAGCTTATCCTGAGCGACGTCAAGATCATGGTCGTGGACGAGGCCGACCGGATGCTCGACATGGGGTTCATCCCGGATATCGAACGCATCTTCGGCCTGACCCCGTTCACCCGTCAGACGCTCTTTTTCTCGGCCACGATGGCCCCCGAGATCGAGCGGATCACCAACACTTTCCTCAGCAACCCCGAAAGGATCGAGGTCGCCCGGCAGGCCACCGCATCCGAGACGATCGAACAGGGCGTGGTGAACTTCAAGCCATCGCGGCGTGACCGAGCCGACAGCGAGAAACGCAAGCTGCTGCGCGCCATGATCGACGCCGAGGGCGAAAAATGCAGCAATGCCATCATCTTCTGCAACCGCAAGACGGACGTTGATATCTGCGCGAAATCGCTCAAGAAATACGGGTACGACGCGGCCGCCATCCACGGCGACCTGGATCAGGGGCAGCGCACGCGCACACTTGATGCCTTTCGATCGGGCGAGCTGCGCTTTCTCGTGGCCTCAGACGTGGCCGCGCGCGGCCTCGATGTGCCCGCCGTCAGCCATGTCTTCAATTACGATGTCCCCTCGCACGCCGAGGATTACGTGCACCGCATCGGGCGCACGGGCCGCGCGGGCCGCGAAGGCAAGGCGATGATGATCTGCGTGCCCCGCGACGAAAAGAACCTCGCGGATATCGAGGCGCTGGTCCAGAAGGAAATCCCGCGTCTTGAGAACCCGCTTGGCGACGGCCCCGCCCCGGAAACCGAGACCGATACGACCGGGGAAAAGCCTGCAAGGAAGCGCCGGACGCGGAAAAAGACCGACGACAAGCCTGCGATGGAGACCGGCAAGACCACGCCCGAGGCGGATGAAAAGGCCGCCGAAACGCCGGCAAAGACAGGCGACAAGGACGATGCCACCAAGTCGCGCGGGCGCGGCAAGCGCGGCGGTCGCGGGCGCGACAAGGAACAGGATGACAAAAAGGTCGTCGGCATGGGCGATCACCTGCCGCAATTCATCGCGCTGAGCTTCGCCGAGCGCCGCGCGAACTGACCAGCCCGGAGGGCATCAATCGAAGCGCGCCAGGATCTCGGGCAACGCCGCGAAGTCGTCAAAGGCCACCGAATGCGGCAGGTCGCTTGTCGGCTTGTGCCTTATTCCTTCGGTGAACAGAACCAGCGGCGCGCCCGCCCGCAGCGCGGTTTCGGCGTCGACGTCACTGTCGCCCACGAAAACGCCGGGTGCCGCGTCCAGAGACCGAAAGGCATGGTGCAACGGTGCCGGATCGGGCTTGCGGCGAGGCAGGCTGTCGCCCGCCACGATCGCGTCGAAAAAGCCGCGTAGCGCAAGCGCGTCAAGCACCGCGTCGAGCGGCCCCGACGGTTTGTTCGTGCAGAGCCCCACCGGAACATCGCACGCCCACAGCGTTTCCAGCATGTCCCGGACACCGGGAAACAGCGTTGTCGTGGCTCCTGCCCTTTCGTAATGCCCGTAAAAAGCCCGCAAGACATCCGCCCGCGGCGCGCGCAGGTCCGTCGCCGCGAAAAGGCGGTCGACGAACACTTCCGCGCCGTGGCCGACAAACGTGCCGAGCGTCGCCTGCGAAAGTGGCGCTTTGCCGAACTCGGCCAGCGTATCGTTCGCGGCGCCGGCGATCCCCGGCAGGCTGTCGATCAGCGTGCCGTCAAGGTCGAAAACGACCGCCGGCATCAGCCGGTCAGCCGACTGATGATCACCGTCACCTCGGGGCGTTTGCCGATCTCGGACAACGCGCTTTGCCGGGCCACCTTGCGCAGGCCCTCTTCCAGCTTGCCGTCGTCGGCCAGCGTGCGGTCGCCGGCGCGACCCATGAACTGGCCGAGGTCCTCCTCCAGCACATCGACGAGCGGCGCCCGGCTGCTGCCTTCGGCGGCAAGGCCCCGGATCTCGCACCATGGATCGCCAAGGGGGTCGTCGTCCTCGTCGAGAATCACGTTGACCAGCACGTGACCATTGAGCGCCATGCGGATGCGATCACGCACCACGCCGTCAAGCGCGCCGATCTTGACGCTGCCGTCAAGGTAGGTGCGCCCGGTTTCCACGTATTCGGCCACCGCGGGCGGGTCGGCGGACAGGTCGATCATGGTGCCGTTGACCGCCAGCACACCTTTCGTGCCGTTGGCCTTGGCCAGTTTCACGTGTTCGCGAAGGTGGCGGTGCTCCCCGTGCATCGGGATCACGGCAGCGGGTTGCAACAGGTCGTGCAGCTTCGTCAGGTCGGGGCGGTTGGCATGGCCCGACACGTGGTAACGCCCGCTTGATTCATCGACAACGTCGACCCCCATTTCGCTGAACTGGTTCATGATGCGGATCACGCCACGCTCGTTTCCGGGGATCGTCTTGGACGAGAACAAGAAGGTGTCCCCGGCTTTCATCTCGATCCCCTGGTACTTGCCCTGGGCAAGCTGGGCGCTGGCGGCGCGGCGTTCTCCCTGGCTGCCCGTCACGATCAGCATCAGGTTCTCGCGCGGGATATCGCGCGTTTCCTCGGGGCTCACCGTGCGCGGGAAATCCGTCAACACGCCGGTTTCGACCGCCGCCTCGATCATGCTGCGCATCGCCCGGCCCAGCAGGCAAACGGACCTCCCCGTCGCCTGCGCCGCCTCGGCCAGTGTCTTGACGCGGGCCACGTTGCTGGCAAACGTCGTCGCAACGACCATGCCCTTGGCCCCGGCGACCAGCTGTTCGATGTCCGGCGCGAGCGCGCTTTCCGAACGCCCGGGGTGCTCGCTGAACACGTTCGTCGAATCGCATACAAGCGCCCGCACCCCCGGTGCCGCAAGCGATTCCCAGAGATCGGGGTCGAACGCTTCGCCCACCACGGGGTCGGGGTCGATCTTGAAATCGCCCGAATGCACCACCCGCCCGGCGGGCGTGTCGATGACAAGCCCGGACGTTTCGGGAATGGAATGCGATATCGGCACGAAGCCCACCGTGAACGGCCCCGCCTCGACCGTCTCGGGCCACGGGGACACGGTGCCGACCGCGCGCTCCGGCTGGCCCTGTTCATCCATCTTGCGGCGCGCGATGCTGGCGGTAAAGGCACGCGCGTATACCGGGGCGCCCAGATCACCGTAGAATTGTGCCACCGCGCCAACGTGATCCTCGTGCGCGTGGGTCACGAAGATGGCCTCCAGCCGGTCCCGCCTTTCGGCAAGCCACCGCATGTCGGGAAAGATCAGGTCGACGCCCGGTGTGCTGTCCATGTCGGGAAAGGTCACTCCCAGATCGACCAGTATCAGCCGCTCCTTTCCCGGCTTGCCATGGCCGTAGACATAGGCGTTCATCCCTATCTCCCCCGCGCCGCCAAGGGGCAGGTAGATCAATCTTTCGCTGCTCATACGCGATCAGCCTCTCTTGTTGTGTTCATGGATCACGGTCAGGCCGTGCATCGTCAGGTCCTCGTCAATGCAGTCGAACAACAGGTCGCCCTGCGCGAAAAGCGGCGCAAGGCCCCCGGTTCCGATGATGCGCATGTCCCCGTCATATTCCTGCCGGATACGGTCGCAGATACCGCTAACAAGGCCGACATACCCCCAGAAAACGCCCGACTGGATGCAATCGACCGTATTCGTGCCGATCACGGCAGGTGGTTTCGTTACGTCAACATGCGGGAGCGCCGCGGCGGCCATGTGCAACGCCTCGAGGCTCAGATTGACACCCGGGGCGATCACGCCACCCACGTAAGCGCCGTCATGGGCCACCACGTCGAACGACGTCGCGGTGCCGAAATCCACCACGATCAGGTCGCCGCCATGCCGGTCGAACGCGCCCGCCGCGTTGACAAGCCGGTCCGGGCCGACCTGCGTGCCCTCGTCGACCCGTGGCGGCACCGGCAAACCGCAATCCGGCTTGCCCACAACCAGCGGCCGGCACCCGAAAAACCTGTCCGCGAATACGCGCAGGTTGAACACCACGCGCGGGACCGTGGACGAAATGATCACGTCGGTGATGTCAGGCTCGATCCCGTAATGCGTTACCAGGGTCGAGAACCACGTGAAATACGCGTCCGCCGTGCGCGCGTGATGCGTCGACGTCCGCAACGTGCACAGGAATTCCTGACCATCCCAGATCGAAAAGACGGTATTCGTGTTGCCGCAGTCGATGGCCAGAAGCATGCGCCGCCCCGTCAATCAGAAAAACACCTCGGCCGCCCGTATGACGTGCCGCCCGCCCGGCGTGGATAGAACAAGATTGCCACCGGCGTCCACCGTCTCGAACTGGCCGGTCATCGTCTCGGTCGCGGTTCTGGCGGTGATCTCCAGCCCGAGCTTCGCCGCCCGCTCCAGCCAGGCGCGGCGGATGGGCGCGAAACCGTATGTCGCGAACAGCACCTCGTGCTCGGCATAGGCCGGGGCCAATGCATCAAGGAACTCGCCCGGCATCACGCGGACCCCGCTCTCCGACAGCAGGGACACCGGGCGGACGGCGTCCTTTTCAACCTCGTGCGCACCCGGAACCCCCGCGAGGTTCACGCCGATCCCGATGGCCAGGTGCGACAGGCCGCCCGCCTGACCCGAACTTTCCAGCAGGATACCGGCCAGCTTGCCGCCGTTCAGCAAGACGTCATTGGGCCATTTCAGCGTCATACCGGACGCCCGGCCGGTGACCGCAACCACCGCGTCGTAAACCGCAAGGGCCGCGACGAACGATCTCAGCGCGACGGTTTCAGGGTCCCCGGGCGGGCGCATGACCAGCGTGGCGGCGAAATTGCCCTCGGACTCGATCCATACGCGCCCGCGGCGGCCGCGCCCCGCCGTTTGCCGCAGCGCCAGTATCCATTCCGGTCCGGCCAAATCCGGCGCGATGCGGGCAGCTTCGGCGTTCGTGCTGTCGACTTCCTCCAGCACACGCCGACCGTACCCACGGGGCCAGCTTCTCATGTGATCCCCGCGATAATCGGGCCCGGCAGAGGACCGCTTGCACCGGAATTGTCCCGACGGACGCGCCGATCAGCGGACAAGGGTCGCGGCCGCGGCTTGTGCCATGCTCTCGATCCCGAACATGTTGATGATCCCCACCAGCATCAGCGCGGCCGACACCATCAGGAAGCCCCATTGCACCGGCGATCGCCCGGTTTCCAGAGGCTCGCGCTCTTCGCCGAAATACATGTAGTAGACGATCCGCAGGTAGTAGAACGCCCCGATGACCGATGCGAGGACTCCGGCCACGGCCAGCCACACCAGGCCACCCTCGTACGCCGCCCGAAGCACGTAGAGCTTGCCGAAGAAGCCCAGCAGCGGCGGTACCCCGGCGAGGCTGAAAAGCAGGATCAACATCGCCATGGCCCGGCCCGGATGCGCGCGCGAATACATGTTTAGGCTGGCGATCTCCGTCACCGGCTGGCCGTCGCGCTCCATGCTCAGGATGAAGGCGAAAGTGCCGACGTTCATCGTCACATAGATGGCCATGTAGATCAGCATCGCCTGCACCCCGAACGCCGTGCCAGCGGCCAGTCCCATCAGCGCATAGCCCATGTGCGCGATCGACGAATACGCCATCAGCCGCTTGATGTCGGTCTGGCCGATCGCCGCAAGCGCCCCGAGGAACATCGAAAGCACCGACAACACCGCGACCACCTGCTGCCAATCGCCCACGACCCCGCCAAAGGCATCATGGACAACGCGGGCGAACAACGCCATCGCCGCCACCTTGGGCGCCGTCGCGAGAAAGGCCGTGATCGGCGTGGGCGCCCCTTCGTAAACGTCGGGCGTCCACATGTGGAACGGTACGGCGGACACCTTGAACGCCAGCCCCGACAGGACAAAGACCAGCCCGATCAAGAGCCCGACCGGCGCCTGTCCCTCGGCCGATGCGACAATCCCCGAGAAAAGCGTCGTACCCGCATAGCCGTAGGTGAGAGACGCGCCGTAAAGCAGAAGGCCCGAGGAAAGCGCGCCCAGAACGAAATACTTGAGTCCCGCCTCGGTCGATTTCGCGCTGTCGCGCCGCAGGCTGGCCACAACGTAAAGCGCCAGCGATTGCAGCTCCAGCCCCATGTAAAGCGCCATCAGGTCACCGGCACTCACCATCATCATCATGCCGACCGCGGCGAGCGCCACCAGCAGCGGATATTCAAAGCGCAGGATCTTGCGTCGGGCCATGTATTCCTGGCCCATGACAAGAACCGCCGCCGCCGAGAGCAGGATCGTGACCTTGGCAAAGCGTGCGAACCCGTCGTCGTTGAACATGCCGCCAAAGGCGGTGCGTGTGCCCCCCGCCGTCGCGCCGATCCACAGCGCCATGAGCGTGAAGAGTGCGGCCGTCAGCCAGACCAGCATACCCGCCATCCGGTCCTTGCCGGTATAGGCCGTCAGCAACAGCGCCGCCATCGCATAGACGGACAGCACGATCTCGGGCAGGATTACGTTCAGATCAGCCTGCATCTCAGTGGGCCTCCGTTACTGCGACGCCTCGGCGACCTTGGTCGCGGCATCCGCCGCGGCAAGCGCCGTGTCATGATTCAAAACAAGGTTCTCGACCGAGGGACCGATGATATCGGTGACAAGGCTCGGGTACACGCCAAGCAACAGCGTCATCGCCACGAGCGGTGCGAAGATCGCTTTTTCCCGTGGCCCCATGTCGGTGATCGACTTCAGGCTTTCCTTGATCAGGTCGCCCAGCACGACGCGACGATACAGCCACAGCGCATAGGCTGCCGACAGGATCACGCCGGATGTCGCGACCAGCGCCACCCAGGTGTTGACCTGGAAGATGCCGACAAGGGTCAGGAATTCCCCGATGAAGCCGGACGTGCCCGGCAGGCCGACATTGGCCATCGTGAACAGCATGAAGATCAGCGCGTAGGCCGGCATCCGGGTCACCAGCCCGCCATAGGCGTCGATCTCGCGCGTGTGCATCCGGTCATAGATCACACCCACGCACAGGAACAGCGCGCCGGAAATGAAGCCATGGCTGAGCATCTGGAAAATCGCCCCGTCGATGCCCTGCTGGTTCGCGGCGAAGATCCCCATCGTGACATAGCCCATGTGCGCCACCGACGAGTAGGCAATGAGCTTCTTCATGTCCTCTTGCGCCAGCGCCACGAGCGACGTGTAGACGATGGCGATGGCCGACATCCACAGTACCAGCGGTGTCAGCACGTCGGCCCCCACCGGGAACATGGGCAGGCTGAACCGCAGGAAACCGTAGCCCCCCATTTTCAGAAGGATCGCCGCCAGCACCACCGACCCGGCGGTCGGCGCCTGCACGTGCGCGTCGGGCAGCCACGTGTGAACCGGCCACATCGGCATCTTGACCGCGAAACTGGCGAAGAAGGCGATGAACATCAGCGTCTGCATCCCGCCGACGATATGCACGCCCAGAACCGTGAAGGTTTCCGACGCGAATTCGTGCCGCATAAGGGTCGGGATATCCGTGGTGCCGGCCTCGGCGAACATCGCGACCATGGCGACGAGCATGAGCACCGACCCGAGGAACGTGTACAGGAAGAACTTGAAACTGGCGTAGATGCGTTCCTTGCCGCCCCAGATGCCGATGATCAGGAACATCGGGATCAGCCCCGCCTCGAAGAACAGGTAGAACAGCACGAGGTCGAGCGCCATGAAAACGCCGAGCATGAGCGTCTCGAGGATCAGGAACGCGATCATGTATTCCTTGACCCGGACGGTCACGTTCCACGACGCGGCGATCGTCAGCGGCATGATGAATGTCGTCAGCATGACGAACAGCACGCTGATCCCGTCCACGCCCATCTTGTACTTGAGCCCCAGCAGCCATTCACGCTCCTCGACGAACTGGAACCCGGTGTCGGCCGGGTCGAACCCGACCAGGATGAAGAGCGACACCAGGAAGGTCAGCGAGGTCGCGATCAGCGCCACCCACTTGGCGTTGCGCTGTGCTGCGGCATCCTCGCCCCGCAGGAAAATCGCCAGGATCGCGGCGGCGATCGCCGGGATGAAGGTCACGATGGAAAGCAGGTTATCCATTATTTCGCCCCTCCCGCGAACGTCATCCACGTCACCAGGACAGCGATCCCGATGACCATGGCGAAGGCATAAGTGAAGATGTAGCCCGATTGCGCGCGGCCGGCGAGGCGCGTCAGGTAGGGGATCAGCCCCATGGCCACGCCGTTGATCGAGCCGTCGATCACGTCTCCGTCGCCGCGTTTCCACAGGGCGCGGCCCAGCCATTTGACCGGCCGGACGAAGATGAAATCGTAGATCTCGTCGAAGTACCACTTGTTGAGCAGGAACAGGTAAAGCGGCCGCTGGCTTTCGGCGACCTTCCGCGGCATCGAAGGATCCCAGATGTAGAACCAGATCGCCGTCACGAGGCCGATCAGCATCGCAATGAACGGGCTCACCTTGACCCATTTCGGAACGTAATGCGCCTCGTTCAGCACGTCGTTGCCGGCCCCGGCATAGATCGCTCCCTCACCGGGCTCGCCCGCCAGCACGTAGTGCGGCTTGGCTTCCTTGCCCTTGGCGGCATCAGGCGCGGCCGCCCCGGCATGTTCGTCACCGCCGTCGGCGGCCTGGCCTTCGTCATGTGCCTGCTCGGCGTGGTAGGGCACGCCGAAGAACTTGGCCACCTGGTCGGTTTTGCCGAAGAAACTGTTGTACCAGATCATGCCCGCGAACACCGCCCCGAGCGCCAGAACCCCCAGCGGAACCAGCATCACCATCGGGCTCTCATGGGCGTGGTCGTGCGTATGCTTGTCGCCGCGCGGCTTGCCCCAGAACGTCAGGAACATCAGGCGCCAGCTGTAGAAGCTGGTGAAGAGAGCCGCGATCACGAGCATCCAGAAGCCGTAGCCGCCATGCGTGCCAGCGTAAGCCGATTCGATGATCGCATCCTTGGACAGGAAACCGGCGAACCCGAGTGTCGTCAGCGGGATGCCGACACCGGTGATGGCCAGCGTGCCGATGAGCATCGCCCAGAACGTGTAGGGCATCTTGGACCGCAGCCCGCCATAGTTCCGCATGTCCTGCTCGTGGTGCATCCCGTGAATGACCGAGCCCGCGCCAAGAAACAGCATCGCCTTGAAAAAGGCGTGGGTGAAGAGATGGAACATCGCAACGCTGTAGACACCCACGCCGGCGGCCACGAACATGTAGCCAAGCTGCGAACAGGTCGAATAGGCGATCACGCGCTTGATGTCGTTCTGGACCAGCCCCACCGTGGCCGCGAAGAACGCGGTCGTGGCGCCGAGGAACGTCACGAAGCCCATCGCCTCTGGCGCGTATTCCATCAGCGGTGACATGCGGCAGACAAGGAAAACCCCCGCCGTCACCATGGTCGCCGCGTGGATCAGCGCCGAAACGGGCGTCGGACCCTCCATCGCGTCGGGCAGCCACGTGTGCAGGAACAACTGCGCCGACTTGCCCATCGCCCCCACGAACAGCAGGAAGGCGATCAGGTTGGCCGCGTTCCATTCCGTCCACAGGAAGGTGAGGTTGGTTTCCGCCAGTTCAGGCGCGGCGGCGAACACGTCATCGAACCGGATCGAGTCCACCAGGAAGAAAAGCGCCATGATCCCGAGCGCGAAACCGAAATCGCCCACCCGGTTCACCACGAACGCCTTGATCGCGGCGGCATTGGCCGACGGTTTGCGGTAGTAGAAGCCGATCAACAGGTACGACGCCAGCCCGACGCCCTCCCAACCGAAGAACATCTGCGCCAGGTTGTCGGCCGTCACCAGCATCAGCATCGCGAAGGTGAAGAACGAAAGGTAGGCGAAAAACCGGGGCCGGTAACTTTCCTTCGCGTCGTCGAAATTCTCGTCATGGGCCATGTAGCCCATCGAGTACAGGTGAACCAACGCCGAAACGGTGGTCACCACGATCAGCATGATCGCCGTCAGCCGGTCCAGCCGGATGGCCCATGCCGTGTCCAATGTGCCCGATTGCACCCAGTCGAGCACGTGTATGTAGTGGGTTTCACCGTCATGGCCGAAAAAGACGATCCAGCTCAGCAGGCAGGACAGGAACAAAAGCCCTGTCGTCACCCACTGGGCCCCCTTGTCGCCGATCATCCGCCAGCCGAACCCGGCGATCAGGGCCCCGATGAGAGGCGCGAAGAGGATTGTCTGCTCCATCGGATCAGCCTTTCATCACGTTGACGTCTTCCACGGCGATGGTGCCGCGATTGCGGAAGAAACAGACGAGGATCGCAAGGCCGATCGCCGCCTCCGCGGCCGCGACGGTCAGCACGAACAGGGTGAAGACCTGCCCCACCATGTCACCCGCGAAGGACGAGAACGCGACGAGGTTGATGTTCACCGACAGCAACATAAGCTCGATCGACATCAGCAGGATGATCACGTTCTTGCGGTTCAGGAAAAGCCCGAAGATGCCGATGACGAACAGTGCCGCCGCCACCGTCAGGTAATGTTCCAGTCCAATCATTTCGCCGTCCCTCCGGGTTTGCCCCGTTCTTGGTCTCGCGTCACCCCGGCGCGGCCGGGATGTTCTTCCGTTACGACGGACGTACCACGTCCTAGGTCACAGGCCCTGACCAGGCTTGACGTCCTTCAGTTCCATCGCCTTGGCCGGGTCCCGGTACATTTGCGCAAGCACGTCTTGGCGTTTCACGTCCTGCCGGTGCCGCAGCGTCAGCACGATGGCCCCGATCATCGCCACCAGCAGGATCAGCCCGGCCATCTGGAAGATCAGGAAATACTTGTCGTAAAGCAGCATCCCGAGCGCCGCGGTATTCTCCACACCCTCGGTCATCGGCGCGGCGCGCGCGCCCTCGGCCCCGGCCGCCATTTCCCAGTTTCCATAGGCCAGCCCGAACTGCATCAACAGGATGATACCGATCAGTAGGGCCAGAGGCATGTACCTTGCCATCTCCGCCTTCAACTCGGCGAAATCGACATCCAGCATCATGACCACGAACAGGAACAACACGGCGACTGCGCCCACGTAGACGATGAGCAGCAACATCGCCAGGAATTCGGCCCCCAGCAGAACGAACAGCCCCGCGGCGCTAATGAAGGACAGGATCAGCCAGAGTACCGAATGCACCGGGTTGCGGCTGATCACGGTGAAAAGCCCGCCGACGAGCGCCGCGATCGCAAAGAGGTAGAAGGAAAAAACTGCAACGGTCATCAGGTCTCGTCCCCTTCGTTTTGCTCGTCCAGCACCTCCTGCGCGGTTTCCATCGCGCGTGTCATGGAGGGGATGCCGGCGAACATCGACATTTGTGCGATCGTCTCGGCAATTTCGTCTCTGGTGGCCCCGGCCTCGAGCGCATGGCGCACCGTCATGCGTATCTGCGCGTCGCTCTGTGCACCCAGCATGGTCAACCCGGCAAGGGTCAGCAGCAGCCGCGTCTTGGCATCGAGCCCGTCCTTGTTCAACCCCTGTCCGAAGGACATTTCCATGACGTCCTTGGGCATTGTCGGCCAGATCTTCTCGAACCCCTTGGGCGAGAATGATTCAAGCGCCGGGTTGAACGCCTTGGCCATCTCCTGCGCCTGCGCCATCATCTGTTCGAAGGGGTTCTTGGGATCGGTCATCGGTACGGCGCGTCCAGTTCGAGGTTGCGGGCGATCTCGGCTTCCCACCGCTCACCGTTTTCCAGCAGCTTGGCCTTGTCGTAAAAGAGCTCCTCGCGCGTCTCGGCGGCGAATTCGAAATTCGGGCCTTCCACGATGGCGTCCACCGGGCAGGCCTCCTCGCAGAAGCCGCAATAGATGCACTTGGTCATGTCGATGTCGTAGCGCGTGGTCCGGCGGCTGCCGTCGTCGCGCGGCTCGGCGTCGATCGTGATGGCCTGTGCCGGGCAGATCGCCTCGCACAGTTTGCAGGCGATGCACCGCTCCTCGCCGTTGGGGTAGCGGCGCAGCGCGTGTTCCCCGCGGAACCGGGGCGACAGCGGGCCCTTTTCGTGCGGGTAGTTCACCGTCGCCTTCGGCGCGAAGAAGTACTTGAGCCCCAGCCTGAACCCCTGCACGAAATCCTTGAGCAGGAAATACCCCGCCGCGCGTCCATAGTCGATCTGCGTCATGTGTCAGCCTCCCATTGCGTAGCGGGCCCAGAATGCGCCCAGAACTTCGAATTTCGCCAAAAACGCCACCACGACGACCCAGCCAAGGCTGAGCGGCAGAAACACCTTCCAGCCGATGCGCATCAGTTGGTCATAGCGGTAGCGCGGCGTGATCGCCTTCACCATCGCGAAGATGAAGAAGAAGAAGAACATCTTGCCGACCATCCAGACCACGCCGTCGGGCAGGCCCGGAATGGGCGACAGCCAGCCGCCGAAGAACAACAGCGAGATCAGCGCGCACATCAGGAAGATCGCGATATACTCACCGGCCATGAACAGCAGGAACGGCGTGGCCGAATATTCCACCTGGTAGCCGGCCACAAGTTCCGACTCGGCCTCGGGCAGATCGAACGGCGGCCGGTTCGTCTCGGCCAGCGCGCTGATGAAGAACAGGAAGACCATGGGCAGGTGCGGCAGCCAGTACCAGCCGAAAAAGCCGTAATTGGTGTCCTGCGCGTTCACGATACTGCCGAAGTTCATGCTGCCGGTCGAGATGATCACGCCGATGATGATCAGGCCGATGGACACCTCGTAGGATATCATCTGCGCAGCCGACCGAAGCGATCCCAGGAACGGATATTTCGAGTTGCTGGCCCAGCCCCCCATGATCACGCCGTAGACCTCCAGCGAGGACACGGCGAAGACGAACAGGATCGCCACGTTGATGTCCGACAGCACCCAGCCGTCATTCAGCGGGATCACGGCCCATGCCAGCACCGCCAGCACGAAGCTGGTGAGCGGTGCGAGAATGAACACCGTCTTGTCGGCACCGGCGGGCACGACAACTTCCTTGACCACGTATTTCAGCGCGTCGGCGATGGTTTGCAGCAGCCCGTAGACACCAACCACGTTGGGCCCCCGCCGCATCTGGACCGCGGCCCAGATCTTGCGGTCGCCGTACACGAGGACCAGCAACGACACCATCACGAAGCCCACCACCGCGAGGCATTGCGCAACGATGATCACCGCGATCCCGAGGGGGGTTGTAAAGAAATCAGCCATCAGCTCCTCACACCATCGGTATTCCGTTTTCCGCGCAATTGGCGGCGACGACTTCGGCGTCGATTGTCTTCAGCCCGTCGGGCAGGGCCGGCGAGATCGTATAAACCGCATCACCGCGCCAGATTCCACCCTCTTCCACCACATTCGTGCGCAGATGTCTCGCAAAACCGTATCCCCGGATCAGCGCGTATTTCGCGGCGGCGCATTCGGCATAGCGCGACACGTCCTCACGGCCATCCGCACCGGTCAGCGCGACCCGGAAATTGACGAGATCTCCGTCCAGCAGGCGTGTTTCGACTCCCTTGTACGTCGGTGCGGAAGGCTCGGCACGCGCCACCTGCGCGCTTTCGCATCCGGCCACGGCGCCGGCGGCCGCCAGCATCGGAAAGGCTATGCAGGCCGCGGGCGGCCTCATTCGGCCGCCACCGGCGTGTCGCGCCGCGCCTTGGCATTCGCGCTGAGTTCGGCCATCAACTCGCTCGCCCGGGCGATCGGGTTGGTCAGGTAGAAATCCCCGACCGCCGATCCCAGTTTCCCGGCGCCAAGTTCGACAGCTTCCACCACGGTCCAGCCATTGTCAGGCACCGTGTCTATGGCAGAAAGCTGTGGCGCCGCTTCGATCAGGCCCTTGCGCAATTGCGGCAGGCTGTCGAAGGGCAGCGTTGCCCCCATCTCGCCCGACAGCGCCCGCAGGATCGCCCAGTTCTCCTTGGCCTCGCCCGGCGGATGACCGGCGCGCAACGCAAGCTGGGGACGGCCCTCGGTATTGACAAACAGTCCTTGTTCCTCGGTGTAGGCAGCGCCGGGCAGGATGATATCCGCACGATGCGCGCCCCGGTCGCCGTGGCTACCCTGATAGATGACGATGGGCCCGTCGCCGATCTCTATCTCATCCGCGCCGAGGTTGTAGATCACGTCGGCGCCGTCAAGCGCGGCACCAAGCCCGCCATCCGTGGTGCACCCGGCATCCATCGCCCCGACACGGGCCGCCGCCGTGTGCAGCACCAGCATCCGGCCGCCCAGCTTCTCGGTCAGGGTCATCGCCTGATGCAGCACGGCCGGGCCGTTGTTCCCCGTCAACGCGCCCTGCCCCACGATCACCAGCGCGTCCTCACGCGGCGCCGCATCCGACACCAGCCGCGCGAGGAACTTGTTCCGCGCGCCCATCTGCGTGGCCTCGTATGTCAGGTCGGCCGGCTCGCCGACATGGGTGACGTCCGCCCCCTTCAGCCATGCCTTGCGGATGCGCGCATTGAGTACCGGCGCCTCCACCGACGGGTCGGTCCCGATCAGGTAGATCGTTCTCGCGGTGTCGATATCCTCGACCCGCGCGTTTCCGACATAGCCCGACCGGTTGCCGGCCGGCAGGGCCGCACCGTCGGTGCGGCATTCCACGTTGCCGCCCTGCCCCTCGACAAGCTGCTTCAGGGCATGGGCCGCCTCCACCGGGGCCAGATCCCCCACGAGGCCCGCGATCTTGCCGGCGCCCGTGATCGCCGCGGCCGCCTTTTGCAACGCCTCGGGCCAGCTTGCCGCGCGCAGCCTGCCGTTTTCCCGGACATAGGGGCGGTCCAGACGCTGCCGGCGCAGCCCGTCCCAGACAAATCGCGTCTTGTCCGAAATCCATTCCTCGTTCACACCATCATGGTTGCGGGGCAGGATGCGCATGACCTCGCGCCCCTTGGTATCCACCCGGATATTGCTGCCCAACGCGTCCATCACGTCGATGGTTTCCGTCTTGGCCAGTTCCCACGGCCGGGCCG
This sequence comes from Roseovarius sp., assembly GCA_031580875.1. Taxonomy (GTDB): domain Bacteria; phylum Pseudomonadota; class Alphaproteobacteria; order Rhodobacterales; family Rhodobacteraceae; genus Roseovarius. The sequence continues at coordinate 20,259 of JAVLCJ010000033.1, forward strand.
TGAAGGCATAGGGTTTGGAGACGAGCGCACCGACCGGGCACAGGTCGATTATGTTGCCCTGCAGGTTCGAGTCCAAGGTCTCGCCGAGATACGACGTGATCTCGGCATCCTCGCCGCGGCCCGTCTGCCCCATCTGGCTGATCCCCGCCACCTCGGTCGTGAACCGCACGCACCGGGTGCAGGAAATGCAGCGTGTCATGTGCGTCTCGACCAGCGGTCCGAGGTCCAGGTCCTCGACCGCGCGCTTGGGTTCGCGGTAGCGCGAGAAATCCACGCCATAGGCCATCGCCTGATCCTGCAGATCGCACTCCCCGCCCTGGTCACAGATCGGGCAGTCCAGCGGATGGTTGATCAGCAGGAACTCCATGACGCCTTCCCGCGCCTTCTTGACCATGGGCGAATTCGTCTTCACCTGCGGCGGCTGACCTTCGGGGCCGGGGCGCAGGTCCTTGACCTGCATCGCGCAGGACGCCGCCGGCTTGGGCGGACCGCCCACCACCTCGACCAGGCACATGCGGCAGTTGCCGGCGATCGACAGGCGTTCGTGATAGCAGAAACGCGGTATCTCCACGCCCGCCTCTTCGCAGGCCTGGATCAGCGTCATGGCCGGGTCCACTTCGACTTCCTGATCGTCGATGATGATTTTCCGCAAGTCAGACATCGCGTTATCCTATCTCCTGGTATCCACCCGCCTCGGGACAGGCCCGGTGGCATATTCGCAATTTCGCATCACGGCCCCGCGCCGACCGGGCCGCTGGCAGCCCGGGATGCGCACGGCCGTCGTCATCACCACACCCTCAGCAGCCGCCCGACCCGGCTGTCCTTCGCGATTTCCGCGCGTCCGAGCGCGCAGAGGCTCTCCGGGTCGAGGTTGCTCGCCCCCTTGCTCCGGAAGTAGGCGTTGCGCCGCTCGCGCATTTTCGCTTTCTCGGCGTCGTCGTTGATGTAGGCGTCGATCTCGTCCTCGCTGTAGCCCCGCGCGAGCGCAGCGTCCTTCAGCTTGTTCATGAAGGTGTAGGCCCTGAATATGCGTGGCGAAATGGCATCGCAGTCGCGGCGGATCTTGTCGGCAACCGCGACAACGAAAAGGCCGTAATTGATGTCCGCCTCGTTGCGCAATCCCGACCCGGCCTTGGCCCCGGCCATGCCGGCGACGAGCGTCATGCCCAGCACGAGGACAGCCACCAGACGCATCCGGCTCCCGTATGTGCCCGGCAGAATCACCATGTCGCGCATTCGCCCTTCAGCAGCAAGTTCCCCGACGGCGTCCGCAACAGCGCCGCCTCGGCCTCCGGCCCAAGCTGCCAGTCGATCCGCGACGTGCCGAAATTCTGGATACAGTACCGCGTCGCCTCGTGGCGCCCGGCCTTGCGCGCCCCGTCGATACCCTGATCGACCCGCCGCACCGAAACGGTGAACCGCTCGCGCGCGTCCCGCGATACCCGGTCGGCGGAGGCCGGGTAATACCGGCCGTCGAAATACACGCGCTCCGCATACTCGGTGCAGCCGGCAAGCCAGCCCAGTGTTACGACCATGGCAGCCGACGCTTTCAGCCAATTGCACCTCATGTCAACGCCCCGATCACGGCAAGAATGGCCAGAAGAATGCAGATCGCCCAGCCAAGGCCGTAAAGAAACGACCGCAGGCTCATGTCCGGCTTGCCGACGCCGGTGACGTGCACCACCGCCAGAACGGCCCGGCTGACGAAGAACAGCGCCGCGAGAAGGTTGACCCAGAAGGGGCTCGCCCCGGCAAGGACGGCCGCCACGGTCACCGCGGTGAAAAACCCCATGGTCTCGGCCATGTTCAGCTGTGCCCGGTGCCACCGATAGGCGGGGTTGGCATAATCCGGGTCCGGGCTGGCGCCCGGCGGCAGGCCCAGCTTGACCTTCTGCATGCCGGTAAGCAGGCTGACCACTAGCCCGAGAACTCCCGACGCCGCCAGTGCCACGATGGCATGACCGTATGCTGCAAATGCCTCCATCCGGTTATTCCGCCGCAACCGCGGTGACGCGGCCCGTCTTGCGGGCCTTGATACGGTCCTCGATCTCGTCACGGAAGTTGCGGATCAGCCCCTGTATCGGCCACGCCGCCGCGTCGCCGAGCGCGCAGATCGTGTGGCCTTCGACCTGCTTGGTCACGTCGAACAGCATGTCGATCTCCTCGACCTCGGCCTCGCCCTTCACCAGCCGGTCCATGACGCGCATCATCCATCCCGTGCCCTCGCGGCACGGGGTGCACTGGCCGCAGCTTTCGTGCTTGTAGAACTTGGACAACCGCCAGATCGCCTTGATGATGTCGGTGTCCTTGTCCATCACGATCACCGCCGCGGTGCCAAGGCTGGACCCGACATCGCGCAACGCGTCGAAATCCATCACGGCGTCCTTCATCTTCTCGCCGCGCACGCACGGCACGGACGATCCCCCGGGAATGACGGCCTTCAGGTTGTCCCAGCCACCGCGTACACCGCCGCAATGCTTGTTGATCAGTTCCTCGAAGGAAATCGACATCGCGTCCTCGACGACGCACGGCGTGTTGACGTGACCGGAGACCGCGAAAATCTTGGTGCCCGTGTTGTTGGGCCGCCCGATGCCCGAAAACCATTCCGGCCCCCGGCGCAGGATCGTGGGCACCACGGCGATCGATTCGACGTTGTTCACCGTGGTCGGGCACCCGTACACGCCCGCCATGGCGGGGAATGGCGGCTTCATGCGGGGCATGCCCTTCTTGCCTTCCAGCGATTCCAGCAGCGCGGTTTCCTCGCCACAGATATACGCGCCCGCCCCGTGATGCAGGTAAAGGTCGAAATCCCACCCCGACTTGCAGGCGTTCCGGCCGATCAGGCCGGCCTCGTAGGCCTCGTCGATCGCGGCCTGCAGCGCCTCGCGCTCGCGGATGTACTCCCCGCGGATGTAGATGTAGCAGGCATGCGCGTTCATCGCGAAGCTGGCGATCAGGCAGCCCTCGATCAGCGTGTGCGGATCGTGCCGCATGATTTCACGGTCCTTGCAGGTGCCCGGCTCGGATTCGTCGGCATTGACCACGAGGTAAGCCGGCCGCCCGTCGCTCTCCTTCGGCATGAAGGACCACTTCAGCCCGGTCGGGAACCCCGCGCCGCCGCGGCCCCGCAGCCCGCTGGCCTTCATCTGTTCGACGATCCAGTCGCGGCCGTTCTGCAATATCCGCGCGGTGCCGTCCCAGTGGCCCCGGTCGCGGGCGCCCGTCAGGCTGCGATCATGCATCCCGTACAGGTTGGTGAATATCCGGTCTTCGTCATTCAGCATCGGCTGCTACCCCTGATTGTCGCGGCGCGCGCGCCATATTTGATAGGTCAGGACAAGGGCCCAGATGAACCCCGCCAGGGCCAGCATGTCGAACAGCGCCCGAATGCGGTTGCTCAGCTCCAGCTCGCCCCCGATCAGCGTGGCCAGTATCCAGAAAACACCCGTCCCGGCGATCACGATCGCGGTGAACCGCCCCTTGCGTTCGATGTTTCCGTCTTGCTGTGCCATCGCTCATCGATCGTTTCAGTAGACGTCGCCGTCATCGACGCGCCTGGAAAACTCCGTGTCCCCGCCCGCGGCAAGGATCGTGGCCTGCGCCACCCAACTGTCGCGGCTCACCCGACCCTTGAACCCCTGAAGGTTGGCGTCGAGCCATGTTACCTCATCTGCGTCCCACGCGGCGATCTGGTCAAAATGGTAAACCCCCATCTCGTTCAGCAGTGCTTCCAGCTTGGGCCCGATCCCCTTGATTTCCTTCAGGTTGTCGGCCTTGCCATCCCTTGGCGCGTCCAGCATCCGCGGCCGTTGGCCAACATCCTGAGGCGCGTCGGCACTGCCATCATTCTCACCCGTCGACATAGACGCGGGCGCCGGGCTGGCAACCGGCTCGGCGGTGTCCCGTGCCGTTTCGCCAGTGGCGCCGGACGCCGGCGCGGACATACCCGCCACCTTTTCCGACTTCTCGATCCCGGATTGGCCGATCTCATCCCCGCGCCCCCCGGCCTCGTCGGTGCAGACAAGGTGCACGAAGACGATCCCCAGAACCGCCGCCAACGCGACCCCGAGCAGAAATGCCGCGATGACCCCGACGGTCCCCGCCGTTCCGGCCAGAACGGAAAGCCCCGCCGCCGCCGCGAGCGCCCAACAGATCACGCGGCAAGAACTCAAGTTTCCGATCGTCGACATGGCGTACCCCCTGTGGTGTCCCGGGCGTGCCGGTTAATTGACATCACCCTTCCTGGCGCGGTCGGAAAACTCCGTATCCTTGCCCTCTGCCAGCAATTTCGCCTGCGCGACCCAGTTGTCCCGGCTCACCCGGCCCTTGAACCCCTCGATGTTGTCGTCGACCCACGAGACCTCGTCCGCCGTCCATGCGGCGATCTGGTCGAAATGGTAGACGCCCAGCCCGTTGAGAAGCGTTTCCAGCTTCGGGCCGACGCCCTTGATCAGCTTCAGATCGTCCGCCCCGGTATCGCGGGGCGCGGCCATCAATTCCGGTTTCGTGCCCGCGTCGCCGGCGTCGGTCTGCTTTTCCTTTCCCGGCTTCGCGGGGGCCGCCGCCGTGACATCAACCGGGGTCTCGTTCAGTTTTACCGCCGGCGCCGCCGGGTCATGCCGCGCACCCTTGTCGCGCCACGGCGCCAACAGCGGCACCTCGGTGCCGTCGATCCGCTTGAGCGTGTCACCGATGGTCGTGGCCAGCTGAACACTGGCATTGTACTGCGTCTGCCCGCTGTCGAACTCCTTCAGGCTGCTGAGGCCCGTTTCGGGCTCCGACGCGTAGCGCCCGTTCTGCGGGCCGGGCGTCGGGACCTCGCCGGCGGCCAGCGCGTCGAGAATCTCGCCCATGCGCGCCGCCGTCAGATCCTCGTAATAGTCCTTGCCGATCTGGGCCATGGGCGCGTTCGCACAGGCACCGAGGCATTCCACCTCTTCCCAGCTGAACTTGCCGTCCGCGCTCAGCTCGTGCGGGTTGGGCGCGATCTTCTCGCGGCAGACCCCGACAAGATCCTCGGCGCCGCAGATCATGCAGGACGTGGTGCCGCAAACCTGCACGTGCGCCACGCTGCCCACCGGTTGCAGCTGGAACATGAAATAGAAACTCGCCACCTCGAGCGCGCGGATATAGGCCATGTCCAGCATGTCGGCCACGTGCTCGATAGCGGGGCGGCTCAGCCAGCCCTCCTGTTCCTGCGCGCGCCACAGCAGCGGAATGATCGCGCTGGCCTGGCGGCCCTCGGGGTACTTCGTCATCTGCGCCTCGGCCCACGCCTGGTTCTCGGGCGTGAAGGCAAAGCTTTCGGGCTGCTCGTGATGAAGACGTCTCAGCATCTAGGCACAGGCTCCTGTGGTCAGTTTCACGCCGCCATTGGCCAGACGTTCGGCCTTCCCGGCGGCGAGTTGATATTGCGTGATCTCGACAACTTGCGCGCGCGTCAGGTCGGCCTGCAGCTCGACCGGCAGATAATCGGAGTCGTACACCAGTTCGCATCCGATACTCGCGACGGCCTTCTCGTAGTGCCCGATCTGGTCGCGCGTGACACCCTGTGGCGGCAGCGCGCAGGCCGACGTGAGCACTCCACCAGCAACGACGCCAAGGGCTGACCGCCCGACTGTCGTCATCGGTCGATCTCCCCGAAGACGACGTCCATCGTGCCGATGATCGCGGCCACGTCCGCCAACTGGTGCCCCCCGGCGACATGATCCATGGCCTGAAGATGCAGGTAGCCCGGCGCCCTGAGCTTGGCCCGGTACGGCCGGTTCGTGCCATCGGCCACGAGGTAGACGCCGAACTCGCCCTTCGGCGCCTCGACCGCCGCGTAGACCTCGCCCTCCGGCACCCGGAACCCTTCGGTATAGAGCTTGAAGTGATGGATGAGCGCCTCCATCGACGTCTTCATCTCGCCCCGCGAGGGCGGCGTGATCTTTCCGCGAGTCAAAACGTCGCCCTGGTTTTCGGGCGCGCGCAGTTTCTCGATGGCCTGCCGGACGATCCCGAGCGACTGGCGCATTTCCTCCATGCGGCACAGGTACCGATCGTAGCAGTCGCCGTTCTTGCCGACGGGGACCTGGAATTCGAACTCGTCGTAGCATTCGTAGGGCTGCGCGCGCCGCAGGTCCCATGCCAGCCCGCTGCCCCGGACCATGACGCCCGAAAAGCCCCAGTTCTGGATATCCTCCTCGCTCACGACGCCGATATCGCAGTTGCGCTGCTTGAAGATG
>JAVLCJ010000034.1:0-26170 GCA_031580875.1 Roseovarius sp.
AACGGCGTGCCGGTTTTGAGTTGCGGCAGATAGTCCTGCGCCTGGTCGCGCAGGGCCTCGACGGTCGCCTGCCGCCGCCAGCCCCGCTCGACCGCGTCGCGCACCTCTTCCAGCGGCATGACCTCGGGGGGGATGACATCGTCTAGACGCAGGGCGAAAATCCCGGCATCCTCCAGCTGCTCGACTTCCGGGTAATCCTCGGCCGTGACCTCGGCCGCGGCGCGGCGGAAGGAATCGTAGGCGGCAATGCCGGTGGTCTCGTCGGGGTGCCAGTCGATCTGTCCGAGCTGCATGGCCGTTTCCGCCGCCAGATCCTCGATCGTGGCGCCGCCGGCCAGCAGGTTGTCGATTTCCTCGATCCGGTTGTCCACGACCCGGCGGGCCCGGTCGGCCGCGAGATCCTCGCGCAGGAGGGGTTTCGCCTCCTCGAAGCTGGTCTGCCGGGCGGCAAGCACGGCATTGACGCGGTAGAGCGCGGGGCCCACCGTACTGGGCGCAGGGCCGACGACCTCGCCGGCCGCGGCGTCGAAGACCGTTTCGGCGGCGGCGCCCAGGTCGTCGCGGGAAACGTCGCCCAGATCGACGTCGGCCAACCGCAGGCCGCGGTCCTCGACCAGCGTGTCGAAGCTCTCGCCGTCCTCGATCCGGGTCAGCGCATCGCGGGCCGCGGCCTCGTCGGCAAAGGCAAGCCGTTCGACCAGTCGTTTCTCGGGCGTGTTGAATTCCTCCGATCGCGCCTCGTAGGCCTCGCGCAGCGCCTGCTCGTCCAGTTCGACCGTGTCGAGGACCATGTCCGGCGTCAGCCATGCATAGGTGATCACCTTGGTCTCGGGCGTGGTGAAAAGCGCTTCGTTCGACTGGTGATACGCGCGAAGCTGCTCCTCGGTCGGCACCGGCAGGCCGGTTGCCAGATCGTCCCGCGAGAGCGTGGCCCACGTGACGCTGCGCCGTTCGGCAAGGAAGGCCACCATGGCATCCACGTAGCCCGACGGGGCCGCGGCCCCGGTAACGACGGCAGCTTGCAGCAGGGTGCGGGCGGTTTCCGCGCGGATGTCCTGTTCGAACTCAGCCTCCGAAAGCCCTTGCTGCTCCAGCGCGAAGGCATAGGATTCGCGGTCGAACTCACCGTCGACGCCCTGGAATGATTGTATGCCGAGGATCTGGTCGCGCAGATTTTCATCGCCGATCGAGATCCCCATGCGCCGCGTTTCGTCATTCAGCGCGGCCTGCGCGACCAAGCGGCCCAGCACGGCCTGGTCGATGCCTTCGGCGCGGGCCTGGGCAAAGCTGACGGGCTCGCCCCGTTCCGCCTGCAACGCGCGGATTTCCCGTTGCAGCGTGCGGGCATATTCCTGAAGCTCGATATCGGTGTCGCCCACGGTGCCGACGTTGCGTGCCGTGCCCGACAGGTTGGTCACGCCGAAACCGCCGAGACCCAGTATCAGAAGGCCCATCAGGATCCAGACAAGGGTTTTGGTGATACTGTTGCTGCCCGCCATGCGGCCCCCCGGTGGATTGGCTTGAAAACGCGTTGGTCGCGTCTGTCTACGCGCCCGCCGCGCCGGGGGCAAGGGGCCAGCCCAGCCCGGCCAGCCGATCGAAAAGCATCCCGATCTGGGGGCGGGTCACGTTGGCGAAGGCGATGCGGACCTCATGCCGGCCGGCCGGATCGCCGGCGGGGCGGAACATCGTGCCCGGCAGCAGCAGCACGCCCGCGTCGCCCAGCAGACGCGGCGCCAGCGTGTCCGAGGACATGTCGAACGGATGGCGCAGGTAGGCGAAATAGGCACCGCAGCCCAGCAGGTGCCAGCCCGCGTCGGTGAGCCTTGGCATGGCGTCCTCGATCGCGGCACGGCGGTCGAGGATCTCGGCGCGTTCCCCCGCGAGCCAGTCGCCAAGGTTGCGCATCCCCCACAGCGCGGCGATCTGGCCAAGCTGGTTGGGGCAGATCGTCACCGTGTCGAGAAACTTCTCGGCCTCGGCCAGAAGGTCCGGCCCGGCCACCATCGCGCCCACGCGATGCCCGGTCAGCCGGTACGCCTTGGAAAACGAATAGAGGTGCACCAGCGTGTCCGCCCAGCCGGGATCGGCAAAGAGGTCATGCGGTGCCGCGGGGCGCGCGTCGAAGTCCCTGTAGGTCTCGTCGATGATCAGGCGTAGCCCGCGGGCCTGTGCCAGGCCGTGGAACGCGTGCACCAGGTCTGCGGGGTATTCCACGCCGCCGGGGTTGTTCGGCGTCACGAGCACGATGGCGCGGGTCCGGTCGGTGATGCGCGCCTCGGCCTCCGCCGGGTCCGGCAGCAGCTCCGCGCCGGCGGGCAGGGGGACGGTGCGGACGCCGGCCATGTCAAGCCACATCTTGTGGTTGAAATACCACGGCGTGGGCAGGATCACCTCGTCGCCCTCGCCGCACAGCGCGGCGATGGCCGCGCAAAACGCCTGATTGCACCCCGACGTGATGGCGACATGCGCGTGGCCGATGCGGCCGCCATAGGCACGCGACCATTGATGCGCGATTTCCTCGCGCAGGTCGTCGCGGCCCAGAACCGCGCCGTAGAGATGCGCCGACGGATCGGAAAGCGCCGCGTCGGCGATGGCCTGCCGCAGCCCGGCCGGGGGCGGGTCGACGGGCGCGGCCTGGCTGACGTTGATGAGGTCAAGGCCCCGCGGGACGGGTGTGTCGGCCAACCATTGCCGCGCCTGCATCACGGGCGGCGCGAAGGTGGTGGCGGTGCGGGGGCATGATGTCATGTGCCTGTCCTCGGCGCTGCGCGGTCAGGTGCCGCGATACGGTTCGACGTATTGCAGGGCCATGTCCCACGGAAAGAAGATCCACGTGTCCTGGCTGACCTCGGTGACGAAGGTATCCACCTGCTCGCGCCCCATGGGCTTGGCATAGACGGTGGCCACGTGGGCCTTGGGCATCGTCTTGCGCACGACTTCCAGCGTGCGCCCGGTATCCACCAGATCATCCACGATGAGCACGCCCTTGCCATCCCCCACAAGGCCCATGTCGGGCGCTTTTATCACGACGGGTTCGCCTTGGGTCTGATGATCGTACGACTTGACGCTGATCGTGTCCACGGTTCGGATGTCCAGTTCGCGGGCGACGATCATCGCCGGCGCCATGCCGCCGCGCGTGATCGCCACGACCATGCGCCAGCCGCCATCCTCGGGCCCGTGGGCCTGCAGGCGCCATGCCAGTGCGCGGGCATCCCTGTGAAGCTGGTCCCAGCTGACGTGAAAGCCTTTCTCGTGGGGCAAGCGGTCGGTCATCGGGCGGGTCCTTTCATCTGTCGCACGTGGCGGCCGACGTATCGGGGCGCGCCGCGCTGCGCCTCGGCGCCATGACGGGCCGGTGCGCGATAGGCCCCGGGCCTAGCTGGTCGCATCGATGTCCGGCGCGTCCACGGCCTTCATGCCGACCACGTGGTATCCCGCGTCGACATGCAGGGTTTCACCGGTGGTACCGCTGCCGAGGTCACTGAGAAGGTAGAGCGCCGATTTGCCCACGTCCTCGATCGTCACGTTACGACGCAGGGGGGAGTTCAGCTCGTTCCACTTGAGGATATAGCGGAAATCGCCGATCCCGCTTGCCGCCAGCGTGCGGATGGGGCCGGCGCTGATCGCGTTGACGCGGATGCCGTCGCGGCCGAGGTCCTCGGCCATGTACATCACCGAGGCCTCCAGCGCGGCCTTGGCCACTCCCATCACGTTGTAATGCGGCATGACCTGCTCGGCCCCGTAATATGTCAGCGTCAGGGCGCTGCCGCCGTCGGGCATGAGCCTGGCGGCCCGCTGCATCACGGCGGTGAAACTGTAGCAGCTGATGTCCATCGTCCTGAGGAAGTTTTCGCGGCTGGTATCCACGTAGCGGCCGCGCAGTTCGGACTTGTCGGAAAAGCCGATCGCGTGGACGATGAAATCCAGCCGGCCCCACCGGGCCTCCAGCGCGTCGAACAGCGCCTCGATCGAGGACATGTCGGCCACGTCACAGGACAGGACGAGGTCCGAGCCCAGTTCCCGCGCCAGTGGTTCGACGCGCTTTCCGAGCGCGTCACCCTGGTAGGAGAAAGCGAGCTCGGCGCCGGCATCCGCGCAGGCCTGCGCGATGCCCCAGGCAATGGACTTGTCGTTGGCCAACCCCATGATCAGCCCGCGCTTGCCCGCCATCAGTTCGTTTGACATTTTCAGACCCCGGCACAATATCTTGTCTCGGTGTCTTTAGGCGATCGGCCTGTCTGCTTCAAGGGAAAGGCACCCAGGCAGCGGGTCTAAATTGGCAAATCCGGAACGGCAAGTGCGGCCCGCGCGCTGTCGACTGCCGGACGACAGGAAAACGCACGGGCGCAGGCGATGGGGGTAGGGATGGACAGACACGGGAAATTCGCGGGCGACGACCCCTTCGAGATCGCCCGCGGCTGGCTTGCCGAGGCCGAAGAGAGCGAGATCAACGATCCCAACGCGGTCGCCCTGGCGACCGTCGACGAAGCCGGGCTTCCCAACGTGCGCATGGTGCTGCTCAAGGAGATCGAGGACGGCGCCTTCGTGTTCTACACCAACTACGAGAGCGCCAAGGGGCAGGAGATCGCGCAGAGCGGCAAGGCCGCGATGGTCCTGCACTGGAAATCCTTGCGGCGTCAGCTTCGGGTCCGCGGGCATGTCGAGCGCGAGGATGGTCCGCAGGCGGATGCCTATTTCGACAGCCGGTCGCTGCGCAGCCGGCTTGGCGCCTGGGCATCGCGGCAGTCACGGCCGCTGGGATCGCGGGCGGAACTGATGGCCAAGGTGGCCAAGATCACCGCGGCCAAGGGTCCAAGCCCCGACAGGCCACCCTTTTGGGGAGGTTTCAGAATCATTCCCGTTGAGATCGAGTTCTGGGCGGACGGCGATTTCCGGCTGCACGACAGGTTCGTCTGGCGCCGGGAGACGCCCGAAGACGCGTGGGATATCCAAAGGTTGAACCCGTGATGCGCTGGATCGTGCCGCACGCGCAGATGCTGTGATTTGCCCTTGCAAGTACGCGTTGATTTGACGCAAGAGTTTAATGGTCTTGGGGATGAAGGCTGTTGGATAGGACAAATTGACCGATCAGAACGAGGAAACGCGCAGAATATCCGGCCGGGTGAAATGGTTCGATCCCGTCAAGGGATTCGGCTTCGTTGTCGCGGCCGAGGGCGGGCCGGACATCCTGTTGCACGCCAATGTCTTGCGGAATTTCGGCCAGAGTTCGGTGGCCGACCGGGCCGGCATCGAGGTGGACGTGCAGGAAACGGAGCGCGGCTTGCAGGCTGTCGCCGTGCTGGCGATCGAGCCGCCGGATGACGGCGATCCCAACGCGCTTGCGGACCTGGACGAAATCGATCCGGAGGTCATCAAGGCCGCGCCGCTCGAACCCGCCCGCGTGAAGTGGTTCGACAAGGCCAAGGGATTCGGCTTCGCGAACACGTTCGGCCGCGAGGAGGACGTTTTCGTGCACATCGAGGTGTTGCGGCGCTCGGGGCTGGCGGACCTGCAACCGGGCGAGGCGCTGGCGATCCGCGTCATCGATGGCAAGAGGGGCCGCATGGCAACCGAGGTGTGTGGATGGGAATTGGCAGTCAGGCAATCAGGCTCGTCGTGACGTGCATCGCCGTCGCGGCCGGCTCGGCCGTGTCGGCGGGCACGTGCCGGCAGGACGAAGTGACCGTGCGCGGTGACTGGGGGCAGGCGCGCTTCTCCGTCGAGGTGGCGCGCACGCCGGCCGAGCGCAACAAGGGCCTGATGAACCGCGAAAGCCTGCCGCGCAGCGCGGGCATGCTGTTCGTTTACGAGCGGCCGCGGCGAGTCAGCTTCTGGATGAAGGATACGCTGATTCCGCTGGACATCATCTTCATGGATGCGTCCGGCACGGTGGGCCGCATCCACAAGATGGCCACGCCGATGGACACCACGCCGCTTTTCGGTGGCACCAAGGTGCAGTACGTTCTGGAAATCAACGGCGGTCTCGCGGACATGATCGGCATCGACGCAGGCAGCGAGCTGCGCCACCCGGCCGTCGATCCGGATCGCGCGGCGTGGCCCTGTTAGGGGTTTTCAAACCGCGAAAAGCGGTCTAGACAACGGCACGGTCCGGGGCGTGGCGCAGTCTGGTAGCGCACCTGTTTTGGGTACAGGGGGTCGTGAGTTCGAATCTCGCCGCCCCGACCAGTCCTTAGAAAAGTTCGCTCATCCATAGGCGGCGTGGGCCGTGCAGCCACCGGGTGTGGCGTGCCCGCGACACCGCCCTGGTTCCGGTGCCGCCGCGGCAACCGGCAAGGGCGTCGGGCGCGTCTTGCTGGAGTCATTTCTCACGAGTTGCGGCTAAGCCCGCGTGAAACAACCGATTTCGCGCAGCGCCTTTCGGCGGCTTGGCCGCGGCATCCGCCGGGCGGAATCGCACCACGGTGTCGCTCCGGCGCGTTGCCGTGTTCGTCAATGGCCCGGACATACAAAATACTGAAAATTTTCCGTTGACCATGGACGGCAAAATACGCCACTTTGTGTAGGCCGTCGGGTCAGACACTACATCTAGTGCGGCAAGCGCGGTCAGGGACAGATAGACGAGGCAGACCCCGGACGGTGGATCCGGGCATTCGCCCAGCAGGTGATGCCTGTTGCTACGGGTCGTTTGTTCCGACTGTTGATACGACGCGGGGCGCGATCCCGCAGGAACAGATTTGCTGAATATGGGGCAGCCAGAATGAAGATCGAACGCAAATTCACCGAGGCAGGGAAAGGCGCGTACGGAGCATTGGAATTCGTGACCACGAGTTCCGAGATACGCAACCCTGACGGGACGACGGTTTTCCGGCTCGACGAGGTCGAAGTGCCGGCCGGCTGGAGCCAGGTCGCCAGCGACGTGATCGCGCAGAAGTATTTCCGCAAGGCCGGCGTTCCGGCGAAACTCGCGAAGGTGCCCGAGGACGGTGTGCCCGAGTTCCTCTGGCGGTCCGTCGCGGCCGACGACAACGACGCCACCGGCGGCGAGACGAGCGCCAGGCAGGTCTTTGACCGCATGGCCGGCGCCTGGGCCTACTGGGGCTGGAAGGGCGGCTACTTCTCGACCGAGGAAGACGCGCGCGCCTATTTCGACGAGATGCGTTTCATGCTGGCCAAGCAGATGGCGGCGCCCAACAGCCCGCAATGGTTCAACACCGGCCTGCACTGGGCCTATGGCATCGACGGCCCGAGCCAGGGACATTACTACGTCGATTACCAGAGCGGTGAGCTGACCAAATCCACCAGCGCTTACGAGCATCCGCAGCCCCATGCCTGTTTCATCCAGTCGGTTGGCGACGATCTGGTCGGCGATGGCGGGATCATGGACCTGTGGGTGCGCGAGGCACGCCTGTTCAAGTACGGCTCGGGCACCGGCACCAACTTTTCCAGCCTGCGCGCCGAGGGCGAGAAGCTGTCGGGCGGGGGCAAGTCCAGCGGGCTGATGGGCTTTCTCAAGATCGGGGACCGCGCGGCGGGCGCCATCAAGTCGGGCGGCACAACGCGGCGCGCGGCCAAGATGGTGATCTGTGACGCGGATCACCCCGATATCGAGGAGTTCATCAACTGGAAGGTGCGCGAGGAGCAGAAGGTGGCGTCCATCGTCGCCGGGTCCAAGATGCACGAACTGAAGCTGAACGAGATTTTCGCGGCGATCCGCGCGTGGGACGGCAGCGGCGAGGACGCCGTGGACCCGGGCCGGAACCAGCAGCTCAAGGCCGCGATCCGCGGGGCCAAGCAGGCCCGCATTCCCGAGACCTATGTCAAGCGCGTGCTGGATTACGCGCGGCAGGGCTATGAAAGGATCGAATTCCCGACCTATGACACCGACTGGGATTCGGACGCTTATGCCAGTGTCTCGGGCCAGAATTCGAACAATTCGATCCGCGTCACGGATGCGTTCCTCAAGGCCGTCGAGAACGATGACGACTGGGCGTTGATCAACCGCGTGGACGGCAGCGTGGCCAAGACGATCAAGGCGCGCGACCTGTGGGAGGACGTGGGCCACGCCGCGTGGGCCTGCGCCGACCCGGGCATCCAGTACCACGACACGGTCAACGCGTGGCACACATGCCCCGAAGACGGCGAGATCCGCGGCTCGAACCCGTGCTCGGAATACATGTTCCTCGATGACACGGCCTGCAACCTGGCGTCCATGAACCTGCTGCAGTTCTACCACGACGGCCGGTTCGACGCGGATGCCTACATGCACGCCACGCGGCTGTGGACGGTGACGCTGGAAATCAGCGTGATGATGGCGCAGTTCCCGTCCCGGGAGATCGCGCAGCTTTCCCACGAATTCCGCACGCTGGGCCTTGGCTATGCCAATATCGGCGGGCTGTTGATGAACATGGGGCTGGGCTACGATTCCGACGAGGGCCGGGCCCTGGGCGGCGCGCTGAGCGCGATCATGACAGGGGTGGCCTACGCGACATCGGCCGAGATGGCCGGCGAGCTCGGGGCGTTCGAGGGCTACAAGCGCAACGAGAAGCACATGCTGCGTGTCATGCGCAACCACCGCAACGCCGCCTACGGGGCGTCGGAAGGGTACGAGGATCTGGCCGTCCGGCCGGTGCCGCTGGACCTCAAGAACTGTCCCGATGCGCGGCTGGCTGAGCTGGCCATGGCCAGCTGGGACGAAGCGGTTCAGATGGGCGAAAAGCACGGCTACCGCAACGCGCAGGCCACGGTGATCGCGCCCACCGGCACGATCGGGCTGGTCATGGATTGCGACACCACCGGCATCGAGCCCGATTTCGCGCTGGTGAAGTTCAAGAAGCTCGCCGGTGGCGGGTACTTCAAGATCATCAACCAGTCCGTGCCGGCGGCGCTGGAAAAGCTGGGCTACGGGCCGGCGCAGATCGGCGAGATCGTCAGCTATGCCGTGGGCCACGGCAGCATCGGCAACGCGCCGGGTATCAATCACCGCTCTCTGGCCGGGCACGGTTTCGGGCCGAACGAGTTGGAAAAGGTGGACGCCGCCCTCGGCAGCGCGTTCGACATCCGCTTCGTGTTCAACCAGTGGACGCTGGGGCACGAGTTCTGCACGAACGTGCTGGGCATTCCCGCGGAGCGGCTGAACGACCCGACCTTCGACATGCTGGCGCATCTGGGCTATTCCAAGGCGGATATCGAGGCGGCCAATGACCACGTTTGCGGCACCATGACGCTGGAGGGGGCGCCGCATCTGGACCCCGCGCATTACCATGTCTTCGACTGTGCGAATCCCTGCGGCAAGAAGGGCACACGCTACCTGAACGTGGACAGCCACATCCGCATGATGGCCGCCGCGCAGAGCTTCATCTCGGGCGCGATTTCCAAGACGATCAACATGCCCAACGACGCCACGATCGAGGACTGCCAGAAGGCGTACGAACTGTCGTGGTCGCTCGGCGTGAAGGCCAACGCGCTGTATCGCGACGGCTCCAAGCTCAGCCAGCCGCTGGCATCCGCGCTGGTGGAGGATGACGACGAGGCCGCCGAGGCGCTGGAATCCGGCTCGACGCGGGAAAAGGCGGCGACACTGGCCGAGAAGATCGTCGAGAAGGTCGTGGTCAAGGAAGTGCTGAAATCGCACCGCGAGAAAATGCCGGAGCGGCGCAAGGGCTACACGCAGAAGGCCATCGTGGGCGGGCACAAGGTGTACCTGCGCACCGGCGAATACGGCGACGGATCCCTGGGCGAGATCTTCATCGACATGCACAAGGAAGGTGCGGGCTTCCGCGCGATGATGAACAACTTCGCCATCGCCGTGTCGGTGGGCCTGCAATACGGCGTGCCGCTGGAGGAGTTCGTCGATGCCTTCACCTTCACCAAGTTCGAACCCGCGGGCATGGTGCAGGGCAATGACAGCATCAAGAACGCGACCTCGATCCTCGACTACATCTTCCGTGAACTGGCCGTGAGCTACCTCGACCGTACCGATCTTGCCCATGTGAAACCCGAAGGCGCGTCCTTCGACGATCTGGGCCGGGGCGAAGAGGAAGGCGTGTCCAACATATCGGAGATGTCCGACGCGGCGGCCAACAAGTCGCTCGAGGTGCTCAAGCAGATCAGTTCCTCGGGGTATCTGCGCAAGCGGCTGCCGCAGGAACTGGTCGTGCTCAACGGCGGTCAGTCGATGGGGGCCACGGCGTTCGACGAAACGGAAGCCGCCGGCGCGATCCAGACCCTCGTGCCCGGCACGAGCCGGGGCGGCAGCGCCCCGGCCACCGGCGCGAAAACGGGCGCGGCGGTGTCCACCGGCATCGACGCGGCGACCAAGGCCCGGATGCAGGGCTTCGAGGGCGAAGCCTGCGGGGAATGCGGCAACTACACGCTGGTGCGCAACGGCACCTGCATGAAGTGCAATACCTGCGGCGGCACGAGCGGGTGCAGCTGAACGAGTTCGGGGGCGGGTGCGCTCGCCCCGGAAGCGGATCGGGAGACAGGCAACAAACAGTTTCGGGCGGTGAACCAACACCCCGATCCGCGAACCTGAGGGGGCCTTGGCCCCCTCTTTTCTTTTGGGTCCGCTGATGCGGGCGCTCAGGCGCGTTTGCGGCCGGTGACCATCGCGCGCACGAGGTTCTCACGATGCGCGAGGCTTGCCCACAGGACACCGCCGAGGTGAAGCAAGACGAGCATAAGCGTCGCGTTCGCGGCCGCCTCGTGGATCTCCTCCCACGCTTCGCCGGATTCGTCTTCATGGTGGTCGGCGTGGTCCCCGGCGTCTTCGTCCCACGTGCCGGTACTGGCCTGCGGTCCGGTGGCCACGATCCACGCAAGCGGGCCGCGCCCCTCCTCAATGGCAAGCGTGCCCATGCCGGAAACCGTCGTCAGCGCCAGTATCACCAGCAACGCCACCGTCATGGCGCCGCCCGCCGGGCTGTGGCCCAGATGCCGCGTGGCGCGGCCCGCGGCGAGGTCGCGCAGGTAGGTGAAGACGCGCGCGGGGCCCGTCACGAAGTCGGAAAAGCGGGCGCTGCGGGGCCCGACAAGCCCCCACAGGACGCGCAGGCCCAATGTCACCGCGATGGCATAGCCGGCGTAGCTGTGCAGCCATTCGGGGTCACCTTCGGTCAGGTAGGCGGTGGCGAACGCCGCCACCAGCACCCAGTGCCCGATCCGGACCAGGGGGTCCCAGACCCGGACCATGTTCTTGTTGTCCGAAACGGTCATCAGTCGTCATCGCCCCGGCGTTGCACGGGCTTGCCGGTGACCGGGTCAAGATAGGCGTCGACGCGCATCCCTTGCGCATCGGTCATCTCGACTTCGTAAACGCCGTACTCGGTGTCGATCTCGTGGATGGTGTATCCCTGCGCCTCCAACTGTTGCGCCAGCTCCGCCACGCGCATCCATTCCGCGCGGGGCGGGGTCTTCTTCATCTGGCGGTCTTCATCGTCCGAGGCTTTCACCCCGCTTGCGGCGAGCCCGGCTGCAACGGCGAGGGCGGTGGCGGCGAGTTTCACGGTTTTCATGGTCAATCTCCTCTGGCTTGATGCGGCGGGGTGCCGCGTTCTGCCCGGTCGTCATGGCATGCCGCGGCTGACGGTGCCCTGACGGCCATTGTCAGCTTGCTGTCAGCATCGCATCGGTAGAGACTGCGGCCATGACACGTCTGGTTTCCATGCTGCTGATCGGGGCGGCCGTCGCGGTGGCGGTGCCTGCCGTCGCGGACCGCGAGGACCACGACCGCGCGCGGCGGGCTCTCGAACAGGGCGAGGTTCTGCCGCTCGGCCGGATCCTCGCGATCGCCAGGGCCGACACGCCCGGACGCGTCATCGAGGTGGAATTCGAGCGCGACGACGGCCGCTGGATATACGAGCTCGAGCTCCTCACGCCGGGCGGGCGGTTGATCGAGCTGGAGATGGACGGCGCGACCGGGCGGGTACTCGACCGTGACCACGACCGTTGGGATGCCGACTGATGCGCGTGCTTGCGGTCGAGGATGACCCCCGGATCGCCACCGACGTGGCCGCGGCCCTCGACGGGGCGGGATTTCACACCGAAACCTGCGCGGATGGCGACGAGGCTTGGTTTCTCGGCGATACCGAAGGCTATGACCTGATCGTGCTCGATCTGGGATTGCCGGGGATGGACGGGCTGTCGGTGCTCAAGCGTTGGCGCGCGGCCGGGCGCGAGATACCGGTGCTGGTGCTGACCGCGCGGGGCGCCTGGCAGGAACGTGTCGAGGGCATCGAGGCAGGGGCCGACGATTACCTTCCCAAGCCGTTCCGGATGGAGGAACTGGTGGCGCGGGCCCGCGCGCTCGTCCGCCGGGCGGCGGGCCGCGGCACGGCCGTTCAGGACGTGGGCGATCTGACGCTCGACACGAACCGGATGACGGCGGCGGTGCGCGGCGTGCCGGTCGCGTTGACGGCGCTGGAATACCGTCTGCTGGCCTATCTCGCGCTCAACCGCGACCGGGTGATCCCGCCGACCGAGCTGCTGGAGCATCTTTACGGCGACGACGACGCGCGCGAGGCGAACGCGCTGGAGGCCGTGATCGCCCGCCTGCGGCGCAAGCTCGGGGCCGGGGTGATCGGCACGCGGCGCGGTTTCGGGTATTTCCTCGAAGGAGCGGGTGCGTGAAGGCGCTGTCGTTGCGATGGCGTTTGCTGACCGCGGGCGCCGCGGCCGTTCTGCTGGCGCTGGGGCTGGCGGCGGCGGGGCTCGCGCAGTTGTTCGCCACCCATGTCGAGCGCCGTGCCCTGGCCGAGCTGTCGGTGCATCTGGATCAGGTCATGGCCGGGATGGCGCGGCGGGACGGGGCGCTGGTGCTGGCAAGTCCGCCCGCGGATCCGCGCTTTGCGCGGCCATATGGTGGGCTTTACTGGCAGGTTGCCGCCGGCGGATCGCTCTTGCGGTCACGCTCGCTCTGGGATCATGACCTGCGCCTGCCGAGTGACATGCTGGGCGAAGGCGAGGCGCATGTTCATCGCCTTGCCGGTCCGGACGGGGGCGAACTGCTGGTACTGGAACGGACGGTGGCGCTGCCCGAGCGCCTGCGGGCCGGGTCGGCGCGGGCCGCCGTGGCGCTGGACGTGGCCGAACTGGACCACGCGACGCGTGACTTCGTCGCGGACATGGCCCCGTATCTGGGGCTTCTGCTGTTCTTTCTGGTCGCGGCGCAGTGGGCGCAGGTCAGCCTCGGGCTTTCGCCGCTCGACCGGCTGGGCGCGCGTGTTTCGGCCCTGCGCAAGGACCGCGCGGCGCGGATGGGCGCCCACTGGCCCCGCGAAGTGCAGCCGCTTGCCACGGAAATCGACGGGCTGCTGGCCGAGCGCGAGTCGGATGTCGAGAACGCGCGGGCCCGGGCGGGCGACCTGGCCCATGGCCTCAAGACTCCTCTTCAGGCGTTGCTCGGGGAAGCAGGCCGCCTGCGGGAACGGGGCGAAGCCGCGGCGGCCGCCGGGATCGAGGAGGTCGCGGGCGCGATGCGTGCCCATGTCGATCGGGAACTGGCCCGCGCCCGGACGGCCGCGCGGGCGCGCGCCGCGCGGGCCGATGCCGCCGCCGTCGCCCGGCGCGTTGTCGGGGTTCTCAAGCGCACGCCGGACGGCGCGCGGCTGGACTGGACCCTCGACATTGCCGGCGGCCTCGTCCTTGCGATCGACGAGGCCGACCTTGCCGAGGCGCTCGGCGCGCTGACGGAAAACGCCGCGCGGCACGCCGTGGCAGGCGTGACCCTGACCGGCACGCTGGAGGACGGTTTCGCAAGCCTTTGCATCACCGATGACGGGCCCGGCCTGCCGCCGGAGCGGCTGGCCGAGATGACAGCGCGTGGCATGCGCGCCGACGACACCCGGCCGGGGAGCGGGCTGGGCCTGACCATCGCGGCGGATGTCGCCCGGGCCGCCGGTGGTGACCTGACGCTGAGAAACGGCCCGGGCGGCCTTGTCGCGTGCCTTCGGTTGCCGGGCGGCCGTGATGCGGGGCCGTGACCGTGCGCGCCGTGGTGAGCCGGGGCCATGCACGCATGGCACACCGGGCGCTCGGGCGCCCTGTTTTCTGCCGCTTGGCCCTTGCGCGTGGGCGGCCGCGTCAATAGAAGTGCCGTTGATTTATGAGCCCGCGGCGCCGGATCCGCGGCGAACCGCTATGGAAGAGGATGAACATGCAGGTCACCGAGACCCAGAACGACGGCCTGAAGCGCGCCTACAAGATGATCCTGACTGCCCAGGAACTCGATGACAAGGTGATGGAGAAGCTCAAGGCGGCGCAGCCCGACGTGGAGATGAAGGGTTTCCGCAAGGGCAAGGTGCCCGTTGCCCTGCTCAAGAAACAATTCGGCGAGCGCGTGCTTGGCGAAGCCATGCAGGAGGCCGTTGACGGCGCGATGTCGCAGCATTTCGAGGATAGCGGTGACCGGCCGGCCTTCGAGCCCAACGTCAAGATGGCCAACGAGGACTGGAAGGAGGGCGACGACGTCGAGATCGAGATGTCGTACGAGGCGCTTCCGGAAATCCCCGACGTTGACCTGTCGGGGATCAAGCTGGAAAAGATCGTCGCCAAGGCCGACGATACGGCCGTCGACGAGGCCTTGCAGAGCCTTGCCGAGAACGCGCAGGACTTCAATGACCGCCGGAAAGGCACCAAGGCCAAGGACGGCGACCAGGTCGTGATCGATTTCGTGGGCAAGGTCGACGGCGAGCCGTTCGAGGGCGGCAGCGCCGAGGATTATCCGCTCGTCCTGGGCTCGAACAGCTTCATCCCGGGGTTCGAGGAGCAGCTTGTCGGCGTCAAGGCCGAAGAGGAAATCGCGGTCACCGTGGCGTTCCCCGAGGATTATCAGGCGGACCATCTGGCCGGCAAGGAAGCGGTTTTCGACTGCACCGTGAAGGCCGTGAAGGAGCCCGTGGCCGCCGAGGTGGACGATGCGCTGGCCGAGAAATACGGCGCCGAGGACCTGGAAGCGTTGAAAAGCCAGATCCGCGAGCGGCTGGAGCAGGAATATGCCGGCGCCGCGCGGGCCGTGATGAAGCGCAAGCTGCTGGACAAGCTGGACGAGATGGTCAGCTTCGACTTGCCGCCGACGATGGTCGAAAGCGAGGCCAAGCAGATCGCACACCAGATGTGGCACGAGGAAAACCCCGACGTGCAGGGCCACGATCACCCGGAGATCGAGCCGACGGACGAGCACAACAAGCTGGCCGAGCGCCGCGTGCGCCTCGGGCTGCTGCTGGCCGAGCTGGGCCAGAAGGCCGAGGTCGAGGTATCGGATGCCGAGATGACGCAGGCCGTCATGGAGCAGGCGCGCCAATACCCCGGGCAGGAGCGCGAATTCTTCGAATTCGTGCAGAACAACCAGCAAATGCGCCAGCAGCTGCGCGCCCCGATCTTCGAGGACAAGGTGGTCGATTACGTTTTCGAGATCGCCGAGATCGAGGAGAAGGAAGTCTCGAAGGACGAGCTTGAAAAGGCGATCGAGGACCTCGAAGACGCCTGAGCGCGATCGACACCGCGTTTCAAGACAGGCCGCCCGTCAGGGCGGCCTTTCTATTGGCCACGTGCGTGACATGGCGGGGCGCCGCCAGCGCCCCGCCGGGGGTGGTCCTGTCACGCGTCGCAATCGCTCTTGTCGTGGATCATGGACGAAAGCGCGTCCTGAAGGGCAAAGGCGGCTTTCCGCTCCTCGTCGGTGGTGGCGGCGGCAACCTGTTCCTCGCAATATTGCTGAAGGGCCGATTGCGGTGTCTGGCTGGCACGGATCGCGGGCAGGGCCAGCGCCTCGTCGTCATCGAGGAAAACGTCGTAGTCGATCCCCGAGAGCTCGCGGATCCTTTCGATCCGTTCGTCCGTGCAATCCAGAAGCGCCGCCATCGCCGGGACCTTGCCCATGTCGGCCGTCTTGCCGACGTAATCATAGGGCGTGTTGCCCGAGCGTTTCAGCACCCGGTCCATCATCGGGTCAACAACCGTGACGATGTCGTCAACACCCGCCCGTTTCGCGCCTTCAAGCGACGCGATCATGAGTTCACAGGTGGCATGCGATACCGTATGGCGCCCCTTGCCCCGCCCGAGGCGCTTGGTGTCCACGCAGAAGCGCGTGGATTCCCACAATGAGGGGCTGCGCAACGGCGGTTCGCCGTCCAGGATGTCGGAAAAAACATCGGCAAGCATGTGCGGCCCCGTCGTCTGCAAGGCGCGCACGCAGGAGACGACATTCCCCTCGTCGTCGAGGCCAACGGCATAAGCCGGGTCGAGATCATCGAAAAGATCGCGTTCGCGACCGTTCTCGATGGTGACGTTCCAGCCCATGCGATCCCCGAAAACTCGCGCACGGAGCTTGAACATCTCGTCAAGGACTTGGTCGAACTTGTTCTTGTTTACTGCGTCGATGACCAGGATCATCTTGGATTTCCCCCTTAATGGCTGCGGTATCCCTGAGCGTACGGAATACGGCGCTGCTTTCCATTGGGGGAATCCCGTAGTGGTGACGATTCACCTGCGCGCGGCCCTGTTGAACGGAATTACCGCGGATACACAAGCCCCGCGTTGATCGCGCGACCCACCGCCTGGGGCGTCGTGAGGGAAGATAGCTTTTGACGGGCGGACCGTAAATGAACTTCCACCGTTCGATGCGAAATCGACAGGATGTCGGCAACATCTTGCTGTGACTTGCCCGCGGCCGTCCATTGCAGGATCTCGATCTCCCGCGTCGACAGGGCCGGCGCGTTCAGCGTGCGCATCATCTGGTCTGACCGAATCACCACGTCATGCAGGTGAACGGCAGCGGTCTGCAGGTCCCCCATTATCTTTTCCTTGAGCCGCGCCCATTCTTGGTCGGTGCAGTCCCGCGTCACGCTGAAACCGCCGATATCGCCGTAGGGGCCGCGCACCGGGATGGACATGCCCCTGTTGGTGATGCCGAATTCCCGGGCCGCCGAGAAGATGCGGTTGAAGCTCGCGCTCTTGCTGAGCCGCGACCAGTCAACCGGCGCGATGCTGCGACGCGCCTCGGAAAGCGTGGGGTCGATATCGTAAAGCCGGTTCTCGAAGTAGAAATTCGTCCATTCCGGCACGTAGGTGACATAGCCGTATGTCTGGCCGTTGATCGGGTTCAGACCGGCATAGGCGACATCGTCCAGCTCGAATTTTTGCCGGACCTGGTCGAGAAACCGTATGATCCCGGTCGACAGGTCTTTTGCTTGGCTCAGGTCATCAAGCTCCACGCCATACCCTCCATGCCGCTGGCATTGTCCCGGATGTGGGCAACGCTGCTTGCGACGCAACCGCGCGGGAAGCCGGGTATCCCGTGTCCCCCGCAAGGTTGACACCCTTGGTCATGTTCATCCTCGGCCCCGGCTCCAGACGCGCCACGTGACGCGAAAGGGAAAGTTTCGAAGTCTAAAGATACGCTTAACTGCGCTTTTGGCCATTGTCGAGTTGTTGACCGACAATGTTGTGGCGAGCATGTGACACCAAAAAGGCCGCGCCGATACGGCGCGGCCCCCTGTGCCCGCGGTTTCAGGGCAGGTTCAGTCGTTTTCGTCCTTGTCCGCGTCTTCCGGCAGGGCGGTCTCGACCGTTTCGGCAAGCGCCTCGTCGTCGGAGGCGGCCGAGCCGATATCCTCGAACAACTCGGCGATCTCGTAATCTGCTGCTTCCTCGGCCTCGGCGGCGGCTTCCTGAATGGTTTTGCCGGACGCCTGAAGATCGGCCTCTTCCTGCGAACGGGCGACGTTGAGCTGGATCGTCACCTCGACTTCGGGGTGCAGCGTGACAACGACATCGTGCAGGCCCAGTTCCTTGATCGGACGGCTGAGCGCCACCTGCTTGCGATCGAGCGAGAACCCGTCGCCTGTCGCCGCATCGGCGGCGTCACGCGTGCTGACCGACCCGTAAAGCGCGCCTGAATCCGACGCCTGGCGGATCACGATGAACTGCTTGCCTTCGAGATCCCGGGCAAGCTTCTCGGCTTCCTTGCGGGTTTCGAGGTTGCGCGCTTCGAGCTGCGCCTTGCGCTCCTCGAAATCGGCGATGTTCTGCTTCGACGCGGACAGGGCCTTGCCCTGCGGCAACAGGTAGTTGCGGGCGTGCCCGGGTTTGACATCAACCACGTCGCCCATCTGGCCAAGCTTGGCCACGCGTTCCAGTAGGATTACTTGCATGACGGTCTCCTTACTTCACGGCGTAGGGCAGCAGGGCGAGGAAGCGCGCGCGCTTGATGGCGCGCGACAGCTCACGCTGCTTCTTGGCCGAGACGGCGGTAATGCGCGAGGGCACGATCTTGCCGCGTTCGCTGATGTAGCGCTGCAGCAGCTTGGTGTCCTTGTAGTCGATCTTGGGTGCGTTGTCGCCCGAGAACGGGCAGACTTTGCGGCGGCGGAAAAACGGTTTTGCAGCCATGGTTGGTCTCCTGATTCTCTGGCTCGATCAACGGCGCTCGCGGCGCTCTTCCTTTTTCTGCATCTGGATGGACGGTCCTTCGTCATGGGCGTCGACCTTGATGGTCAGAACCCGCATCACGTCATCGTGCAGACGCATCAGGCGTTCCATTTCCTGCACGGCCGGCGCCGGCGCGTCGGTCTTGAGGAAGGCATAGTGCCCCTTGCGGTTCTTGTTGATCTTGTAGGCCATCGTCTTGACGCCCCAGTATTCGCTGTCGACCAGCTTGCCGCCGTTGTCGGACAGCACGGTGCCAAAGTGTTCGATGAGACCCTCGGCCTGCGTGTTGGACAGGTCCTGACGCGAAATAAATACATGCTCGTAAAGCGGCATGTCTTCTCCACTTCTTTCAAGGCGCATTTCAAAGGCGGGCCGGTAACCTTCCGCGGCCCGTCCACGAGAGACTGCGCGGTTCAGATCACGTGCGGAAGGATGGGCGCGTATACGACGGATCCGGGGCTGGTGCAAGGCGTGATCGGCGCGCCCCGAACTCTCCGCCGCGCTGTCAAATTCCGGGCGCTTTCCCGCAGCATCCTGACCGGTGAAAAAACGAAAGGGCAGGGGCCATGGTTGCATTGACGGAACATTCGGCGGCGCGTTTCGACGGCGTGCTCGAACGCAGGGCCTTGCGCCACACCTGTGCGCTGCGACGCACGCTGCTGGCAGGCGCCGGCGCTGCGCTGGCGATTGCCGCGACCGGCATCTGGCTCGTGCCCGGCAGCGGGACCGACGCCGCGGGTCTGCTGATCCGGCTGCTGTTCTCGGTCTTCCTGATGGGGCTCGCGCTGGTATGCCTGTCGGCACGGCCTGCGGACGAGGCCGCGCCGGAAATCCGGATAGACACGAAATCGCGACGCCTGAGCATCGTGCATGTCGACGATGCGGGCCGGCACCTGGAGCCGGTCGATTACGACATCGACGACTTCGCCGAGTTTTCCCTCACAGACGGCGCCCTGCACGCCCGCGACAGCACGGGTCAGCCGCTGATCGCGCTGCCCGTGGGCAGCAAGTCGACCGAGCGGGCAATCCGGCAATGCTTTGACCTTTAGGCGCTAGCGGCTCGTGTTCGCCTGTTCACAGGCAATGTGGACTTCTTTTCAATTGTTTTCACGGTCGAATCCGTCATCCTGTACGGGTATGCAATTGATGGAGACGCAAGATGAAGATTCCTTTCATGGTCGCCGCGATGTCGCTGGCTGCCAGCGGCGCGTTTGCCGCGGCCGAGAAATATACCCTTGACCCGAGCCACAGCCAAATCGTCTTTTCCTATAACCACCTTGGCTATTCAACGACATACGGCATGTTCTCGGGGTTCGAGGGTGAGATCATGTTCGATCAGGAAAATCCCGCGAATTCCTCGGTCAGCGTGTCGATGCCCGTCACGTCGATGTTCACCGGCTGGGAAAAGCGGCACGAGCATTTCATGGCGGACGATTTCTTCGGCGCCGATGAAACCGACATGGTCTCGTTCGAATCGACCGGCATCGAGGTCACGGGCGATGACACCGCCATGATCACCGGCGATCTGTCCATGAACGGCGTGACCAAGTCCGTCGTGCTGGAGACGGAACTGAACCAGATGATGGGACACCCCATGAAGGACGGGCAGCCATGGGCCGGCTTCGACGCGACGACGACGCTGCTGCGGTCCGATTTCAACGTGGACAAGTTCGCCCCGCATGTCAGCGACGAGGTCGAGGTGATGATCTCGCTCGAGGCGGGCAAAGCGGACTGAATACCCCCCCCGCCGACGTCCGGCCGCGATGGCTCGCGCCCGGCGCGGGCCATTTTCATCGGGTCAGGTCCCGTAGGCTTTGGCCGGCCCCTTCACGTCCTCTGCGGCGCCCAGCAGGGCCTCGGCGATCAGGTCAAGCGCTTGCCGGTCGAGACGGGCCGGCAAGCGCGTGTCGCAGGCCCGCATCAGCATCGCGCGGGTCCGGGGCAGGTCCGGCGCCGGCCCGGGCAGGAATTGCCAGTTCCAGAATGCGCGCGCATTGTCGGTACTCAGCCCGAAAACCTGCACCTTGGCGCCGCGCGCCGCGGCGGCATCGGCAAAGGCGCGGATCTCGGCCATGTCCATGCCGGTGAGGTTGAACTGGATCGAATCCGGCGCACGCTCCTCGTTCGCGAGCTTTTCGGGCACGTCGATCCACGGGCTGAGGTTGAGCCGGCGTGCCACGTAATCGTGGTTGGCGCGCCCGTCGGT
Source organism: Roseovarius sp. (assembly GCA_031580875.1). GTDB lineage: Bacteria > Pseudomonadota > Alphaproteobacteria > Rhodobacterales > Rhodobacteraceae > Roseovarius. Next base: position 20,597 of record JAVLCJ010000034.1, read on the forward strand.
CGCGCGGCGGCCGATCTCGGGGATCTGCGGGCGGATGATGGCCGCCGACAGGTTGTTCATTCGCAGATTGTAAAGCGGCAACTGGTTCTGCCAGCGTGCGAAGGCCGCTTCGAGAGCGGTATCCTCGCCGGGCACGTGCTTGGCCCAGTTGTGTTCGTACGCCCCCGACATGATAACGGCACGCGCAACGAGCTCGGGGTCGTCGGTGATCATGATCCCGCCCTCGCCGGCATTCACCAGCTTGTATGACTGGAAGCTGAAGCAGCCGACACGCCCGATGGTACCGATCTTGCGCCCGGCCCACGTGGTGCCCAGCGAATGCGCCGCGTCCTCGATCACGGGAATGCCGCGCGCGTCACACAGCGCCATGATCGCGTCCATGTCCGAGGTATGGCCCCGCATGTGGCTGACGATGACGGCGCCGATGCCGGTGTCGAGCTTTGCCGCGAAATCCTGCAGGTCGATGCGGTAATTCTCGGCCACCTCGCACAGCACGGGCACGCAGCCGGCATGAACGACCGAGGACGGTACGGCGGCAAAGGTGAAGGCCGGGATCAGGACGCGCGCGTCGCGCGGCAGGTCGAGCGCCCTGAGCGACAGGAAAAGGGCCGCCGAGCAGGACGAGACGGCAAGCGCGTAGCGGGTGCCCATATGCGCCGCGAAATCGCGTTCAAGCAAGGCGACGGGCGCGTCGGCCGGCGCGGTGTATCGGAACAGATCGCCCGTTTCCAGCATTCTGTCGATCTCGGCGCGGGCGGCCTCGGGGATCGGTTCGGCGTCATGAACATTGGGCGGGAGCGACATGTATTCGGATTTCCTGAATGACGTTTTCCGAAAACCTAAAACAGGATCGCCGCCCTGAAAAGTGAAAATTCGGTGACGCGGCCCGTGGTGGCCGCTGTCCGGTGTAGCCCGAGTCTTCCAAGGCATCGTGCAGTGCACCGACCAGTTCCGCCGCTTGGATATTGACCGGGTCTTGGTCCTTGAAGGTCTTCTTCTCGACGCCGGTGATGAACCCGAACTTGTGCGCGTGTTTGGGCAGCTCCTCGAGAGGGAATTTGAGCTCGGCTTCTTCCGGGTCCGTCGCCTCCAGATCATGAAGCTCGAATGTCTGGAAGTCGCTCAACAAGACGTAGCGCGGCAGGTCTTCGTCGTTCAGGCTGGGGAAGTACTCGAGGGCCTGCGTCTTTGCCTTGATGAGGTTCTGGCCCATGCTCTTCTGTTCGACGAGCAGCTTGCCCTTCCAGAACAGATCGATGAAGCCGCGCTTGCTGGTGTCGGCGTGTTTCACCGGTTCCTCGAAAGTTGCCACCCGCTTTACCGGGACGCCGAACACCTCGAAAAACTCTCGATAGAAAAGCTGTGTTTGCCCCTTCTCGTAGCCTTGACCGGCCCACTCTCTGGCAAAGCTCGCCGCCCGGGAGCGAATTTCGTTTGGCGACAGGGGCATTGGCGGTTCCTGTGAATCATCTTCAACTCCACCCTATCGGGTGCGGTTCTGTTGTAAACTCGCCAGTGAGCAGATGCCGCTGAGTTGGAGATGTCTAACCGACCCCCGCTAGGGCGAAAAATCGCGTCCCACTTCTTTGCGCGTCAGTGGCCCGTCCTGAAACGTCCAAGTTATTGATTTTAAATGCCGCAACCGTTTTCTGGGACGCCTGATGCAAACTGGGCGGCCAGTGTCCCACTTCCACGGCCGGTTTGCGGCGCATTCTGCGGCTCGCCGATGTCCTTCCGACCCCTGTTGAACGCCTGTTTAAAAGGGTTTGAGGCCGCATACGGTTTAATTGTCGCGTCCGGGCACGGGCAGGGCCGGATCGGTCCGGAAAAGGCGCGTAAGGGCCGTTATGCAAAACAAGTGATTGCGGTGTCTTAGGTGGGCGCCGAAGCGTTAAGTCACTGTTTTCTTGAGCTTCATCCGTATTCTTCCGCCCTTGTCGCCAAACTTCCGGTTTCTGCAATACCCACTGTCTTCCAACAGCCATGGCACTGCGCGCACGAATTCATGTGTTCCGTCTTGCCAAGGCTCACATCCTGACCGCTGACAAGCGGCGTCGACAAGATCTCGGTCACGACAAGACCGGTGGGCAGGCGCGTCATCGCACATTCTCTCCTGCTTGGCCGGTGTCGTGTGACGCATCGCTCGGAAACCGCCTTGCTCATGATCAAAAGACACTGATGATCCGGGGACGGCGCGGGCGGCCCCGATTTGGCACGCGGGGCGCTATGCAACTCACGTGGTGGCCATGTCCGGGCTCACCATCCTCGCTTCAGGTGTCCGTTTCGTTGCGCCGGTGTTTCCGGCCTGCCGGCGCCTGCGATGCGCGTGTTGTGCTGCACCGCGGGACCGCGCATCCGGCCGCCTCAGATGCCGAGCCGGTCGCGCGTGGCGTACCATGTCATCGCCAGCGCCAGCAGCGGCGAGCGGAGCGCGGCCCCCCCCGGAAAGCGGGTCGTGGGAATGCGGGCCATCGTGTCGAAACCGGCGGCCTGCCCGCCGATCAGGTCGGCCATGAGCCTGCCCGCGTGGGTGGCCGTGCCCACCCCGTGGCCGGAATAGCCCGAGGCCGACACGACGTTGGGCGCGACCCGCGCGAGGTAGGGCAGGCGTTTCATCGTGATGGCCAGCGTGCCGCCCCACGCGTAATCGGCGCGGACATCGCGCAGATGCGGAAAGATCTCCAGCATTGGCTTGCGCACTGTCGCCTCGATATCGGCGGGGAAGCGGTAGCCGTAGCTTTCGCCGCCGCCGAAGAGCAACCGGCCGTCATGGCCGAGGCGGAAGTAGTTCACGACGAACTTGCTGTCGGCCACGGCGATATCGCGCGCCAGCACGCTTGCGGCCTTGTCGCCCAGGGGTTCGGTGGCGAGGATGAAATTGTTGATCGGCATCACCCGCGCCGCGACGCGCGGCTCGAGCCCGGCGAGATAGCCGTTGCAGGCAAGGATGACGTGATCGGCCGTCACCCTGCCGCCGGCGGTGCGGACCTGTGGCGCGGTGCCGGGGCGGATATCCTCCACCTGGCTGTTCTCGAAGATGCGCACGCCCGCCTTGTCGGCGGCGCGGGCAAGGCCCAGCGCGTAGGCCAGCGGATGCAAGTGCCCCGCGCCCCAATCCATCGATCCGCCCCTGTAGGCCGGCGAGGGGCAGAGCGCGTGCAGGCCCTCGGCCGAAAGCGGCTCGATTTGGTCATACCCGTACCTGTCCTGCAGATGCGCCACGTAGGCGTGTTCCTCGGCCACCTCGCGCTCCGAGAAACAGGCATGGGCGATGCCCGGCTTGAGGTGGCAATCGATCCCGTGCTCCGCGACGAGTGACCGGACCAGCGCCTTGGCCTGCTCGGCCATGTCCCAGAGCTTCGCGGCATCGTCGCGCCCGACGAGTTTCTCCAGCGTGAACTGGTCCTGCCGCTGGCCCGAGCCGAGTTGCCCGCCGTTGCGCCCCGACGCGCCGAAGCCCACGCGCTGGGCCTCGAGCAGCACCACGTCCAGCCCGGCCCGGGCCAGGTGCAGGGCGGCCGAGAGCCCGGTATAGCCCGCCCCCACGACACAGACATCGGCGCGCGTGTCGCCTTGCAGCGGGTCGAAGGGGGCGAGCGGCGTTGCCGTGGCGGCGTACCAGCTGGGCGGGTAGGTGCCGGGGCGGTCATTGGCGTGCAGAAGGTTCATCGCGATCTCCGGTCTGGCATGGGGGGCGCTGCCCCCATCGCCGCGAGCGGCGATTCCCCCGGGGTATTTTCCCCGAGAAGAAACATGCGGGGGTCTCAGACGTTCAGCAGCAGGTGTTCACGCTCCCACGGGGAAATGACCTGCAGGAATTCCTCGTACTCGGCCCGTTTCACGATGCCGTAGACCCGGCAGAATTCTGTGCCGAGCACGTCGTGTAGCGGGCTTGCCGCCTCGAAGAGGTCGAGCGCCTCGCCCAGGACACGGGGGATGTCGGCCTCGCCGGCATAGGCGTCGCCCCTGACCTGCTTGTCGGGGCGGATCTCGTCGCGCAGGCCGAGCAGGCCGCAGGCGAGGCTGGCGGCGATGCCGAGGTAGGGATTGCAGTCCATGCCCGCCAGCCGGTTCTCGACCCGGCGCGCGGCCGGGGTGGCGAGCGGCACCCGGATGCCCGTCGTGCGGTTGTCGCGGCCCCAGGCGAGGTTGATCGGCGCGGCGTTGTCCTTGACGTAACGGCGGTAGGAATTGACGTAAGGTGCCAGGATCGCGTTGGCGGCGGGCAGGTGGCGTTGCAGACCGCCGATGAAGTGGTAAAACGCCTCGGTTTCGCCACCCTGCGGCCCGGAGAAGATGTTCTGGCCCGTTTCGGTATCCATCAGCGAGTGGTGGATGTGCATTGAGCTGCCCGGCTCGTCCTCGATCGGCTTGGCCATGAAGGTCGCGAAGCACTGGTGACGCAGCGCGGCCTCGCGGATGAGGCGCTTGAAATAGAACACCTCGTCGGCGAGCCTGACCGGGTCGCCGTGGCGCAGGTTGATCTCGAGCTGACCGGCGCCGCCTTCCTGCGTGATGCCGTCGATCTCGAAGCCCTGCGCCTCGGCGAAATCGTAGATGTCGTCGATCACCGGGCCGAATTCGTCCACGGCGGTCATGGAATAGGCCTGACGCGCCGCGGCGGGGCGGCCGGAGCGGCCCATCATCGGCTCTATCTCCTTGGCGGGGTCGAGGTTGCGCGCCACGAGGAAGAATTCCATTTCCGGGGCCACGACGGGGGTGAGGCCCATTTCCGCGTAGAGCCCCGCCACGTGCTTGAGCACGTTGCGCGGGCTGAACGGGATCGGGTTGCCCTCGCGGTCATAAGCGTCGTGGATCACCTGCAGCGTCCAGTCGCCCGTCCACGGCGCGGCGGAGGCGGTGGCCATGTCGGGCTTGAGGATCATGTCCTTCTCGATGAAGCCGTCCTCGCCGGCCGCTTCGCCCCAGTCGCCCGTGATCGTCTGGTAGAAGATCGAATCGGGCAGGTGGAAGAAAGCCTGCCGGGCAAACTTGGAGGCCGGCACGGCCTTGCCGCGGGCGATGCCGGGCAGGTCGGCGATGATGCATTCCACCTCGTCCAGGCGTCGGCCCTCGAGATAGGCGCGCGCGGCGTCGGGCAGGGTCGTTTTCCAGTCGGCCATGTCAGGCGCCTTTCCTGAGGAAGTCGGCGATCCTGTCGGCGGCCGCCATGTCGTCGATGGGGGCGTCGAGCCGTTCCCCGGCCCGGGCGATGAGCGGGTCGGGCACCGAGCCGGGCGCGCGCAGGCGCAGCAGCTTGTCGATCATCTCGGGCCCGAATTCGGGATGGGGCTGCATCGTCAGCGCGCGGTCGTCGTAGCGAAGAGCGGCGTAGGCGCAGAAATCGTTGCTGCCGATCACCTCGGCCCCGGGCGGCAGGCGCGTTACCTGGTCCTGGTGCCAGGCGTTGAGGGCGCAGGTCACGCCGTCGATATGGTAGGTGCTGTGCCCGATCGCCCAGCCGCCGGCGAATTTCTCGACCTTGCCGCCGAGGGCCTGCGCGATGATCTGGTGGCCGAAACAGATCCCCACCTGCGGGATGCCGGCGGCGAAGGTGTCGCGGATGAAGGATTC
>JAVLCJ010000035.1:0-26156 GCA_031580875.1 Roseovarius sp.
CTGTGGCCGTTCGTGAAACCTTACCGGGTCTTGCTGGCCAGCGCGCTTCTGGCGCTCGTGCTGACGGCGGCGGTGTCGCTGATGCTGCCGATGGCGGTGCGCCGCGTCGTGGACAACTTCAACGCGCAGGACGGGGCACTGCTGGACAGGTATTTCGCCGCGGCACTGGGGATCGCGGCGTTGCTGGCGCTCGGCACCGGGCTGCGATACGCCCTCGTCACCCGGCTGGGCGAGCGCGTGGTGGCCGATATACGCCGTGCCGTCTTTGACCGGGTCATCGGGATGAGCCCGGCGTTCTTCGAGCGCATCATGACCGGGGAGGTCGTGAGCCGGATCACCACCGACACGACGCTGATCCTGAGCGTGATCGGGTCGTCGATCTCGATCGCGTTGCGCAACCTGCTGATATTCATGGGCGGGCTGGCGCTGATGCTGGTGACCTCGCCCAAGCTGACGGGCATGGTCCTGCTGATCGTGCCGCTGGTGATCGTGCCGATCCTGACGCTGGGCCGGCGCCTGCGCAAGCTGAGCCGCGAGAACCAGGACTGGATCGCGCAGAGTTCCGGCAATGCCTCGGAGGCGCTGACGAGCGTTCAGACGATCCAGGCCTTCACCCACGAGGTGGCCAGCCGGGCGCGGTTCGGCGAAGTAACGGAGCACAGCTACGATTCCGCGCGCCGGCGCATCACGACGCGGGCCCTGATGACGATGATCGTGATCTTCCTTGTTTTCACCGGGGTGGTCTGCGTGCTGTGGATGGGCGCGCGCGACGTGCGCGCCGGCGGCATGAGCGCGGGGGCGCTTGTCCAGTTCGTGATCTATTCCGTCATGGTGGCCGGTTCCGTGGCGGCGCTTTCGGAAATATGGGGCGAGGTCCAGCGCGCGGCCGGCGCGACCGAGCGGCTGAACGAGTTGCTGAACGCGCGCGACCGGGTGACGGACCCCGCCCAGCCGCGTGCGCTGCCCGAGCCGGTCCGCGGCGAGATCGGGTTCGAGTCGGTGCGCTTTGCCTATCCATCGCGGCCCGACCAGCCCGCGCTGGATGATTTCACCCTGCATGTCGCGCCGGGCGAGACCGTCGCGCTGGTGGGGCCGTCCGGGGCGGGCAAGACCAGCGTGATACAACTGATCCAGCGGTTCCATGACCCAGAGTCGGGCCGGATCACGCTTGACGGGCTCGCGTTGGACACGATGGCGCGGCCGGAATTCCGCCGGCACATGGCACTGGTGCCGCAGGACCCTGTGATCTTCGCCGCCTCGGCGCGCGAGAACATACGTTTCGGCAGGCTCGACGCGCGCGATGACGAGGTCGAGGCGGCGGCGCGCGCGGCGGCCGCGCATGATTTCATCACCGCGTTGCCGGACGGCTACGATACCTACGTGGGCGAGCGCGGCGTGATGCTGTCGGGCGGGCAGAAGCAGCGTATCGCGATCGCGCGCGCGATCCTGCGCGATGCGCCGGTCCTGTTGCTGGACGAGGCCACGAGCGCGCTGGATGCCGAGAGCGAACGCGCGGTGCAGGACGCGGTGGACGCCATGGCCCGCACCCGCACCACGATCATCGTCGCGCACAGGCTGGCCACGGTCAAGAAGGCCGACCGGATCGTGGTGATGGAGAATGGCCGGATCGTGGCACAGGGCACGCATGACAGCCTCGTGGCGGAGGACGGGCTTTATGCGCGGCTGGCCCGGCTGCAATTCACCGACGGGATGGCCGCCTGAGCCCGCGCCTCAGGCGTCGTCCTCGTCGGGGATGGTGAGGGTCAGGTCGCCATCGGCCTCGAGCGCGCGGATGGCGTTCACGATGGCCGTCATGGCCTCTTCGCCATCGCGCGGGGGGACAGCGCCGCGTTCCGAGATCTCCTCCCGCAGGGCCTCGGCCATGCGCTTGGACATGTTCGACAGCACGAAATCGGCGGCCGGGGCGAGGTCATCATCGGCCTCGGCGGCGGTCAGCGCGGTGACGAGCACGGGCTGGTCCACGGCCCGCACGACCTTGGGCACGTCGGTGGGGGAGAGCCGCTGCGGGACATGCACGAAGGTGAAAATCGCCTTGCGCACCCGCGCGGCGAAGTCGCTGTCGGTTTCGTCCAGCCCTTCGAGCACGGTGTCACGGGTCAATGCCTGCGAATAATTGAGGATCGCGCCAACCCGTTCCTCGGGCCCGTCGGAAAAGGCGGTTTCAGGGGCTTCGTGCAGCTGCGCGGCCAGCGACAGGCCGATCCTGTCCACGGCCTCCGGCGTGACGGCATCGGTCTGCGAGATCGCGTAGGTGATGCGCCGGGCCTTGTCCCCGGGCAGCCGACCGAGCAGGTCGGCGGCGCGGGCCACGTCGAGCTTGGCGAGCATGACCGCCGCGACCTCGGTGCTTTCGCCGTCGATGATCGGCACGAGCGCATCCAGATCGGCGGCGCGCACCTGCTCCCACGGATCGCCGAACTGGCGAACGCCCGCCTCCTTGCGCAGGCGCGCGGCGGTCTGCGGGCTGATGCGGCCATCCAGCGCCGACAGCGCCCCGGCCACGCCCCGGGGGAAGGTCAGGCCGAGGCTGTCAAGCTCCTGCGCGAATTCCGCCAGCACGTCGGCGAGCGTGTCGCGATCGACGTATTGCATGGATCCCATCAGCGTGGTCAGATCCTCCTGCAGGGGATCGGGCAGGTCATCGAGGCGCAGATCCGCACCCTCGTTCAGCAGGAAACGCACGATGATCGCCGCTTTCTGCCGACGGGTCAGCCGGGCGGCCCCGCCCGCGGCGGGTGACGCCGTATCGTCCGTGCCCGCGTTGGAGATGCGCGCCAGCGCCTTGGAGTTGGTCATGGGCCCCTCCGATAAACAGCCGGGCCCATCCTAGGACGACATCCGTGAAGAAATGTCTAAGCGTTACGCCACATTTGCGCCACCCGTCACCGCTTGCGGTCGCGGCGGCTGGACATGGGTTGGAACGCGACGCCGACATGCGCTTCGCAATACGGCTTGCCCGCCTTTACCGGCAGGCCGCAGAACCAGAAATCCTCGGTGGCCGGGTCGCCCACGGGCCACTTGCAGGTCCGTTCGGTCAGTTCCATCAGGCTGAGCCGCTTGGCCTTCTTCTCGATCTCGCTGACCTTGGCGAGCGCCTCGGGGTCGATCTCGTTCGCGGCGGGCTGCGGTGGCAGCGGCTGGCCGGCCGGGATGATTGTCTTGGCGCGGCTGGCGGGTGCCGAGTCCGCCGCGGCGGGTTCGGGCTCCGCCGGTTCGGGCTCCGGCTTGGGCGCCGCCGGCTTGGCGGCCGGCTTGGGCGCGGCTTTCGGTGGCGCCTCGGGCTGCGGCGCCGCTTCCTTGGGGGCCTCGGCCGGGCCGGTGCCGTTACGGTTCGAAAGGCCGAGCCTGTGGACCTTGCCGATCACCGCGTTGCGGGTGACGCCGCCCAGTTCCTTGGCGATCTGGCTGGCCGACTGGCCTTCGTTCCACAGCCTTTTCAACAGTTCAACGCGCTCGTCGCTCCAGGACATCGCTCACCCTTCATCTGGAAAAGGCGGCACGACATCCCGCGCCGCCCGCAAAAATTCTCTCGCACCCTATTCTAATCACTCGGCCCTGAGTTACAAGGCGTCGAATCGGACGGGCAAGGAGGCCGGCATGGTGGACTGGGCGGATCGGACGGACACGCACGACATGGGAACACGGCGGTTCGGCCGGGTGAACTGGCTGGGGCTCTACACGCTGGCACGCCGCGAGATCATGCGGTTCGCAAACGTCTGGACGCAGACCGTTATGGCACCGCTGGTGACGGCGGGGCTGTTCCTGATGATCTTCACCATCGCGATCGGCCCGCGGCGGGGCGACGTGATGGGGGTGGATTTCACCACTTTCATCGCGCCGGGGATCCTGATGATGACCGTGATCCAGAATTCCTTTGCCAACACGTCGTCCTCGATCGTCATTTCCAAGGTCCAGGGCAATATCGTCGACACGCTGATGCCGCCGCTGAGCGCCATTGAAATGGTGCTGGGCTACCTCGCCGGCGCGGTGGGCCGGGGGCTGCTGGTGGCCGTGGCCATCAGCGCCGGTCTGGGGCTGTTCGTGGGCATCGGCGTGGCGCATCCGGTCTGGGCGCTGACATTCGTCATCCTCGGCGCGGCCTTCATGGGGGTGCTTGGCATGGTGGCGGGCATTTTCGCCAACAAGTTCGACCAGATGGCGGCGATCACGAATTTCGTCATCATGCCGCTGGCCTTCCTGTCGGGCACGTTCTACTCGGTCGATGCACTGCCGCCGGGGCTGCGCGAGATCACGCATTTCAACCCGGTTTTCTACCTTATCGACGGGGCGCGCTACGGGGTCATCGGGGTTTCCGACAGCTCGCCATGGCTGGGGCTGGGTGTCGGCGTCAGCGTGACGCTGGCGGTAGGCTTCGCGGCATGGGCGATGTTCGCGCGCGGCTATCGGCTCAAGGCGTGACGGGGGCGGACCGCACGGTTGGCCCTTTCATCCCTTGCTGCGCTGCGGTATGCACCGCGCCAAGCTGAGCTGAGACAAGGAGTCCCGTCATGGGCTACAGAGTTGCCATCGTCGGTGCCACGGGCAACGTGGGGCGCGAAATGCTGACCATCCTGGCCGAGCGCGAGTTCGCGGTGGACGAAGTCGCCGCGTTGGCGAGCCGCCGCAGCCTCGGATCCGAGGTGAGTTTCGGGGACGAGACGCTGAAGACCCAGGATCTGGACACGTTCGATTTCACCGGCTGGGACATCGCCCTGTTCGCGATCGGGTCGGACGCGACGAAGAAATACGCGCCCAAGGCGGCCGCGGCGGGCTGTGTCGTGATCGACAACAGCTCGCTCTACCGCTACGACCCGGACGTGCCGCTGGTGGTGCCCGAGTGCAACCCCGAGGCCGTCGACGGCTATGCCAAGAAGAACATCATCGCCAACCCCAACTGCTCGACCGCGCAGATGGTGGTGGCGCTGAAACCGCTGCACGACCGCGCGATGATCAAGCGCGTCGTGGTCAGCACGTACCAGTCGGTTTCCGGGTCGGGGAAGGAGGGCATCGACGAGCTCTGGGACCAGACCAAGGCGGTCTACAACCCGACCGACGAGTACGAGCCCAAGGTGTATCCCAAGCAGATCGCGTTCAACGTGATCCCGCATATCGACGTCTTCCTTGAGGACGGGCAGACCAAGGAAGAATGGAAGATGGTCGCCGAGACCAAGAAGATCATCGACCCGGCCATCAAGCTTACGGCGACCTGTGTGCGGGTGCCGGTCTTCGTTGGCCATTCCGAGGCGATCAACATCGAGTTCGAGGACCATCTGGACGAGGCCGAGGCGCGCGACATCCTGCGCGAAAGCCCCGGGATCATGGTGATCGACAAGCGCGAGGATGGCGGCTACGTCACCCCCGTTGAATGCGTGGGCGATTTCGCCACCTTCATCAGCCGCATCCGCCAAGACCCGACGATCGACAACGGCCTGAACCTGTGGTGCGTTTCCGACAACCTGCGCAAGGGTGCGGCCCTGAATGCCGTGCAGATCGCCGAAACGCTGGGCAAACGGGTGCTCAGGAAAGGCTGAGGCGCGGCGCCGGCATGAGCCCGGCACCCGTTGACGGTGCCGGGTGGTGGCCCGTGTGACCTTCGTCACCGTGCGTCGCCACCGCGGCCGGGGGCGTGGCCCGCGTCAGCCGCGGGCGGTGTCGATGAACCGGTCGATCGCGTCATGGTCGATCGACCAGTCGCAGACCAGCCGCATGGTCAGCGCCTCGTCCGGGTCGCCTGTCTCCAGCGGCCCGTCATAAAGCCCGTAGACCGCGCCGGCGGCGTGCAATCTCTGATGCGTGGCGCGGGGCAGGGTGGCGAATATCATGTTGGCTTGCGGCGCGGCGAGGAAACGGCAGCCGGGGACCGTGCGCAACCCCCCGGCCAGACGCGCGGCGTTGGCGTTGGCCCGCTCGGCCATTGTCAGCCACAGGTCATCGCCAAGATAGGCCAGCATCTGTGCCGACAGGTAGCGGTGCTTGGAAAACAGATGCGCGGAGCGTTTGCGGCGCAGTTCGAATTCCCACGCGTTCTCGGGCGAGAAGAAAATGACCGCCTCGACCCCGAGGCAGCCGTTCTTCGTTCCGCCAAGCGAAACGGCGTCGACCCCGGCCCGCCACGTCATCTCTGCCGGGCTGCAGCCGAGCGAGACAAGCGCGTTGGCAAAGCGCGCCCCGTCCATGTAGGTGGGCAAACGGTGGTCCTTGGCGACGGCCGTCAGCGCCGTCAGCTCTGCCGTCGAATAGACGCGCCCCATCTCCGTCGCCTGCGTCAGCGCCAGCGGGCCGTGCTGGGGCACGTGAACGTCGCCCTTCGCCCAGTTGCCGATCGCGTCCCGCAGGGCTGCCGGCGTCATCTTGTCGGCCTCGCCCACGAGGCTCAGCTTGGCGCCGCCGGTGAAGAATTCGGGCGCGTTGCATTCGTCCCTGTGGATATGGGCAAGCGGCGTGCAGAACACCGTCTGCCAAGGCTGTGACAGCGTGGCGAGCGCGAGCGCGTTCGCCGCGGTGCCGGTGGCCACGAGGTAGACGCTGGCGCGGGGCGCCTCGAACAGGTCGCGGAGGCGGTCCGTCACCTCGTCCATGCGCGCATCGTTGCCGTAGGGCGCGGCAAAGCCGTCATTGGCGTCGGCCAGCGCGGCGATGATGTCGGGATGGGCCGGTCCGGCATTGTCCGAGGCGAATTTCATCAACCGGGTTCCTCGATCAGGTGGTGTTCCCAGTCGTCATCGTCGACGTCGAATTCGGGAACGGTCGCGTTCTGTACGGACACGCCGGCGTCGTGCACGCTTTGCGCGCGGCCCGAGATCAGCGGGTGCCAGTCGAAAAGCGGTTTGCCCTGGTGCAGCAGCTTGTAGGCGCAGGTTTCCGGCATCCAGTAGAGGTGGCTTTCAAGGTTCCGTGCCGTCAGCGTGATGCATTCGGGCACGAAGCGGTGCCGCGTGTCGTAGCTTGCGCACCGGCATGTCGCGTCATCGAAAAGCCGGCAGGCCACGCGCGTCAGGGCGACCTCGCCGGTGTCCTCGTCCTCGATCTTGTTCAGGCAGCACTTGCCGCAGCCGTCGCACAAGGCTTCCCATTCCTCGCGGGTCATGCGCGAGAGCGGCGTATCCTCCCAGAAACGCGGGCGCAGCCCGTCGCGGTTGATCGGATCGGTCGTCATAGTGCCGCCAGTATCCGGCGCGCTTGCGCGCAATCGGCATCCATCTGCGCGATGAAGGCGTCGAGCCCGTCAAAGGTCTCTTCCGGGCGCAGGTACTCGACAAGCGCGACCGACAGGTCGGCGCCGTAGAGGTCGCCCGAAAAATCGAAGATGAAAGTTTCGAGGTTCGGGACATCGCCCTCGAACATCGGGCGCACCCCGAGGGAGGCCGCGCCGTGATACTGGCCTTGATGCGGCCCCGACAGCACGTCCACCAGCACGGCGTAGACCCCGAAACGCGGCGGGTGCAGGCCCGCGATCGACATGTTCGCGGTGGGGTAGCCAAGGTCGCGGCCGCGCTGCTCGCCGCCGATGACCAGCCCTTCTATCCGGTGCCAATGGCCCAGCATTTTTGCCGCGTCGCGGGGGCGGCCGTCGGACAGGGCCTGCCGGATGGCCGTGGAGGACACCTGCCCCTGCGACCCTTCGAGAAGCCGGGCGATCGTGACGCCGAATCCCATCCGGCGCCCGAAAGCTTCGAGGTGCTCCGCGTTGCCCGCGCGGCCCTTGCCGAAACAGAAATCGGCGCCGACCACGATATGTTTCAAGCCCAGCCCGTCCACGATCACCGTGCGGGCGAATTCCTCGGGGGTGAGAGCGGACAGCCCGGCGTTGAAGTTGAGTTCATAGAGTTTCTCGACGCCCAGTTTTTCCAGCCTGTGCGCACGCGCCTCGCGGCCCATCAGGCGGAACGGGGCGCCGCCGGGGGCAAAGTATTCGCGGGGGTGCGGTTCGAACGTGAGGACACCGAGCGGCGCGCCGATCCGGTCGCCCGCCTCCCGGGCGATGTCGATCACCGACTGGTGGCCCACATGCACGCCGTCGAAGTTGCCGATGGCCGCCGAGGCGCCCCTGTCCGCCGGGTCTAGAAAGGTATAATCGCGTATGATGCGCATGGGGCTTTGCGTAGCCCCATGCGCCACTCTGTGCAAGCGCGGAGAACGTCACGCCTGACGCGGGCCGCGCTGTTCCATGATCGCGCGGCGGATGGCCTGCCAATGCGCGGCTTCGTCGTTGTGGCCGGCATCCTCGAATTCGCGGGCCTTGCGCGCCGCCTCGGCCTCGGCCTTGCCGCCGTGAGAGCTGAGCAGCGCGCGGGCATGTTCGGCCGTTTTCATGACATCCATGTCTGTCCTCCCTTGTCTGAACCGGACCGGCGCTTGCCGATCCCCGACGGGACATCAGTCTAACACGAATTTCGCGATTCAAGACATGCCGTATCAAGGTGCGGCGCGGCTGCCCGGGGTCAGTTCCTGCCGCCGCCACCGTTGCCGCCGCCACCGTTGCCGCCGGCTGCACCGCTCTGACCTTGACTGCTGTCGCTCTTGCCGTGCGCGTTGCGCGACAGGGCGCCGTTCATTTCATCCTCACCGGGGGTGTCCACGCTCTTTTCGAGGTTGGTGTCGTGATACCGGGCGTTGACGGTGTCATCTTCGTCCGCCCACGGGTTCCCGTGCGCGGCGAAAGCGGCGTTTTCCGTGCAGGTCAGGGCGATGCCAAGGGTGGCCACGATGGCCGATGCTCGAATGCTCATGTTTCATGTCCTTTGCTCTTGATGGCAGGACACGGGTAGCGTGATCGGTGCACCCGAAAAACATTCAAAAAAACGCATATTTTCTTCGAGCAAGAATTTGCCCATGGCGGCGCCGCGCGCGCCGTCTGCCGCGCATGACGCGGGCATTGCCGGGGCGCCGGCCACGCGGTTGGACGGCTGTCAGTCGAACTTGCCTGACGGGGCCAGAACCGTTGCTTCGCCGACCAGCACTTTCTTGCCCTCCACCGTGCAGCGGCAATCAAGCTGCACCCGACGCTTGGCATGATCGATGCCTGTCACTTCGACTTCGGCATGCACCATGTCACCCGGCCGGACCGGGCCGAGGAACTTGAGGCTCTGGCCCATGTAGATGGTGCCGTGCCCCGGCAGCTGTTCACCGATCACGGCCGAGATGAGGCCCGCGGTCAGCATGCCGTGGGCGATCCGGCCTTCGAAGATCGTGTCCTGCGCATAGGCATCGTCGAGGTGCACCGGGTTATGGTCGGTCGAGACTTCCGCGAACATCTCGATGTCGCGATCGGTGATGACTTTGCGCACATGACGCGTCATCCCCATTTCGATTTCCTCGATGGTGACGGTTCCGCGCGGCATGTTGTCCAACATCCGACCCTCCAAGTGCCGTGATCGTGTAATTTTAGGACGCTTTCACGCCCGATGTTGGAACTTTATTACTTTGCAGTTGCAGCGAAGGCAAGGGTTTTTGTCAGCGCAAATGTCCGATCACGTAGGTCGGCCGGAAATCTTCCTTGTCCAGAAAGGCGCCGAGGGCGTCCGGGTCGGGCTGCTCCGTCGTCTTCGTTTCCGCAGCCGCGAGGCCGCCCGAAATGAACAGGGAATCAAGATCCTCGCCCACGGCGCCCGCGATGTCGGTCTGGATCCCGTCGCCGATGGCGAGGATCGCGCTGCGCGCCACGTCCTGCCCGAGCGCGGCCAGCCGGCGATAGGCCAGATCATAGATCGGCGGGTGCGGTTTGCCGAAATACAGGCTCTCGCCGCCCATGTCGGTATAAAGCCGGGCGAGGGCACCGGCGCACCATTCGCGCACCTCGCCGCGATCCACGACGATGTCAGGATTGGCGCACAGGAGTTTCAGCCCCTTCTGCTTGGCGTAGAGGAAATCCGCGCGGTTCTCGTCGGGGTGGGCCATCGGGTCGAACGGGCCGCAACACACGATGCCCTCGGCCTCCTTCAGGGGAACCCGCCGGATCGCGACCGGGTTGTCGATGATCGTCATGGGCTCGAAGAAGTCGGCGTCGAGGTCCCATTCACCCATGAACCAGACGTTTTCGCCGACCACACCACGGAACATGGCGGCGCGGGCCGAATCACCCGAGGACGCGATGGCGTCGTAGGCATTATCGGGTATGCCGAACTGCCTGATCTGGGCGGCGACACCGGCGCGCGGTTTGGGCGAGTTCGTCACAAGGATGACCTTGCCGCCGGTCGCGCGGTAGGCCGTCATCGCGGCCACGGCATCGGGCAAGGCCTTGACCCCGTCATGCATGCAGCCCCACAGATCGACGAACAGCGCGTCGTAGCCTTCGGCGATCTCGGCGAGAGTGTTGATGATGCGTGTCATGGCGGCCCAGTTCCCCTGCTCTGGCTTGATTCGGTCGAGCTATGGCAGGCAGCGCCGGAATTGACCAGTGAAAGAAGGCCGGATCACGGGGTGATCCGGCCCGTGGCAGCAAATGCGGATTTTTCTGTCTTTCCCCGCGCGGAACAAGGGCGAAGCCCGCCGCCGTGAACGGACATCCAGCATATGCGGCGCCCGAAGATTTCTTCGGGCGCCCTTGGTCCGTACGGCCTTGCATTCACAAAGGGTTTCGCCCGACCGCGCACCACCAGATGCAAGGGGCCGGGGCGGGGTGATCCGGCCTTCTGCCGGTCAATGCACCGTCACGGGGTCCATGTCGTTCTGCCGGGCAATGATGAAGGCGAGCTTCCGGTCGCTGACAAGCGCCAGCCTCTCGCCCTCCGCGCTGTGGACGGCATAAAGATGGTCGCGCCCCTCGGCCTGTTCGCGGACATCCTCGGGCAGGTCGGCCACGTTGACGGACCTGACATAGACGATGGGCCGTTCCGCCCCGGTTTCGAATTCGTAACGAGTATCCATGCTGCTTACCCCTTGTTGATCTTGATGGTCTGCACGACGTTCTCGGGCTGGGCCCGCGTCAGATCGACGTGGAGCAGGCCATTTTCCATGACCGCTTCACCGACCTCCACGCCGTCGGCCAGCACGAACGAGCGCTGGAACTGGCGCGCGGCGATGCCGCGGTGCAGGTAGACGCGATCGTCGCCGTCATCGCCTTGCCGGCCCCGTATCACCAGTTGCCGGTCCTCCAGCGTGATGGACAGGTCCGCCTCGCTGAAGCCGGCCACGGCCAGCGTGATCCGGTACGAGTTCTCGGAGGTCTGTTCGATGTTGAAAGGCGGGTACCCTTCGTTGCCGGATTTCGCGCTTCGTTCCAGTAACCGTTCAAGTTGCTCGAAGCCCAGCATGTAGGGATGCGACCCCAGGGAAAGCTTTGTCATCGACACGTCCTTGTTTCATAAGCGACAGTCCGTTTCAGGCCCCGTTGCGGCAACCTGCCGGAAATATGGGTATTCCGTCTTGACCGCGCAAGGTCTTTGCCTTGCGGCCCGCGTCCGCTATCTTGCCCGGGTTAATCCGTCGGAGGGAATCGCCATCCATGACCGCTTTCGAGGACCTGTCGCTCAAATCGGACGAGGTGCTGCGCATCGAGCTCGAGGAATTCCGCCGTCAGCATCGCGACCTTGACGAGGCGATCACCGCGCTCGAGGACAAGGCGACAAGCGATCCCCTGACGGTCCGGCGCCTGAAGAAGCAGAAGCTCAACATCAAGGACAGGATCACCCAGATCGAGGATCGGCTGTATCCCGACATCATCGCATGAACGGCGCGTGACCGCGAATTCGCCGACCCGGCCTTCCGAGGGCGCTGGAACTCCGCCGAGGGCAGGCGTATAGTGCCCATTCCACAACAGGGATCACGACATGGCGCAGGTCAAGGTTGGTATCATCATGGGCAGCCAGTCCGACTGGTCGACGATGCGCGAGGCGGCGGAAATTCTCGACGAATTGCGGGTCGCGCACGAGGCCCGGATCGTTTCGGCGCATCGCACGCCCGACCGGCTGTGGGAGTACGGGCGCACGGCCGCTGACCGCGGGTTGCAGGTCATCATCGCGGGCGCGGGCGGGGCGGCGCACCTGCCCGGCATGATGGCGTCGAAGACGCGCGTGCCAGTGATCGGCGTGCCCGTCCAGACCCGGGCGCTGTCGGGTTTGGACAGCCTTTATTCCATCGTGCAGATGCCCAAGGGGTACCCGGTGGCCACAATGGCCATCGGGGCCGCCGGCGCGGCGAATGCCGGGTTGATGGCGGCGGCGATCCTTGCCAACAGTGACCCTGACCTCGCCACGCGGCTCGACGAATGGCGGGCCGCGCTTTCAGCCTCGATTCCGGAAGAACCCCAAGATGACTGACTCCCTGACCCCCGGCGCAACCATCGGTATCCTCGGTGGCGGCCAACTGGGCCGCATGCTGTCGGTCGCGGCCGCACGGCTGGGCTTCAAGACCTGCATCTACGACCCGACCGGCGATCCGCCTGCCAGCCACTTGGCGAATTACCATTTCAAGGCGGCCTACGAGGACGAGGCCTACTTGCGCCGGTTCGGCGACGCCGTCGATGTCATCACCTACGAATTCGAGAATATTCCCACATCGGCGCTGGACACGCTGGAAGGGCTGGCGCCGGTCCGGCCCGGGCGCAATGCATTGCGGGTCAGCCAGGACAGGCTGACCGAAAAGGCGTTCCTGTCCGATCTGGGGCTTGAAACCGCGCCGTTCGCGGCCGTCGATGACGAGGTCGACCTTGCCGAGGCGATCGCCGAGATCGGGTTGCCGGCGATCCTCAAGACGCGCCGGTTCGGGTATGACGGCAAGGGGCAATCGCGGATCGACACGGTCGAGGATGCCGAGCAGGCACTGGCCGACATGGCCGGTGCGCCCGCGATCCTCGAGGGGGTCGTCGAGTTCACGCACGAGGTTTCGGCGATCGGGGCGCGGGGCATGGATCGCACGGTCGCCTGTTTCGACCCCGGCGAGAACGTGCACCGCGCGGGGATCCTGCGGACCACTACCGTGCCCGCCCGGCTGTCCGCCGCGCAGCGGGCGGATGCCGTGCTGCTGGCCGGGCAAATCCTCAACAAGCTGGATTATGTCGGTGTCATGGGGGTCGAGCTGTTCGTGACCCGCGGCGGCCTCGTGGTGAACGAGATCGCGCCGCGCGTGCACAACTCGGGCCACTGGACGCAGCAGGGCTGTGCCGTCGACCAGTTCGAGCAGCATATTCGCGCCGTTGCGGGCTGGCCGTTGGGCGACGGGCAGCGGTACGCGGACGTGACGATGGAAAACCTGATCGGCGCGGACATGGACAACGTGCCGAAGATCGCCGCTGAGCCCGCCGCGGCGCTGCATTTGTACGGCAAGGCCGAGGTGAAGCCGGGCCGCAAGATGGGACATGTGAACCGGGTCGCCGCGCGTTCCTGAGCGGCGGCACGCGCCCCGTGCCCGGTGATCGGTTGTTACCCGAGGAAACGCGTCGCCGCCTCGCCGGACATGTAGCTGACGCGGCCGCCCGACAGGGTCGCGCCGATGGTGCGCGTTTTTTCGTCGAGGATCACGAGATCGGCCCGCAGCCCGGCCCGCAGGCTGCCGCGGTCGCGCAGGCCCAGCAGCCGTGCGGGCCCGTCTGAGATCAGCGCCCAAGCCCCGGCCAGATCGGTGATGCCGCTGTCGGCCAGCAGGAACGCCGCGCGTCTGAGCGACGGGTAGTGGTAATCCGATGCCAGCGCGTCCACCAGCCCCATCGCGGCCATGTCGATCGCGCTGGCATTGCCGTTATGCGACCCGCCGCGCACCACGTTGGGGGCGCCCATGATGATCGCGTCGTCGCCCGCCCTTGCCGCTTCTGCCGCGTCCAGCGTTTCGGGGAATTCGGCCATGCGCACCCCGCGCGCGCGCCATGCCGCGCGGTCACCGGCGGTACGGTCGTCATGGCTGCCCATCAGCACGCCGTTCTTCGCCAGCCGTGCCGTCAGCCTGTCGAGCGCGGCGGGCACCTCGGGCATCCGGGCGTGCAGGTCCTGCATGAAGGCCAGGTAGGTCTCGGGGTTGCAGCCAACCTTGAGCGCCTGCCCCGTCAACCGCTTGGGCCGCTTGCCCTTGTCCAGCGCCTCGTGCGGCAGGTGATCGTTGAACACGAGATGCCTGATCGCGTGGCGCGACATGAACGTTGCCGCCGCGTCGTAGGCGTCGAGCATCGCCACTTCGAACCTGAGCTGGCCGCGCAGGTCCGTCACGACACGGGGGCCGACATCGGCGAGCGCCGTGAACATGCTTTCCGCGAAATCGGGGCCGCGCATGCCGCCTTCCCAGCTGTAGAACTGCGCGAGGACGGCGGTGCTGATTCCGTTGGCGGCCAGTTCGGCCTCGGTGGCCAGCAGGCCCTGGCCCATGTCCTTCATCGCGCCGCGCCGGGGGGCGAGGTGGCGCTCGAAGCCGTCGCCGTGGATATCCACGATCCCCGGCAGGACCATGAAACCGCGCAGGTCGACCTCGCGGCCGGGTGCGCACTCCTGCAAAAGGCCGCCGGAAAGGCAGAGCGGCCGATCCTGTAGCCCGTCGGGCGTCAGGACGCACGCGCCCACCAGCCGCAAGTCGGGTGCCGTCATTTGCCGCCTCGCCGGAAGAGATCCCCGAGGTTCATGTCGTGGTCGAAACGGCCCTCGGCCAGGAATTCCCGGACCTGCGCGATCACCAGCGGGTTGTTCATCATGAACGTGTGCGTTGCCGGCAGGACGATATGATCGGCCATGCCCGCGACCCGGGTGGAGGCGATCGAGACCTTGCCATCGTCGGGCCCGTCGATCAGGGAAGAAAAATACGGGTTGAGCGACCGGGACCCGGCGATCACCCCCAGTTCGAAATCGACGGGCGGCAGGGTTTCGGGCACGCCGCCGGGGCCGGTTTCCAGTTGCAGCCCCGCCGGGCCGTTGAGCCACCTGAACAGGTCGAGCCCGCCCAGTTCATCCACCAGTTCGCTGCCGTGGTTGGGCGGCGCCAGCATCACCACCCGGCCAAGGTTGGCGGGGCGGTTCTCGGCCAGCCAGTACCGCAGCAGGATGCCGCCCATGGAATGGGTGACGAAATGAACGGTGGTGTCGCCGCAGACGGACAGGCCGAAGGGCAGGGTTTCCTCGGCCAGCCGCGCGATCCTGTCCTCGGTCGAAGGGTAATCGGGCGCGAAGGTGTCATAGCCGTCGGCCTCGAGGACCTCCTGCATGACGAGAAGGGAGGTATCGCTACGGGCCAATCCGTGCAGCAGCACGACGCAATCCGCCAATGCGGGCGCGGGAAGGCAGAGGGCAAGCACGGTGAGCAGGTGTTTCATGCCGCTTGAGATATGCGCATTCGGGTCGTAAGAACAGGGGCCTTGTGACCGACCGGATACGTCATGCCCATTCGCGTTGCCGCCCGTGCCGTGATCCTGCAGGAAAACCGGCTGTTGCTTGTCAATGCCTTCCCCGGGGCGCACAGCGATCTTTGGTGCGCGCCCGGCGGCGGGGCGGCGCCGGGACGGTCATTGCCGGATAACCTCGTGCGCGAGGTTCACGAGGAAACCGGCCTCGAGATTGCCGTGGGCCCGCCCTGCCTCGTGAACGAGTTTCAAAGCCCGGCCGCGGGGGTCCACCAGGTCGAGATTTTCTTTCGCTGCACCATCGCATCCGGGGCGCTGAGCGATGACTGGCGCGATCCCGAGGGGATCGTCACGCGCCGGCGGTTCGTGACCCGCGCGGAAATGGCGGGGCTGCGATACAAGCCCGACAGCCTGCCGCGGGTCGCGTTAGGCCACGACGTTCTTTACGATCCGCTCGAAAACCTCGTCAGGCAACGGCCAAGGGGCAGCACGGCGATTGCCACGCCCCCCAGAACGACCCCCGAGGCGATCACGAAGGGCAGGGTCAGCGTCTCGGACAGGAACAGGATGCCGCCGGCCGTGGCGATGACCGGCACGGTCAGTTGCGCGACCGCCGCCACCGACGACGGCAGCCCCGGCAGAACGCGGTACCACAGCGCGTATCCCATCCCGGACATGACGACGCCCGAGATCACGGCCCAGAGTATCCCCTCGCCAGAGGCGTGCATTCCGGCGGGGCCGGCGGGCAGCAGGAATGCCAGTGCGATACCGGGCGGTGTCGCCAGGATGAAGTTGGCGGCCGTGGCCTGAAGCGGGTCGCCATTGTTGCGCCCGACGAGGGAGTAGACCCCCCACCCCAGGCCGGCGAGCGACATCAGAAGGCCGTGCCGCGCGCTCACGTCCGGGCCGCTGCCGGGCCAGAGCAGCCACGCCAGCCCGGCGAAGGCAACCGCCGCCCCGGTCCAGCGGCGCGGCGGTGTCGGTTCCGCGGCGATCAGCCCGCCCGCGAACATGGTGATCTGCACCACGCCGAACAGGATGAGCGCGCCCATGCCGGCATCGAGCGCATCGTAGGCCGTCGAGAAGCCGTAGAGGTAGACGAGCAGGGACAGCACGCCCGTGACACGACCGGGACCGCGCAGCGCGATGGCCCCGCGCAGGACATGGCAAAGCACCGCGAGCGCCACCGCGCCCGAGGCCAGCCGCAGCGCGGCGAAGCTCGTGGCGTCGATGCTGCCGCCGGCCAAGGCCATGCGGTTCAGGACCGAGTTGGCGGCGAAGGCGACCATGGTGAGCGAGGTCAGCAGGACAAGGCGCATGCGCGCAGGGTAGACCGGAAACCCGCGCCGGATACAATCACGCTGTCGCGATCGTGTCGGGCGCCCATGAAAAAGGGGCCGCCCGAAGGCGGCCCCCTGAAAGCATTAACCGGGCGGTCGGTTACATCATGCCGCCCATGCCGCCCATGCCGCCCATGTCGGGCATGCCGCCACCGGCACCGGCACCGCCGTCGTCCTTCTGCGGCTTGTCGGCCACCATCGCTTCGGTGGTGATCAGCAGGCCGGCGATCGAGGACGCGTCTTCCAGCGCGGTCCGCACGACCTTGGCCGGGTCGATCACGCCATAGGCGAACATGTCACCGTATTCCTCGGTCTGCGCGTTGAAGCCGAACTTGGTGTCGTTGCTTTCGCGGATCTTGCCGGCAACGACGGACCCGTCGACGCCCGCGTTCTCGGCGATCTGGCGGAGCGGCTGCTCGAGGGCCAGTCGCACGATGTCGACGCCGCGGGTCTGGTCGGTATTGGCGCCTTGCAGCCCTTCGAGGGCCTTGGCGCCCTGAACCAGCGCAACACCACCGCCGACGACGATGCCTTCCTGCACCGCGGCGCGGGTCGCGTTCAGCGCGTCATCGACGCGGTCCTTGCGCTCCTTGACCTCGGTTTCGGTCATGCCACCGACCTTGATGACGGCAACCCCGCCAGCCAGCTTGGCCACGCGTTCCTGCAGTTTCTCGCGGTCGTAGTCGCTGGTGGTTTCCTCGATCTGCGTGCGGATCTGGTTGACCCGCGCCTCGATCTCGGATTTCTCGCCGGCGCCATCGACGATGGTGGTCTCGTCCTTGGTGATGTTCACCGTCTTGGCCGAGCCCAGCATGTCCATCGTGACGTTTTCCAGCTTCATGCCCAGGTCTTCGGAGATGACCTGCCCGCCGGTCAGGATCGCGATGTCCTGCAGCATCGCCTTGCGACGATCACCGAAGCCCGGCGCCTTGACGGCGGCGATCTTCAGGCCGCCACGCAGCTTGTTGACCACGAGTGTGGCCAGCGCTTCGCCTTCCACGTCCTCGGCGATGATCAGCAGCGGTTTCTGCGACTGGATCACCTGCTCGAGCAGCGGGACCATCGGCTGCAGCGAGCTGAGTTTCTTCTCGTGCAGCAGGATCAGGCAGTCATCCAGCTCGGCGATCATCTTGTCGGAGTTGGTGACAAAGTAGGGGCTGAGATAGCCGCGGTCGAACTGCATGCCCTCGACCACTTCGGTCTCGGTCTCGGTGCCCTTGTTCTCCTCGACGGTGATGACACCCTCGTTGCCGACTTTCTGCATCGCGTCGGCGATCTGGCGGCCGATTTCCTCTTCGCCGTTTGCGGAGATGGTGCCGACCTGCGAGACCTCTTCGCTGCCCGAGACTTCGCGGGCGGCGGACTTGATCGCCTCGACGACCTTGTTGGTGGCAAGTTCGATGCCGCGCTTGAGGTCCATCGGGTTCATGCCGGCGGCGACCGCCTTCATGCCTTCCTTGGCAATGCCCTGTGCGAGCACGGTCGCGGTGGTGGTACCGTCGCCCGCCTCGTCATTGGTGCGCTGCGCGACTTCCTTGACCATCTGCGCGCCCATGTTCTCGAACTTGTCCTCCAGTTCGATCTCCTTGGCGACGCTCACCCCGTCCTTTGTGATGCGCGGCGAGCCGAAGGACTTGTCGAGCACCACGTTGCGGCCCTTGGGGCCGAGCGTGACGCGAACCGCATCCGCCAGCACATTGACACCCCTCATCATGCGATTGCGGGCGTCTGTATCGAAACGTACGTCTTTTGCAGACATGATCTGTTTCTCCTGATGTCTTCTATTTCTGTCTCAGTTCACGAAGCGCGGGGCTCAAGCGGCCTGTGCGGCCTTGCCACCGTCGATGATGCCCAGAACGTCGCTTTCCTTCATGATCAGCAGCTCTTCGCCGTCGATCGTGATTTCCGTGCCGGACCACTTGCCGAACAGGACCCGGTCGCCGACGGCAACATCGGGCGCGATGCGATCACCGTCCTCGTCGCGCGCGCCGGCGCCAACGGCGACGACTTCGCCCTCCTGCGGCTTTTCCTTGGCGGTTTCGGGGATGATCAGCCCGCCCGCGGTTTTCTCTTCGCTCTCAACGCGGCGGACAAGGACGCGGTCATGCAGCGGTTTAAATGCCATGTCTTTGGCTCCTCGGCTCAAAGTTTCTCCCTCAACGGCCCCGCGCGTCTTCGCGGGAGCCGTTAGCACTCACTCCGATCGAGTGCTAACGGCGCATAGCTAGGCACCGTGGCAAAGACTGTCAATATAGCCGTCGTCATTTTTTGGTATGCCGGGGAAGTCGGAGCCGTCCGGCCGCCGCATGGCCAACCTCGGACCGCGAACCCACCGTATCGCCCGGGGGTGCCGATTCTTCAAGCAAACGGTCCGAAATGCTTGGGCGCGGCGGTCGGGACGGTCGGGAACTTATCCGTGTCGCGCCGCATTTCCGGCCTGCCATCCCGCCCGGGAGTTGCTATACCGTGCGCAAGTGAACACCACACATATTGCGGAGCGCCCATGCCCGGCCTGAAGTCGGATAGCAGCTTGACCGACATGCTTGACCTGATCGCGTCGGAAATGGGCGACGGGCACGTGTCGTTGCGCGACATCATGCGCATTCTGGGGGCGCGCAGCCTGACTCCGCTGCTGCTGGTGCCGTGCATCGCCCTTGTTTCGCCCCTGTCAGCGGTGCCCGGCCTGCCCACGCTGCTGGCGGCGGTCGTCGGGCTTGTGTCGCTGCAATTGCTGACCGGGCGCCGGCGGCTGTGGCTGCCACGCGTTCTGCTTGACCGGTCCTTGCACGTGGCCCGGCTCGCGCGGGTTCTGGCGGTCATGCGACCGACCGTGGTGCGTGTCGACCGGCTGATCAACGAACGCTTGACACTCCTGACGGACCGGCCGTGGAACCTGCCGGCCCTCTGCCTTTTCTGCATCGTGTCCTTCTTCATGCCGCTGATCGAGTTCGTGCCCTTCCTGACCTCCACGCTGGCCAGCGCGCTGGCGCTTTTCGCGGTGGCGTTGTTTGCCCGCGACGGGCTGCTGATGCTTGCGGGATATGCGCTTGTCGGGGTGGCTGCCCTGCTGGTCGTTCAGGCGGTCGGCTTTCTGGTCTAGGCCGTGGTCGCCGCGTGATGCCGCGGTGCAGCATCGGGTGGTGACAAGCCCGGGGATTGTTCCTATAAGGCCGCAAATTCTCACGAAACGACAGCAAAACACGGAATGCACACCATGACCACGCTCGTATTCGGCCACAAGGCGCCCGACACCGATTCAACCGGTTCCCCGATCCTGTGGGCCTGGTACCTCAACGACGTGAAAGGCGGCGATGCCGAGGCCGTCCTGCTGGGCGAGCCCAATACCGAGGCCGCCTTCATGCTGGACCGCTGGAACCTTCCCAAGCCGCGCATCATCGACGACGTGGCGGATGACCAGCCCTGCGTCGTGGTTGACACGAACAATCCCGCTGAACTGCCGGAAAACATCAACGGTGCCGACGTGCAGGCGATCGTCGATCACCACAAGCTGACGGGGGGTCTGGAAACCAAGGGTCCGATCGACATCACCGTGCGGCCGCTGGCCTGTACCGCGACGATCATGGTGGACCTGATGGGCGACGAGGCGGCCCGGATGCCCGACTGGGCCAAGGGCGCGGCGCTGACCTGCATCCTGTCGGACACGCTGGAATTCCGCAGCCCCACGACGACCGCGCATGACCGCGAGGTGGCTGGCAAGCTGGCCGCGGAGCTGGGAATCGACATGTCGGATTACGCCGCCGAGATGTTCGCGGCCAAGTCCGATGTTTCCGCCTTTTCCGATGCCGAGCTGATCCGCATGGACAGCAAGGAATACGAGGTCGGCGGTACCAAGTTCCGCGTCTCGGTGCTGGAAACCACGGCGCCCGACCAGGTGCTGTCGCGCAAGGACAGCCTGATGGCCTCGATGAAGAGCGTGGCGGCCGAGGATGGCGTTGACGAGGTGCTGCTTTTCGTCGTGGACATCCTGAAGGAAGAGGCCACCCTGCTTGTGCCCAACGAGACGGTGAAGGCCGTGGCCGAAAAGAGCTTTGGCGCCGAGGTGACGGGCGACACGGTGGTGCTGCCCGGTGTCATGAGCCGCAAGAAGCAGATCATTCCCAACCTCGCGGTCTGATCCGTCGCGCCATGAAGGCCAAAGGGGGCGCCCATGCATGGCGCCCCCGGTCAGCCGCTTGATCCGCGCGGGCGTGCAGGCCCGCCCGCAGGCGGCCCGGGATCATGAACGCGACATGCTGCCCGCCATGACGCACAGCAATTCGAACATGATCGACACCGCCAGGAACGCCGTGCCGCCGGATTGATCGAAGGGTGGCGACACCTCGACCATGTCGGCGCCGACGATATCCAGCCCTTCCAGCCCGCGAACGACCCGAAGCGCCTCGTAACTGTTCGGCCCGCCCACTTCCGGCGTGCCGGTGCCGGGGGCGAACGCGGGATCGACGAAGTCGATATCGTAGCTGACATAGGTCGGGCCAGTGCCGACGATCGCGCGGGCCTCGGCCATCACGTCGGCGGCACCGCGTTCATGGAATTCCTCGATCAGGATCAGGCGGATGCCGTTCGCGCGGGCGAAATCACGGTCCTCGCTATCGTACATCGTGCCACGCAGCCCGATCTGGATCACCCGGGCCGGGTCGAGCAGCCCTTCCTCCACCGCGCGGCGGAAGGGCGTGCCGTGGGTGTACATGGAGCCGCCGAAATAGCTGTGGAACAGGTCGGTGTGACTGTCGAAATGCACCATGCCCAAGGGCGTGTCACGCGCCAGCGCCCGCAGGACAGGCAGCGATGTCAGATGATCGCCGCCGGCCGTCAGGGGCCGGATACCGCTGCTTTTCACCTTGTCGTAAAAGCTGGTGATGCGTGCCATGCTGTCGATGATGTCGGCGGGGTTGGGCCCCACGTCGCCAAGGTCGGCGCAGTTCATCACCTCGAACGGCCGCATGCCGCTGGTGGGGTGTTCGGCGCGTATCATGGTCGAGGAATCGCGCAGCTGCCGGGGTGCGTGGCGGGGTCCGGGCCGATTGGTCGTCCCCGAATCCCACGGCACGCCGATCAGCCCCGTCTGGACATCCGCGACCCTGTCATGCCCGGGCGGGACATGGGGCAGCCGCATGAAGGTGGGCACCCCGGCAAAGCGTGGCAGGTCGAACCCCGAAACGGGGTGAAAGTACGCGTCGGACATTGTCATCCTCCCAGCCGTTTGCGCGCTGTTACCGGGCCGTCGCCCTGCGCCTCGATTCGTTCGATGGCCGCACGCAGCGGTTCATGGGCCACGGCCATGTGATGCACGTTGGCATGGAGCAGCGTTTCGGGGTCCGCCACCCATGCTACGTGTCCTGTCCAGAACAGCAGATCGCCCCGGCGCAGCGGCGCGGCGTCGGACAGGTGCGCGCCGAGCACCGCCGCCTGCTGATCGCTGTCACCGGGGCAGGGCAGGCCGCAGGCCAGGCAGCCCGCCTGTATCAATCCCGAGCAATCTATGCCGAAGGCCGAATTGCCCCCCCACAGATAAGGCGTGCCGAGCAACAGCGCCGCAACGGCAACCGGATCGTCCGCCGGATTTTCGAGCGATTCGAGGTGTACAGCCGGGGCGTAGCCTTCCGGCGTTCGGGCGAAACGGCCCGTCCGGCCCGTGACATGCAAGAGGCTTCCGTGGCCGAGCGCGGCAATTTCCGGGTTCTTGAAATCCGGCGTCGCGTAGAGGTGGGTGGCCCGCGCGGCAACGCGGTGCGTGGGGCGGCGCGGGGTGGCCAGATGATCGGCCAGCAGGTACCCGACATAGCCGTCGCGCGCCGCTTGCACGAAGGCCCAGCCTTGGTGGATTTCGAAACAGGTCACGCCCTCGCCCATCAGCAATTGCCGGTCGCGAGGGCCGCCGGGCCGGCGCAACAGGTCGGCCACGGGGGACGCGATACGGTGCCGTGTCCCCTCGACGAAACGGGGCGCGGTGACCTGCCCGCGCAGGTGTTCGGCGGCAACGCGGCCGTTGGCGGGTGTCTGGCGCGTGTCGGTCATATCATGTCCGCGCCGCAGGCGGGCATCCCGCAAGGGTTGCCCGCGCGGGTCATTCTGGCAGCACGCCCGGCAGTGCCTGAAGCAGCGCCCGCGCGCCCATGCCGACACCCCCTTTGGGGCGGGCCGGCGCCGCCGTCGGGTTCCATCCGAAAATGTCGAAATGGGCATACCGCGTCTCGCCGGTGAAACGGCGCAGGAACAGCGCCGCCGTGATCGCGCCCGCGAAGCCCCCGGACGGGGCGTTGTCCAGATCGGCGATACCGGGTTCGATCAGGGGCTCGTAGGGCGCGTGGAGTGGCAGGCGCCATACCGGGTCGGCCACCTGCTGCGCCGCTGTCTCGATCGCGGCGGCAACGCCGGGATCGTCACAGAAGAACGGGGCGATGTCGGGGCCGACGGCAACCCGCGCCGCGCCCGTGAGCGTGGCCATCGACACCATCAGGTCAGGCGTGTCCTCGGCGCCGAGGCTGAGCGCGTCTGCAAGGACAAGGCGCCCTTCGGCATCGGTGTTGTTGATCTCGACCGTCTTGCCGTTGCGCGCGGTCAGGATGTCGCCGGGCCGGAAGGCGCCGCCGCTGACCGCGTTTTCCACCGCCGGAACAAGGACCCGAAGCCTGACCCGCAGGCCGAGCGCCATGATCATGTGCGCCAGCCCGAGGACCGTCGCGGCGCCGCCCATGTCCTTTTTCATCAGGCCCATGCTGTTGCCGGGCTTGAGGTTCAGCCCCCCGGTGTCAAAACATACGCCCTTGCCGACAAGCGTCAGCGCCGGGCCGTCCCCGCCCCACCGCATGTCGATGAGGCGCGGCGCGGCGGACGGGGCGGCGGCCCGCCCGACGGCGTGGATCATGGGAAAGTTCGCGTCGAGCAGCGCCGCGTCGCGCGTGACATGAATCGCTGCGCCGTGCCTGTCCGCGAGATCGGCGCAGGCCGATTCAAGCTCGGCCGGTCCCATGTCGGCGGCCGGCGTGTTGATGAGATCGCGCGTCAGCGCCTCGCCCGCCGCGATGGCCTCAAGGCGCGCGGCGTCCACGCCGTCAGGGGCGACCAGCCGTGTCGCGGGCCGCTTCTGTTCGTGGTACCTGTCGAACCCGTATCCCGCCAGCAGCCAGCCAAGCGCCGCTTCCTCGGCTCGGTCCGGGCGAAGGCCCTCGAAGCGGTAGGTGCCTGCCGGCAACTTGCCCGCCGCGGCGGCAAGGTGAAAGCGCCCCCGCGCCCGCGCCTCGGCGGTGCCGTCGCCGACGACCGCCATGACGATCCGGCCGTCGCTGTCGGGGACGGTCAGCGTGGCCCCCGGTGCCGCGTCGAAATCGTTGGCCCTGATCCACGCGGCGACCGGGGCCGGCTGGGTATCTAGCCAGGACCCGAGCGCGTCCTTCTCGATCACGTGAAGCGGTAGTGCCGGCGAGTCGCCGGGGGCAAATCCATCTGTCATGCGAACACCTTTGGCCGGTTTTCCGCCAGCCTAGCGGTGCTGGCGTGGCCTGCAAGGTGTCAAATGGTGAGATCCTGCAAATCCCAGATTTCGGTCAGGCAGCGTTCGCCCAGCCGGACGAGCCGTGCCAGCGTCGCCGCGAGGGCGACCGGATCGCCCGCGCCGGCACACCGGATCACGTCATTGGCCACCGCGGCGACACGATGCATCCCCAGCTGGCCGGCCATGGCGGCGACACCGCGCGCGTTCCTGACCATGTCATCAAGCCGGCCTTCGCCGTGACAGCGCCCGACACGGGACAGGCGCGCGGCCAGTTCCTCCAGCGCGCGGCAGACGACGTTGTCGGCCGCTTTGCTGCCGAGTTCCAGGTAAAGTTGTTCCAGCCGCTCGGTATCCAGGTCGACCGGCTCTTGCTGTTCGAGCGATGTAATCCGTTCCAAGGCTCACCCCATTGTCCTGCACGCCCCCACGTGCCATGCTGAAAATGGACCGGCAATGTTCCGAAATAGTTGCCGGGGCGCGATATTTTCTCTCGAATTCGCCCGGATTTCGGTCTATCGGGCGAAGAGACGTCAAAGTTGCAGGTCATGTCATGGAGATCGCCCAACCGCTGCCCACCTATCTGGTTCAGCGCTATCATGGCTGGAAAGCCACGACATACGCGCAAAACCGGGCCTGGTATCGACGGTTGTCCGACGAAGGGCAGCACCCTCGGGCCATGGTCATTTCCTGCTGCGACAGCCGGGTGCATGTCACGTCCATTTTCGGGGCGGACATGGGCGAATTCTTCCTGCATCGGAATATCGCCAATCTGGTCCCGCCCTACGAGACGGGCGGCGGGCAACACGGCACCTCGGCCGCGGTGGAATACGCCGTGACGGCGCTGAAGGTCGCGCATGTCGTCGTTCTGGGGCATTCAAGCTGCGGCGGGGTGAAGGGGTGCCACGACATGTGCGCCGGCAAGGCGCCCGAGCTGGAGCAGGAATCCAGTTTCGTCGGCCGCTGGATGGACATCCTGCGCCCGGGGTTCGAACGCGTCAAGGACATCGACGACGATGGCGAACGCACGCGCGCCCTCGAAAAGGAAGCCGTGCTCATATCGCTAGAAAACCTGATGACCTTCCCGTTCGTGAAGGCCGCCGTGGACGCGGGCCGGATGAGCCTTCACGGGCTTTGGCACGATATCGGCGACGGCGGTGTCGAGCAATACGACGCTGGCAGCCGCCGGTTCGTGCCGATCTGAGCGCGGGCGCGGTTCAGTCCGGCTTGCCCACGTTTTCCGCGAACGAGGTTTCGAAGGCCTCCTTCTGGGCGCCGGTAGCCTCGGTCTGGTAGGTGTCCTTCCACGTGGCATAGGGCATGCCGTAGAATATCTCGCGCGCTTCCTCCTTGTCCATCTCGATGCCGCGTTCGTTCGCGGCTTCCTGGTACCAGCGGCTCAGGCAGTTGCGGCAGAACCCGGCAAGGTTCATCATGTCGATGTTCTGCACGTCGGTCCGCTTTTCCATCAAGTGCTCGCGCAGGGTGCGGAATGCCGCGGCTTCGAGTTCGATCCGGGTCTGGTCGTCCATTCTGTCCTCCTTTGGCCCAGTTACAACATGCGTTTCAGGTAGGGCGGGTTCAAGTCTGTCAGGCGCACTGTCAGGCTGCCGACATCGGGCAGATGGGACTGCAGCGCGTCCATGACGATCTGCGCCAGCTCGCCGCGGATTTCCTCGGGGCGGCCGGGGATCAGGAGAAGCGTGGCATGCGCGAATGTCTGCGGGCTGACACCGATGCGCGACGCGGTGGCGGCGATGGTGCGCACGCGCACGGTTTCGGGGCCCGTGACCGACGGGTGATCCGCAAAACGCTGCCACGTGTCATCGCATAGGGCTTGCAGATCGTGGCTGGCCTCCAGCCCCTTGGCATGTTCGATGACGATATGCGGCATGGGCTGCCCCTCCTGTCTGTTCGCGAACCTCTATGCCCGGGGAGCGCGGCGGCGTGCAACCGCGCATTGGCCGGCGGATCGCCGGGCCGGGTCAGCCCGCGATGCCGTTCAGGACAAGGAAGATGGCCGCCGACATGC
>JAVLCJ010000036.1:0-25360 GCA_031580875.1 Roseovarius sp.
GGCCGTTGCGCAGCGTTCCCACGCGGCTGTAGAACACGTCGAAGCGGCGGCGTATCTCGGGCGGGTCCGCATCCTCGACCGCGAGGATCAGCTTTACCTGATCGACCTCGAGCTGGGCCATGCTCCATTCGACGTTGTCGCGATCCGCGCTGCCGTAGGCGTCGAGCTGGAAAAAGACCTGCAGGGTCAGGGCGACCGTCGCCAGCAGGCATACGGCCGACAGCGCGGTGAAGGCAGCCAGTTGAACATGACTGCGCATCAGTTTCCCAAGGGTCCGGTTGAGCAGGTTTCGGGCGGTCATGGCCACGGTTCCGTGTCGAAGATCCGCCCTGATTAACGCGAGACGACGATGCGGTCCAGTTGCCAGATGCTGCGGGTGTAGATCGTCTCGCGGCGAAGGTCCGGATCGGAGTCGTAATCGAACACGACCCAGAGCGGCCCCTTTTGCCGGCGCGACATGGGCGCGCCGTTGCGTTCATACGCCACGAGTGCCCCATCGGCCCTGATTTCCGAGAGGGGAACGAAGACCCTGTAGTCGTTTATCGCATGCAGGGCCAGTTCGACGCCATCCGCCGCGTTTTGACCCGATGCGATGTCGTGCGCTTCCAGCAGGTCGTGAAGCCGGACACCGGTAAAACGCTGGACGCCGGCCGTCCAGATCGTGGGGGTTTCGAAGGAGGCGGCTGGCAGGGCCTTGAGATCCGGCAGGCTCAGTTCCACGCGGTTGTCCCGGCCGCCAGAGCCCGGCCATTCGAGGGTCAGCAGCGTGCGACCCGGTCCGGATGTGCTGTCCGCCGCCTTGATGTGGGGGGCGGGGAACAGGCAAGATGTCGCCAGAAGGCAAATGCCAAAGAGACGGAGAGGGTAAAAGAACATTGCAAAACCTTTACGGGCACGGCCAGTCGTGACGGCCCTGCGATAAAAATCCATACCCCTATTCAGGCGTATAGGTTGGGGTTAAGATACAAAGTGTAGTACGTGACTTGAAACGCGACACGGGTAATATTCCGAGGTACCAGGTTGAGGGTGACGTTCGCACGTTCGGTATCGCATGTAGGAGATCCGCTTTCGGTTGCATGATGGCCCGCCGAGCGCGATAGAGCTGAGATGAAAAGGCTTCTGTTAGCCGACGATCATGACCTCGTTCGTGAAACAATCGCCGAGTACCTGCGTCAGCAGGGCGGCTTCGACGTGGTCGCGACCAGCAGTCTGGACGAGGCCCTGCGCCTTCAACAGTCGCGGGGGCCGTTCGATATCGTGCTGCTCGACTACGCGATGCCGGGGATGGACACGCTTTCCGGGCTGGCGCGGATGAAGGCCCAGGCGTCATGCCCGGTGGCGATCCTTTCCGGGACAGCGCCGCCCGAGGTGGCGCGGCGTGCGCTAGGTGCCGGCGCCGCGGGTTTCCTGCCCAAGACGCTTGCCCCCGACACGCTGATCGCGGCGGTTCGGCACATGTTGACCGGCGAAACGTACACGCCGCTCGAATTCCTCGAGACGGGCAAGCAGGAAACCGCCCCGGTCAGCCTGACCCCGCGGGAGATGGATGTGCTGAGGGGCATTTCCGAGGGCAAGTCGAACAAGGAAATCGCGCGGGACCTCGACATTCAGGAAGTCACGGTCAAGCTGCATCTCAAGACGTTGTCGCGCAAGCTGGGCGCCCGCAACCGCACCCATGCGGCGATGCTGGCGCGGGACATGGGCCTGGCCTGAAACTCAAGGTCGTGTACCGGCGGGGCGCTTCACAGCGCGGCAGGGCCCGGCGCGACGCGACCCCTGATCAACTTGCCCGATCTGCCGTGTGGGGGCCGGCGATGACAATGGTCGCCGCGCCTTGAGGCACCGCGTCAGATCGCGCACCGCGGCCGCAACGGGCCCTGTCGGAACCCTGCGAGTTGGAAGCCAACCCCGCGCCGCGGCGCGGGGCTGTGAATGTCGGTGGTCTCAGGCGCGGCGGCGGCGCCGCCCGCCGCCGCGGCCGCCCCGGGCGCCGGCGGCTTCCTCGCCCGGTTTCGGCGGGGCCTTGTTGAACCTGATCCATTCGCCGCCATGCGGATCGTTGTTTGTCAGGAAGTTGGCGGCGCGGATCGCCTCCATCTCCTTGCCGGGGCGCGGCTTGGTGGACCCGAGGTTGAACAGCTGGCAGAAGGTTTCGTCGTCGATATCCCCGGGCAGGGCGATGCCGGCGGCGGCCAGCTCGGCCTTCTTGGCCTCGATCTCGGCCTGTTTCACCGGCAGCGTGATCGGATTCATGATCGCGCTGGTCATGCCAGCGCCCATCGCCATCGGCAGGAAGGCGTTGTTGATGCCGTGCCGGTTGGGCAGCCCGAACGAGATGTTCGAGGCGCCGCAGGTGGTGTTCACGCCCAGCTCCTCGCGCAGCTTGCGCACCAGCCGGAAAACCTGCTGGCCGGCGGTTCCCATGGCGCCGATGGGCATGACAAGCGGATCGACCACGATGTCATGCGCGGGAATGCCGAAATCGGCGGCGCGTTCCACGATCTTCTTGGCGACGGCGAAGCGGACGTCCGGGTCCTCGGAAATGCCGGTGTCGTCGTTCGAGATCGCCACGACCGGCACGTTGTATTTCTTGACCAGCGGCAGGACCAGTTCCAGCCGTTCCTCTTCGCCGGTCACGGAGTTGAGCAGCGGGCGGCCATGGGCGGCCTGAAGCCCGGCTTCGAGCGCGCCGGGCACCGAGCTGTCGATGCAGAGCGGCAGGTCGACGAGGCCCTGCACCAGTTCGATCATCCGCGTCATCAGCGGGGGTTCTGTCTCGTTGGGGTTGGGGTTCGAGTTGTAGACGACGCCCGCGTTGATATCGAGCACGGTGGCCCCGGCATTCGCCTGCGCCACCGCGTCGGATTCGACAGTCGAGAAATCGCCGGCTTCCAGTTCCGCGGCGAGCTTCTTGCGGCCGGTCGGGTTGATCCGCTCACCGATCACGCAGAAAGGTTCGTCGAATCCGATGATCGCGGTCTTGGTCTTGCTTTCGACTACGGTACGCGTCATTTGCTATCCTTGCTGACTTGCGGGCACGGTGGACGCGCCGCCGTTCTCGATGGCCCAGTTGGCGTTCGCCTTGATCCCGCCGAGCGGGAAGAAGTGAACATTCGTGATGTTGAAGTCCGGGTGGGCGGCCTTGTGCGCGGCAAGGTCGGTCAGCACCTCCGTCGGCTCGTAGGGCATCATCAGCTTGGAGACATCCATCGCGCGTTTCTGGAGAACCTTGAGCGACGGGCCGACGCCGCAGGCGATGGCGAACTTGATGAGCGTCTGAAGCTTGGCCGGGCCGGCGATCCCGATGTGAACGGGCAGGGTGATGCCCGCCGCGCGCAGATCGTCGGCCCACTTGATGATCGGCCCCGCGTCAAAGGCGAACTGGGTGGCCAGTGCCATCTGCGCGTCCGTGGTTTCCGAGAACTTCTGCTTCCACCGCAGGGCGGCATCGACATTCGCGCGGCTGCCGTCGGGGTCGATGTCCTTGTTGCCCTCGGGATGGCCAGCGACATGAAGCCGCTTGAACCCGGCCCGGTCGAACTCGCCCGTTTCAAGCATCTGCATGGATGAGTCGAAATCGCCGTGCGGCTTTTCAACCCCGCCGGCCAGCAGGAGTGCCTGATCCACGCCCGCCTCGCCCTGGTAGCGCGCGATCCAGTCGGCCAGCGTGGCGCGATCCTTGATGATCCGAGCGGGGAAATGCGGCATAACGGGGTAGCCCTCGTTGGCAAGCCGCCGCGCGGTGGCGACCATGTCCTCGATGGGCGTGCCCTCGATATGCGCGATGTAGACGCGGGTGCCCTCGGGCAGCAGGTCGCGGAAATTCTCGACCTTCTCGGCGGTGCGCGGCATCACCTCGATGGAATAGCCCTGCAGGAAGGCTTCGAGCTGGCCGTTCGAGACCGGCGCGGGTTTCTCACGCTTCTTGAAGTTCAAAAGAGCCATCGTGGCCTCCCATAGCGCTTTGGGGTTCATGCCCAACCATCATTCGCGATCAGTTGCTTGATACGCGCCTGATCATACTCCGCGTCCAGCCGTGCCGCCTCGGCCTCGGCCACCTGCGAGGGGTCCCCCTCGACATGGAACGGATCGGCCTTGCGCCATTCGGCGAGGTAGGCGTCGGTGTCCTCGGCGCCGATCTTCATGGCGGCGCGGTCGATCGCCTGTTCGAACCGTTCGGGCAGCGGTTTTTTCGCGCCCCGGCGGCCCTTGCCGACGATGACCTGTGCGGGGATGTCCCGCCAGTAGACGATGGTGACGTCAACCATGGCTGATTCCTTCGTTCCAGATGGGCCCTATCTAATGTAGACGGGCGGGTGGACAGGGTCGAATTTCGACAATCCGCGTCCGTCATGCGACTTGTTGACCGTAACCCGGGTTTGCGTGCCACGCCACGGGGGGCGGCGTCACATCTCGGCGAGCCGTCGAGGGCATGTGGTTGGAGGCAACGCTTGCGCGGGCGTGCAGAAGACACTACCTTGTCATCAACTCGATATGGAGGGCGTGACAGTATGGCGCCCAGGCGCTCCGCAGGTGCGGGCGCGTTCCCGAAACCGGTTGAGCGTCCCGCGCCCCCACCGCCCGAGTCGGCGCCGCTCTATGCTGCGCTCGACCTGGGTACAAACAGTTGCAGAATGCTGGTTGCCCGTCCGGAGGGCAGTCAGTTCAAGGTCGTGGACAGCTTTTCGAAATCTGTTCAGCTCGGCGCGGGCCTTGAGAAGTCCGGGCGATTGTCGCGGTCGTCCATTCACCGCACGATACAGGCGCTGCGGGTGTGCAATCACAAACTGAGGCGCAACAACGTCAGCCGGATGCGGCTGGTGGCGACGGAAGCCTGCCGCCGGGCGTGTAACGGCGCCGATTTCATGAAGCGGGTGCGGCGCGAGACGGGCCTTGACCTTGACATCATCCAGCCGCAGGAAGAAGCGCAGCTTGCCGTGGTGTCCTGCGCGCCGCTGGTCAGCGCGAACACGGACCAGCTGCTGGTGGTCGATATCGGCGGCGGGTCGACCGAGCTGGTCTGGATCGACCTGACCGGCGTGCCGCGGCGCGAGCGCGCGCGCTCGATCATGCGGATGCATGCGGGGTTCGCCCCGACCGACCCCGACTTTCCCGCGGCGCGGGTGGTGGACTGGATCAGCGTGCCGTTGGGCGTTGCGACGCTGCGCGACCAGTTCCACGACGTGGAGGACGACAGCGCACGTTTCGCGCTCATGAGCTGGTTTTTCGAGGAGAACCTCGCGGAGTTCGCGCCCTACAAGCACGAGCAGACGCGCGAGGGCTTCCAGATCGTGGGCACGTCGGGAACGGTGACGACGGTGGCCGCCAGCCATCTGGGCCTGCGGCGCTATGACCGCAACAAGGTTGACGGGCTGACCATGACCAGCGACGAGATCGACCGCGTCATCCGGACGTATCTGGCACTGGGCCCGGTCGGGCGGCGCCGCGATCCGCGGATCGGGCTTGACCGGCAGGCGCTGATCATGTCGGGATCGGCCATCCTGCAGGCACTCCTGCGATGCTGGCCCACCGATCGGCTGTCGGTGGCCGACCGCGGCCTGCGCGAGGGCATCCTTTACGCGCAGATGGCGGCGGACGGGGTGCTGGCGGATGAAACTGCCTGACGGGTGTGAAGGGAACTGCAATGGCGAAGAAACCGGATGGCCGAAACACCTCGGGGCGTGGGCAGCGTGACCTGACCGTGAAGGTCAAGACGGCGCGGGGCCGCAAGCCGTCATCGACGCGCTGGCTGCAACGGCAATTGAACGACCCGTACGTGAAACGCGCGCAGGCCGAGGGGTACAGGGGCCGTGCCGCCTTCAAGATCATGGAGCTTGACGACAAGCACCGGTTTTTCGTGCCCGGCGCGCGCGTGGTCGATCTGGGCTGCGCGCCCGGCGGCTGGTGCCAGGTGGCGGTGCCGCGCGTGAACGCCCGCGGCGAGAAACAGGGCAAGGCGCAGGGCTACATCCTCGGCATCGACCTGCAGGACGTGGAGCCCATCGCCGGGGTCGAGCTGCACAAGCTCGATTTCATGGAGGACGGGGCCGACGCGAAGGTCAAGGCATGGCTGGGCGGTCGCGCCGACGTGGTGATGAGCGACATGGCGGCCGCCAGTTCGGGCCACAAGCAGACCGATCACATGCGGATCATGGCGCTGTGCGAGGCGGCCGCGTGGCTGGCCTTCGACGTGCTGGACGAGGGTGGCACCTTTGTTTCAAAGGTGCTTGCCGGCGGGACCGAGGGCGAGTTGCAGAAGTTGCTGAAGCGGAAGTTCACCAAGGTGGTCAACGTGAAGCCGCCGGCATCACGCGCCGACAGTTCCGAGAAATTCGTGGTTGCGACCGGGTTCCGCGGTTGACCTTACGGCGGGCGCGGACCGGACCGGTCGGGCGCCGCTCACCCGGTGGCGGATGCGCTGGCAAGGCGCCGCGCAAGGTCAAGAAGCTGGCCGATGGCGTCTGCAAGCCTGTCATCTGCAACCGTCAGCGCGACGCGGACATGGCCGGCGGCGGCCTGTCCGAAACTTTCACCGGGCATGACGGCGACCAGGTGGTCGTCGAGCAGGCGGCGCGCGAAGGCCTCGCCCGACAGGCCGGTGGCGCGGATGTCCAGCATCACGAACATGCCGCCATCCGCCGGGATGGCGTGCACGGTGTCCTGCGCGTCGACCCGCCGCAGCACGAGGTCGCGGCGGCGGCGGAAGGGGGCGGCGATCTTTGCCTCGAAATCCGGGCCGAGGTCGAGCGCATGGCACGCCGCTTCCTGCACGAAGCCGGCGACCCCGTAGGTTGTGTGCGTGGACAGGTTGCCCATGTGCGCGATCACCTCCTCCGGGCCTATGACCCAGCCGATGCGGCTGCCGGTCATGGCATGGCTTTTCGACAGCGAGCCCACGACGAGCGTCCGCTCGGCCATGCCGGGCACCGCGCGCGGCGTCAGGTGCGCGCCCTGCCAGAGCTGCGTGTCGTAGACCTCGTCGGAGATCAGCCACAGGTCGTGATCGACGCAGGCGCGCGCGATGCCCTCGATTGTCGCGGCGGTGTAAACGACGCCGGTGGGGTTGTTCGGCGTGTTGATCAACAGGCTGGCCGCGCCCGGTGCCCGCGCGGCGATGTCTGCCGGATCGGGCCGGAACGCCTTGTCCGCGCGGGCCGGGATGGCCTCGGGCCGTGCGCCCACGGCGCGGATTGTGCCGGGATAGGTCGCGTAGAAAGGATCGACGAAGAGCGCGGTATCGCCCTCGTCGCAGGCGGCGTGATGGGCGGCGAACAGCCCCGCCTGCCCGCCGGGGACGACCAGCACGTTGTCCGGGGTGGTCGGAACGCCGGTACGGTCGCCGACCCGGGCCGCGACGCGTTCGCGCAGGTTGGCATTGCCGTTGAACATGGAATATCCCACGTGCCCGGCCAGCGTGGCCGCGTGCATCGCGTCGAGGATGCCGCGGTCGGTGCCCACGTCGTGTTCGCCGATGGTCAGCTGCGTGACCGGTTGACCGG
Source organism: Roseovarius sp. (assembly GCA_031580875.1). Classification (GTDB taxonomy): domain Bacteria; phylum Pseudomonadota; class Alphaproteobacteria; order Rhodobacterales; family Rhodobacteraceae; genus Roseovarius. Next base: position 7,500 of record JAVLCJ010000036.1, read on the forward strand.
CCGCGACCATCCGGTTGGCGCGGTAATAGACATCCCATCCGTCCGAGCCGCCGGCGGTGAGCCCGCGTATCCGGTTTGACGCTTTCACTGGTCGAGGTCCCCCATCGTGCTGTTACCGTGACGTGGCCGCAATGCGGTGCGAAAGTCAAACCGAATCCGTGCCGTCAGGGCGGGCGATGCATCATGGCTTGACGCCGCGGCCACGGCGGCGTACCCCGTGGCTCATGACCACACGCACCGACACCTTCATTCGCTGCATTACCTGCTGACATCGTCAGGCGGGCCGGTCTTCTATTCCATCCACGAGAGTAAGTTGCTAAGCCCGCCGCGGGATCCTGCGCGCGCCAGAGAGGGCTTCATGACCGAGATCAAGCTGTACAACACGAGGACACGGAAGAAAGAGCCGTTCGAGCCTTTGGATAAGGGCGACGTGCGCATGTATGTCTGCGGTCCGACCGTGTATGACCGGGCGCATCTGGGCAACGCGCGGCCGGTGATCGTGTTCGACGTGCTCTACCGGCTGCTGCGCCATGTCTATGGCTCCGACCATGTGACCTATGTGCGCAATTTCACCGACGTCGACGACAAGATCAACGCGCGGGCGGTCGAGAACGTGGGGAAAGAGGGTGACGTGAACGCCGAGATCGCCCGGATCACCGAAATGACGACGCAGTGGTTTCTGGACGACATGGGCGCCTTGGGCGCGCTGGAGCCCACGCAGATGCCCCGCGCGACGCAGTATATCGGCCAGATGATCGACATGATCGAGACGCTGATCGAGAAGGGCCACGCCTACGAGGCCGAGGGGCATGTGCTTTTCGATGTCGAATCCTGGCACGAGGGCTATGGCAAGCTGTCGGGCCGGTCGGTCGACGACATGATCGCGGGCGCGCGGGTCGAGGTCGCGCCCTACAAGCGCAACCCGATGGATTTCGTGCTGTGGAAACCCTCGACGCCCGACCTGCCGGGCTGGGACAGCCCGTGGGGCCGGGGGCGGCCGGGATGGCATATCGAGTGCTCGGCCATGAGCTACGAGCTTCTGGGCGAGAGCTTCGACATCCACGGCGGCGGCAACGACCTGATGTTCCCGCATCACGAGAACGAGATCGCGCAGAGCTGCTGCGCCCATCCCGAGGGCGAATTCGCGCGCTACTGGCTGCATAACGAGATGTTGCAGGTCGAGGGCAGGAAGATGTCCAAGTCCCTCGGCAATTTCTTCACGGTGCGGGATCTGCTGGATCAGGGCATACCGGGGGAGGTGATCCGGTTCGTGTTCCTCTCGACCCATTACCGCAAGCCGATGGACTGGACGGCGGAGAAGGCGAAAGAGGCAGAAAAGACGTTGCGACGTTGGCGTGGGCTTTTCGCAGGCGTTGAACCGGCTAAGCCCTTTGAAGAGGTGACGGACTTTCTTGCGGATGATTTGAATACAGCGGGCGCCTTGAATTTCCTGGCGCACGCTGGCCAGGCACTTTTCCAAAAAGCAGGGTCGAAATGGACAGTGCCCGAAGCGAATGCAGTAGCTATGACATGGTTTGAAGATGCATCGCGCTTTGTGGGTTCAGCGAATTTGCTCGGCTTGCTTGAACCCGACTTGGGCGACTGGGCTGCTTTGCCCGAGGCCGACCTCTCGGGGCTTGAAACCCGGTTTTTCAAGGCCCGTCAGACCGCCATGCAAAACAAAGATTTTTCCGAGGTCGACCGTCTCAAGGCCGCCTTGGTCGATGCCGGAGTCGAAGTGCGCATGAGCAAGGAGGGGGTGGAGCTGATCCCCGGTGCGGGCTTTGACCCGGCCAAGCTGGAGGCATTGAAGTGACGCGCTTTTCGTTACCTCGCCTGCCTGCCGCGCAGGGCCCGACCGCCGGGGGGGCGCTGCAACCGCTGTTCGGCGCACTTTATGGCCGCCAGACACCTCCGATGATGGCGCGGGACTGCGACGTTGCAAAAGCGCCCGCCCGGGGGGGCGGTCGGGCGCTGCGCGGCGGCGCAAAAGTGCGCCTTGAACCCGCGCAAAGGCCATGCTGCGGGGGGGAGTGCTCATGACCAAGGAACGGCTCTACCTCTACGACACCACGCTGCGCGACGGGCAGCAGACGCAGGGTGTCAGTTTCTCGACCTCCGAAAAGAAACAGATCGCCGGGGCGCTTGACCGGCTGGGCGTGGATTACATCGAGGGCGGCTGGCCGGGCGCCAACCCCACCGACAGCGCTTTTTTCGAGGCGGCGCCGGAAATGCGGGCCACGCTGACCGCCTTCGGCATGACCAAGCGGGCGGGCCGCAGCGCCGGGAATGACGACGTGCTGGCGGCGGTGATGAATGCCGGCACGCCGTCCGTCTGCCTTGTGGGCAAGACCCATGATTTCCACGTCGAGCGCGCGTTGGGCATCACGCTGGCCGAGAATGTCGAGAACATCGCCCGGTCAGTCGCCTATATCGCGGCGCAGGGCCGCGAGGCGCTGTTGGACGCCGAGCATTTCTTCGACGGGTGGAAGGCCAACCGGGCCTATGCGCTGGAATGCCTGCGCGCGGCGCTGGAGGCCGGGGCGCGCTGGATCGTGCTGTGCGACACCAACGGCGGCACCCTGCCGGTTGAAATCGGCCGGATCACCGCCGAGGTGATCGCGGCGGGCATCCCCGGTGACAGGTTGGGCATTCACACGCATAACGACACCGAGAACGCCGTGGCCGGCAGCCTTGCGGCCGTCGATGCGGGGGCGCGGCAGGTGCAGGGCACGCTGAACGGGCTGGGCGAACGCTGTGGCAACGCGAACCTGACGGCGCTTTTGCCGACGCTGCTGCTGAAGGAACCATATGCAAGCCGCTACGAGATCGGGGTGACGCGCGAGGCGCTGAGCGGGCTGACGCAGGCCAGCCGGCTGCTCGACGAGATCCTGAACCGGGTGCCGATGAAGCAGGCCGCCTATGTCGGCGCGTCGGCCTTCGCGCACAAGGCGGGGCTGCACGCCAGCGCGATCCTCAAGGACCCGTCGACATACGAGCATATCGACCCGTCGCTCGTCGGCAACGCGCGGGTCATTCCCATGTCGAACCAGGCGGGCCAGTCGAACCTGCGCCGGCGGCTGGCCGAGGCGGGGCTGGAGGTGGCGCCGGACGACGCGGCGCTGCCGCGCATCCTCGACGAGGTCAAGCGGCGCGAGGACCGCGGCTATACCTATGACAGCGCGCAGGCCAGTTTCGAGTTGCTGGCGCGGCGTGAACTGGGCCAGTTGCCGGACTTCTTCGAGGTCAAGCGCTACAAGGTCACGGTCGAGCGGCGGAAGAACAAGTACAACGAGACAGTGTCGCTGTCCGAGGCCGTCGTCGTGGTCAAGGTTGATGGCGAGAAGAAGTTGTCGGTATCCGAATCCATGGACAGGACGGGCAGTGACCGCGGGCCGGTGAACGCGCTGGCCAAGGCGCTGGCCAAGGACCTGGGGCGCTACCAGGGTGTCATCGACGACATGCGGCTGGTCGATTTCAAGGTGCGCATCACGCAGGGCGGCACCGAGGCGGTGACGCGTGTCATCATCGACAGCGAGGACGGGCAGGGACGCCGCTGGTCCACCGTGGGGGTGAGCCCCAACATCGTGGACGCGAGTTTCGAGGCGTTGCTCGACGCGATCAACTGGAAGCTCCTGCACGCCGGGGCAATGGCGTGACAGGGCCGGTGCGGCCGTCTTTCGGGGGCCGCGGCCATGCGGCGCCGCGCGGCGGGGCTTGCCGCGCCGCCCCGCCGCCATAAGGTTGCAGCATGGCTTTCGATCAAGACATACAGGGCTGCGCAGAGCTTGTGCAGCGGGGCGCGCCGGACAGGTTCCGCGCGGTCATGGCGGCGCCGCCGGCGGCGCGCGCGGTGCTTTTCGCCGTCCATGCCTTCAATCTCGAAGTGGCGCGGGCGCCGTGGGTCACGCAGGAAAGCATGATCGCCGAGATGCGCCTGCAATGGTGGCGGGACGCGCTTGACGAGATGCGCCGTGGCGGCCCGGTGCGCCGGCACGAGGTGGCCACCCCCCTGTCCCGGATGCTGGACCCGGGCGGCGCGGCGCGTCTGGATGCGCTGGTCGAGGCGCGGCGGTGGGACATCTACCGCGAGCCGTTCGAGGACATCGCGCATTTCCGCGACTACATCGGCAAAACGTCGGGAAACCTCGTGGTGACGGCCGCGCTCGGGCTGGGTGACGGGCCGGAAGATCCGTTGCAGCGCGCGGGCTACGCGCTCGGCCTCGCGAGCTGGCTGCGCGCGGTTCCCGCGCTGGAAAAGGCGGGCCGGATACCGCTGGTGGATGGCACGCACGACGGGGTGCGCGCATTGGCGCGCGAGGGGCTCGAGGCGCTGCGCGAGGCACGGCGCGCCGGGGTGCCGGCGGCGCTGCGCCCCGCCCTGCTGGAGATGCCGCAGGCAGCGGCGGTGCTGCGGCGTGCCGCGCGGTCCCCGGGCCGCGTGGGCGCGGGGGAACTGGAGATATCCCCGGCGCGGGACCGGCTCATGCTGATCGGGAGCGCGCTGACGGGGCGGTGGTGATCATGCCTCGCGCGGGCGCAGCGCCAGCCAGATGAGCGCGCCGCCCGCAAGCGTCAGGAACGGGATCATCGCGAGGTTGACCGAGGCCCAACCCGCCTGGGCCGTGCCGCCCGAACAGTTCATGAGCCCGCCCGAGGCGAGGGATGCCGCCGTGACCCCGCCGAAGACCAGCAGGTCGTTGAGGCCCTGCATCCTGCCGCGTTCATGCGGCTCGTGCGCGCCAGCCAGCATCGTTGTCGCGCCGATAAAGCCGAAATTCCAGCCGACCCCCAGCAGGACAAGCGCGACGAAGAAGTTTTCCAGCGCGACGCCCTGAAGCGCGACCGCTCCCGCGGCGGCAAGGATGATCAGGCCGGTCCCGACGATCTTCTCGACGCCGAACCGCGCGATCAGGTGGCCTGTGAAGAACGACGGCATGTACATGGCCAGAACGTGGGCGCTGACGATGTCGGCGGCGTTGCCTTCGTCGAACCCGCAGCCGACCACCGCGAGCGGCGTCGAGGTCATCACGAGGTTCATCAGCGCGTAGGATACCATCGCGCAGATCACGGCCACCGCGATCCGCGGGGTCGTGATCAGCTCCCACCGCGTGCGCCCCTTCGGCGCGTCCTCCGAGGGGACCGGCGGTTTCGGGATGTCGAGAAAGAGAAACAGGAACGCGCCCGCAACGTTGAGAACAATCACCCCGAGATAGGTGCCAAGGAACGGGATGATCAATGCCTGGCTTGTGGCCTTGACAAGTTGCGGCCCCAGTATCGCCGCGAGAAGCCCCCCGGCCATCACGTAGGAAATCGCCTTGGGCCGGAACGCGTCGCTGGCGGTATCCGCGGCGGCGAAGCGATAAAAATTGTGCGCGGACATGTAGATACCGGTGACGAGGCTGCCCAGCAGGAAGACCGGGAAAGACGCCAGGTGAAGCCCCCAGGCCGCGATGGCCCCGCCGGTTGCGCCGGCGGCGGCGCCGAGGAAAAATCCCGCGCGCCGGCCGTAGCGCTGCATGATGGCCGAGACGGGCGTGGCCGCCAGCATGGAACCCAGCACGATGAGCGAAATCGGCAGGGTGGCGAAGCACGGGTTTCCCGCCAGCGATTGCCCGGCGAGCCCGGCCACGACGAAGATCATCGGCATCTGAGCCCCGAGGATCGCCTGCGCGGCCACGAGTACCGTGACGTTGCGGCGCGCGCGGCTGTCGTCGATGGGCATGGTGCGATCGGTCATGACCCGCGTGCTAAACGGGTTCGTTCAGACCTTCAAGCACGGATGGCGCCGCATCGATCACATGCGCGAAGGAGCCGTGCACGTGCCCCTCGCTCAGCCCCATGGGCGGCAGGGCGCCGCCTTCGGCGTCCGTCGCGTCGAATAACGGCCGGCCCTCGGTCGCGCGCGTGCTGGCATAGTGGAACTCGTGACCGGCGAGCGGGCGGTCGAACGGACCCCGCAATGGCACGAGCCGACGGTAGCCCAGATGCAGCTTTCGCTCGGCAAAGGAGGTTTCAAGACCCAGCAGCCCGGCCATCGCGTGCCACTGCCCGTCGGCATCCGTCAGACCGGTGCCCAGCACCATGTAGCCGCCGCACTCGCCGTAGATGACAGTGTCGCGCGCCGCGCGGCGCAGCGAGGCCATGAAGGTATCCGCCGCCGCGATCCGGCCGGCGTGAAGCTCGGGGTAGCCGCCCGGCAGGAAGACGAAATCCGCCTCCGGTACGGGCTCGTCTGCCAGGGGAGAGAAAAAGCGAAGCTCCGCACCGGCGGCGCGCCAGTCCTGCAGCATGTGCGGATACGTGAAGGCGAAGGCGGTGTCGCGCGCCACGGCGATGCGTCGCGCGGGCGGCGGCATCCCGGCATGGGGCGCAGCCGCGGGCAGGGGCGCGGCCAGTGCCAGTGCGGCCTGCCGGTCGAGGCTCGCCGCCAAAGCATCCGCCGCCGTGTCGAGAAAGGTGTCGAGATCGCCGCGTTCGCCCGCCTGGACCAGCCCGAGGTGGCGCGCCGGATGGCCAAGATCACGGGAACGGCGCAGCGCGGCCAGCACGGGCAGACCCGTCTGGCCGAGCGCGCGGCGCAACATCGCCTCGTGCCTTTCCGAGCCCACGTTGTTCAGGATCACGCCGGCCAGCCGCACCCCGGGATCATGGCCCGCGAACCCGGCGACGAGCGGGGCGACGGAGCCGGCCATCCGCCCGGCATCCACGACAAGGATCACCGGCAGCCCCAGTTGGCGCGCGAGGTCGGCCGCCGCGCCGCGCCCGTCCGGCGGGGCGCCGTCGAAAAGCCCCATCGCGCCTTCGATGATCAACAGGCCCGCGCCATCGGCCAGCGCCGCCACGCGCGGCGGCGTCATGGCCCAGGCATCCAGGTTCACGCAGGTCGCGCCGCAGGCCGCCTCGTGAAAGCGCGGATCGATGTAGTCGGGCCCGGACTTCGCCCCGCGAACCGCCACGCCATCACGCGCCAGCAGCCGCAGAAGCGCGAGCGTCACGGTCGTCTTGCCCGCGCCCGATGACGGCGCCGCGATGATCAGGCCGCTCGCCATGCTTCCTTCCGGGGTTTCTTCTCGGTCGAAATACCCTCGGGGGTCCGGGGGTGAAACCCCCGGCAGGTCACCTGTCGGGCCGTCATGACGCCTCGGCGGGGCGCCCCCGGCCCAGCGGATCGGTATCGCGCGGCGCCGCCCCCGCCAGCATCGCCTGCCAGTCCAGCACCTGCCGCATCAGCACGGCGCGCCCGACGCAAAGGATCGCGGGCGGTTCCATGCCGCTGGCCTCGATGTCCGCGGGCATCCGCGCAAGCGTCGTCTCCAGAACCTCCTGCGCGCTCGTCGTGGCCGAGCAGACCACGGCACACGGTTCCTCGGGCGGACGCCCGGCCTCCATCAGGGCGCTGCTGATCTGCCGGACATGTTTCATGCCCATGTAGATCACGATGACCTGGCTGCCCCGGGCGATCGCCTGCCAGTCAAGCGACGAGGGCGTCGCGCCGGACTGGTCGTGACCGGTGACGAAAGTGACCGCCTGGTTCACGTCGCGGTGGGTCACGGGGATCCCGGCATAGGCCAGCCCGCCGATTCCCGCGCTGATCCCGGGAATGATCCGGATCGGGACACCATGCTGCACCAGCGTCTGCGCCTCTTCGCCACCTCGACCGAAGACGAACGGATCGCCCCCCTTGAGCCGCAGAACCCGTTTGCCCGCGCGGCTGAGGTCCACGAGCCGAAGCGAGATGTCGCGCTGGCTGGCCGACGGCTTGCCGCCGCGCTTGCCGGCATAGATGGTCTCGGCGCCCGGCGCCCAGTCGAGGATCGCCTCCTGCACGAGCGCATCGTAGATCACCACGTCGGCCTGCCGCAGCGCGTTGAGCGCATGCAGTGTCAACAGCCCGGGATCGCCGGGACCGGCGCCGCAGAGCCACACCCAGCCCGGCTGGAGCTCGGGCCACGTTCCGTCGGGAAGGAGAAGCGAGTCGGTCATGTACCCTGTATGCCCCGACTCGTCCGCGTGGAAAAGGGCTGCAAGCGACCGCTTCACGCTCCCGGCGCGACATTCGTCACGGGCCGAATTGTCGATTGGCCTTGGCCGCGCGGCGCCCTATAGTCCGCGTCGGACATGGCCCGCAAGCCCGACACCCCCCTGCGCCGTGGCTGGACCACGGGCGCCTGCGCCACTGCCGCGGCGCGGGCGGCGCTGATGGTGCTGTGGGGGCGGGGAAGCCCCTCCCGCGTCACCATCACCTTGCCCGGCGGCGAGCGTCCGGAATTCGAGATAGCGCACCGGGACGCCGGCGACGGCTGGGCCGAGGCGGGCGTCGTCAAGGACGCAGGCGATGATCCGGACGTCACGCATGGCGCGTTGATCCGGGCGCGGGTCAGCCCCTCGCAGGGCGGGATACGGTTCCGCGCGGGCGAGGGCGTCGGCACGGTGACGATGGCGGGCCTGCCGATCCCGCCGGGTGAACCCGCGATCAACCCTGTCCCGCGCGAGATGCTCAAGGGCGTGGTGCATGACCTCGCGCGGGATCTGGGCCGGCCCGCCGATATCGAGATCGAGCTTTCCGTCCCGGGCGGGGCCGCGCTGGCGCAAGAGACATGGAACCCGCGTCTCGGGATCAAGGGCGGGCTGTCCATCCTCGGGACAACGGGCATCGTGCGACCCTTTTCCTGCGCGGCGTGGATCGCCTCGATCCATCGCGGGATCGACGTCGCCTGTGCGCGGCAGGCGCCGCACGTGGCCGGCTGCACCGGGGCGACCAGCGAGAAAACGGTGCAGTCACTTTACGGGCTGCCTGATCATGCCATGCTCGACATGGGTGATTTCGCGGGTGGGCTGCTCAAGTACCTCGCCAAAAACCCGTTGCCGCGCCTGACCATCGGGGGCGGCCTCGGCAAGATGACCAAGCTGGCGCAAGGCGCGCGCGACCTGCATTCCGGCCGCAGCCAGGTCGATTTCGACAGGTTGGCCCGCGACCTGGGGGCAGGGGACGTGAAATTCATGAACACGGCGCTGCAAGTCCATGAATCCCAAGGAAAGCAATTTGCCGACTGGGTCGCTCAAAACGCGCTTCAGCAGGTTCGCGAGATGCTGCCGGACACGGTGCGCGCGGACACCGTCGTGATCGACAGGCAGGGCGCCGTCGTGGCCCGGGCGGGGCCATGACGCTACTGTTGCTGTCCGGTACCGGGGAGTCACGGCAGATCGCCCGCGCCCTCGCGGTCGAGGGCGTGCCGGCGGTCGCCTCGCTTGCCGGGGCGACACGCGCGCCGGCGTCCATGGGCCTGCCGACGCGGCACGGCGGGTTCGGCGGCGACGCGGGGTTTCGCGCCTACCTGCATCGCGTCGGTATCGCGTCGGTGCTGGATGCGACCCATCCCTTCGCGCATCGTGTCTCGGCGCGGACAGCGCGGGTCTGTGCTGAACTGGGGCTGCCGTACTGCCAGCTGCTGCGGCCGGCATGGCAGCCCGGCCCCGGTGACCGCTGGACCGATCTTGCCACCGAGGAGGCGGCGGCGCGCCACGTGCCGCGCGGGGCGACCGTGTTCCTGGCCACGGGCCGTCAGACCCTGCCGCGCTTTGCCAATCTGGAAGGGCGGCGGGTGATCTGCCGGCAGATCGACCCGCCCGACGCGCCCTTTCCATTCCCGGGCGGCGAATTCCTGATCGGGCGGCCGCCCTTCTCGGTCGCCGATGAGCGGGCGCTTTTCGCGCGCCTGGGGGTGGACTGGCTGATCGTGAAGAACGCGGGCGGCGCGGCGCCACGCGCCAAGCTGGCCGCGGCGCGGGAGCTGGGCATCAGGGTGGGCATGATCGCGCGGCCGCCGCAACCCGATTCGCCGCGCGTGGCAACGGTCGAGGCGGCGCTGGACTGGGCGAGGCGATCATGACGGAACGCATCATCGAAACCTGCGCGGATGTCGAGGAAGGCGCGGCGCATCTTGCCGCCTGCTGTCCGCGCATGGCCCGGGCCCATGATCTGACCGCGCCGTTGCCGTTGCGGCGCCGGCCCGACGGGTTCGGCGAACTGCTCAACGCGATCGTGGGCCAGCAGGTCAGCGTTGCCGCCGCGGCGGCGATCTGGCACAGGGTCGAGATGGCCGGTTTCGCGGAACCGGGGGCGATCCTGCGTGCCGGGGACGACGAGCTGCGCGCGGTCGGCCTGAGCCGTCAGAAAATCCGCTATGCCCGCGCGCTGGCCGGGGCCGGGATCGACTTCGAGGCGCTGCGCGCCATGCCGACCCCGCAGGTCGTCGCGACGCTGACCGAGGTGCCCGGCGTCGGCGTCTGGACCGCGGAGATCTATGCCATGTTCAGCCTCGGCCGCGCCGATGTTTTCGCCCCCGGCGACCTTGCGCTGCAGGAATCCGCGCGGCTGCTTTATGACCTGCCGGACAGGCCCCGGCCGCGCGCGCTGCGTGACATGGCCGAGGCGTGGCGACCGTGGAGATCGGTTGCGGCGCGGCTGCTGTGGGCCTACTACCGGATCGAGAAGCAACGAGAGGGGATCAGATGACGCGTGTATTGCAAGCCGGCCGGCGCGAGCCCGCCTCGGGGATGACCCGCTCTGCCGTGGTGTTCCTGCACGGCTACGGCGCGAACGGGGCCGATCTCATGGGGCTGGCCGAGCCGTTGGCCGAACATCTGCCCGATACGCTGTTCGTGGCGCCCGATGCGCCCGAGACCATCCCGATGATGCCCTCGGGGTTGCAGTGGTTCCCCATCCCGTGGATCGACGGCTCCTCGGAAGAGGAGGCCGAGCGCGGATTGATGGCCGCCGCCGCCGATCTGGATGCGTTCCTCGACGCGCTGATGGTGGACGAGGACCTTCTGCCGGAGCAGGTCGTGCTGCTGGGGTTTTCGCAGGGGACGATGATGGCGCTGCACGTGGCGCCGCGGCGCGAGGACGCGGTGGCGGGCATCGTGGGCTTTTCCGGCCGGTTGCTCTCGCCCGAGCTTCTGCAGGACGAAGCGCAGAGCCGCCCGCCGGTATTGCTGTTGCATGGCGATGCCGATGACGTGGTGCCGCCGCAGTCGCTGCCCGAGGCGGCCGAGGCGTTGCAGGCCGCGGGCTGGCAGGATGTCTATGCCCACGTGATGAAGGGCACCGCGCACGGGATCGACCCCGAAGGCCTGTCGGTGGCGCTGGCTTTCATGCGCGACAAGCTGGGGCTCTGAGCCGCCGGGGCGGCCCCTTGTCGGTGGCGGTCCGGGTGGGTCGAGAGCACGTCGTTTCTTCTTGGCGGAAATACCCCCGCCGGAGGCATCCGGACCGCGCCACGGTGCTTGACCGGCGCATCGGTGTGCGTCAGCACCCAAGGGTGCGGTTCGGCGAATGCCAGCGAGTTTCCGGCCGGATCGCGGAAACAGATCGACCGGGCGCCGTTGGGCCCGTGGAAATCGGCCTCGACCGGGTGGTCTGCCACCCTCAGTCGCGCGGCCCAGGCGATGATCTCGGCCGACGTGGCGGCACCTCACAGGCGCCCGGGCCCGTGCGCGCCGTGCGGCGGGACGGGATGGCGCAGGGTCACGGGGGCTGCGCTGTCGCCGCCGGGTCAAAGATCAGCAATACCGCCGCGCCCACGCGGGAGAAGACATGCCGCCCTGCCATGTGCATGATCTCGGGCACCTGCATCACGGTGCCGCAGAACAGCGCCGCGGCGTCCAGATCATCGGCACAAAGCGCGGGTTCGAACACCCGCGCTGGTGTCGGCACACGGGGCAGGACGCGCGATTCGGTCATGCCGTCAGGTTACAACGGTTGACCTGCCCTGTCTGCGCGCCATGCTTGATGTCATGACAGCGTCACGAAACCCGGCTACGCCTGCCGCAAGATTTGCTGCTATATCCCGGGCTTGCCAGAGGCGAAACACGATATATAGTGACAGTTGGAACAAGGGGGTGCTCTGGTCCGGCCGGCCGGGCCAGATGATCCGCACGAGGACGAAGGAATGATGGACGGCGATTTCAGAACCGGTTTCGTGAGGGAGCCGGCGGCACTGCGACAGTATCCGGCGCTGGTACTCAATGCGGATTACAGGCCGCTTTCCTATTACCCGCTTTCGTTGTGGACATGGCAGGAGGCTGTCAAGGCGGCGTGGCTCGACCGGGTGGATATCGTGGCCGAGTATGAACACACGGTCCGAAGCCCGAGTACCGAGATACGCATCCCCAGCGTCATCGTCCTGAAAGATTACGTCAAACCGCAGAAGCGCGTGGCATTCACGCGCTTCAATCTTTTTCTGAGGGATGAATTCTGCTGTCAGTATTGCGGGGCGAAGGGGGATCTGACCTTCGATCACGTGGTGCCGCGTGCGCGGGGCGGGATCACCAGTTGGGAAAACGTCGTGGCCGCCTGTGGCAAGTGCAACCTCAAGAAGGGCGCCCGCAGCCTGCGACAGGTCGGCATGTCGCTGCGAAAGACGCCGCGGCCCCCCGAAGCCGAGGAACTGCGCAACATGGGGCGGAAATTCCCGCCCAATTACCTGCACGAAAGCTGGCTGGATTTCCTGTACTGGGATGCCGAGCTGGAGGCCTGACGCGCGCCGCCCGCGGCCCGCGCTGCGCCCGCTTTTTCCTGTTCCTCATGCCGTTGGTATGGACGCCCCCCCCCGGGCGCGCAGCCGGTGCTCGGCAGTTGTCGGGCGCCGGCTGACCGCCGCCCGCCCGGGATCAGTTGTCGGCCTTGGCCGCCGGTTTGGGCTGCTGCCCCTGCGGCTTTGCCGCCTGCTGTTGCTGCTGCGGTTGCTGACCGCCGCCTTGCGCCGCCGGTTTCTGGCCGCCCTGCTTGGCATTCAGCGGATCGTCCTGCCGTTGCACGGACCCCTCGAAGTGCGCGCCGGATTCGATGGCGATGGTTTTGTGGATGATGTCGCCCTCGACCCGCGCCGTCGAGGTCAGCCGGACCTTGAGGCCGCGCACGCGGCCGACGATGCGGCCGTTTATCACGACATCATCGGCGATGACTTCGCCCTTGATCGTGGCGCCTTCGCCGACGGTCAGCAGGTGGGCGCGGATATCGCCCTCGACCGTGCCCTCGACCTGGATGTCGCCCGTCGTCTTGAGGTTCCCGGTGACGTGCAGGTCGGACGAAAGCACGGATGCCGGCGGTTTGGCCTTGGGGGCGGCCGCCTTGAACTCGCCCGTGCCCGCGGCCTCGGGCTTGGCCGTGTCTGCCGTGCCTTCGGGTTGCGCAGGCTTTGCCGGGGCGTCTGCCTTGGGGGCGGGTTCGTTGATCTTGCTTTTAGAAAACATCTCTCGCAGCCTTGATGTAGGTCATGGGGTTGACGGGTTTGCCGCCGACGCGCACTTCGTAGTGTAAATGCGTGCCCGTTGAACGTCCAGTATTGCCCATAGCAGCAATCTTTTGTCCACGCGAGACTCTTTGCCCCTTTTTCACGAACAGTTTGGAGTTGTGGGCATAGCGCGTTTCGATCCCGAATTCGTGCTTGATCTTCACGACCCGGCCATAGCCCGACAGCCAGCCGGCATGGATCACCACGCCGTCGGCCGTCGCGTGAATCGGTGTACCGTGGGGCGCGGCAAAATCCGTGCCGTTGTGCATCCGCCCCCAACGCATCCCGAAGCCGGACGTGTAGCGGAAGGCGCGTTTGACCGGGTTCGCGAACGGCGCCTTCTGCGCGGCGATGCGGTAGAGGTTGAGCTCGTCGAGTTCCCCGAGGATGCGGTTGGCGCGTTGCGCATCGAGCGAGATGTCCTCGCCGCGCGTCGAGAATGACAGCGGCATCAGAGGGCCGCCCTGCCCGGAATAGCCGCGCTTGACCGTGTCGAGCAGGCGATCGGGCTCCATGCCCGCCTGTCGGAACATCTTGCGGAGCGGGGCGACCGAGATGCTCATGGCCTCTTCGAGCTGGCGGAAAATCTGGTCGTTCTGATCCTTCATCAGCGCGATTTCCTCGGCCATCCGGTCGGCTTCGAGAAGCGCGTCGCGGGCGTCCCTGTCGATCTTGTCGCGCTGGCGTGCGGTATCCTCCAGCGCCGCGGTCATGAAATCCATCATGCCCTGATCCGCCGCAGGGGTGTCTTGCGGGCCGGACGCCGGGGCGCCGTTTTCAAGCGCCATCGCGAGGTCACGCGCCTCGGCCTTGGCCGCGTCGCGCTCGGTCATGGTGCGCCGCAGCGTGCTCTGGATGACCTCGATCCCGGTTTCCAGTTCCTTGCGGCGAGTCTCGGAGGCCAGAAGCTCGGACTGCATTGCCGAGATCCGGGCAAGCGCGGAACTGAACCTTTCCTGTGCCGCGACCGCTTCCTCGGCGCGGTGGTCGCGTTCGCGCGACAGCTCGTTCAGCCGTGCCTCGTAGGTGCGCTGATCGCGTTTGGCCTGATCGCGAAAATTCCCGGCGCCGATCGTGTCCATGATCAGGATGGCCGTCGCGATGATCGCCCACGCCACGATGAGCGTCGCGCCGGAAAACGCGAGCAACTGCGACGCCGGCCGCAAGCGGATGAAACGTGTGTCGGTATCGGACCTGAGAAAGACCCGCCGCTCGGGGAAATATCGCTCGAGCAGGGCATGAGTTCTGATAACAAGTCGTTTGCGCACGATTTTCTTTCCTGTGTTCCTGTCCCTCGGCCGGCGCATTCGTTGCAATTGGTCACATTACGTAACCAGCGCCCTGCCTCGTGATTAACCAGCGGGTGGTACCGGGGCAAGAAATTTGCAGGATTTTCCCGCGCCTTGCGGCGGAAACCGGCCGCTCCGGCAATAAATTGCCGATCGGCGGCCGGTCATCCTATCCTTCCGGGCAGGGCCGTGCCCGGTCAGGCGCCGGCCAGCGGCCAGTAGAAATCGGGTGGCAACCCGGCCTCGGCGCGTTTTTCGTCGTTGAAGGGCGGTTTGAGGGCGCCGTGAAAATAGGTCCGTACCAGATCGTGGAAAACATCCTTGGGATCCGTGTCGTGGCGCCCGCAGAGGAAATGGAACCACTTGGAACCGTAGGCGACGTGGCCCACCTCTTCGCCGTAGATCACCTGCATCGCCTCGACGGCGCGGGTGTCGCCGGCCTTGTCGAAAATCTCGATCATGCCGGGCGAGACGTCGAGGCCGCGCGCCTCCAGCACCATCGGCACGACCGCCAGCCGTCCCATGAAGTCCTGGGCCGTGTCCTCGGCCGCGCGCCACATGCCGGCATGGGCCGGCATGGCGCCGTAATGGCTGCCATGCGCTTCGAGGCAGTCGCAGATCAGGTTGAAATGCTTGGATTCCTCGTCGGCGGCCTTGACCCAGTCGTCGTAGAAACCGATCGGCATCGGCGTGTCGGCAAAGCGCGCAATAATGTCCCAGTGCAAATCCACCGCGTTCAGCTCGATATGCGCGACCGCGTGCAGCATCGCCAGCCGGCCCTTTTCGCTGCCCGGACGGCGGCGGGGCACGTCGCGCGGGTCCAGCAGTTCCGGTTTGCCGGGCCGGGCCGGGCGCAGTGGCGGGCGCGCGCGGCCCAGCGGGATTGCCCGGCCGGCCTTGCGGGCAGCCTGCCACGCCTGCGCGTGGTCCCGCGAAAGCGCGGTCTTGGCGCGGCCGTCGGCGGTCGAGAGGACCTCGACCGCCATGTCCGTCAGCGTTTTTTCCGTCATAGCGCCTTCACGGCCTCCAGCACCTCCTCGGCATGGCCGGGGACCTTGACCTTGGGCCAGACGCGGGCGATGCGCCCGTCGCCGCCGATCAGGAAGGTGCTGCGCTCGATTCCCATGAAGGTCTTGCCGTACATCTTCTTTTCCTTCCAGACGCCGTAGGTCTCGCAGACGTCGCCCTCGGCGTCGGACAGGAGCGGCACGCCGAGCGTATGCTTGTCGCGGAATTTCTCGTGCTTGGCGACGGTGTCCTTGGAAATGCCCAGCACAGTGGCCCCGGCGGCACGGAACTCGTCGGCAAGCCCGGTGAAGGCCACGGCCTCTTTCGTGCAGCCCGACGTGTCGTCGCGCGGATAGAAGAAAAGCACGACCGGGGCCGGGCGCAGCGCGGACAGTGTGACCTCGGTGCCGCCGTCGCGGGGCAGGGTGAAATCGGGGGCGGTTTCGTGGATGTCGGGCATGGGCGCTCCTTGTGGTTCGCTGCGGTCGCTTCCATATTAGCGCGGGCGAAACAAGAATAAAGGCGCAGGCAGGCGGGCGCCGGAGGGCAGCGGGCGAACGCGGATGCATGACGCGCAAGACGGCAGACCGACAAGACACACGGGGCGGCGGCTAAGGCGGCTGGCCTTCGGTGTGGCGTGCGTGGTCGCATTGCTGGCCGCGGGCATGGCGTTCGTGTCGGTCGCGGGCTTTCAAGTGCGTGCGCCGGACTACCTGCGCGACCGCATCGCGGCGCGCATCAACGACGACATTGCCGGGTTCGAGCTTGACGTTGGTGCCATGTCGCTGGCGTTGCGAGGTGATTGGCGCCCGACGCTTCGCCTGCGCGAGGTCAATATCCGCCGCCCGGACGGTGCCGTTCTGGCGCGGTTGTCCGACGTGACAAGCCGGGTCGCGCTGGTGCCGTTGTTGCGGGGGCGCGTCCAGCCCGCCGCCGTGCGGTTGTCGGGGGCGCGGGTCAAGCTGTTGCGCGCCGCCGATGGCGGCGTCAACGTGTCGGTCGGCGAGACCGGTCCGGCCATTGGGGAGGCCGCCAATTTCGGCGCGCTTGCCGCGCGGGCCGACGATCTGCTCACGCAGCCGCATTTCGCGCGGCTGGACCGGGTCGAGGCCGGCAATCTGACCTTGCGGTACGAGGATGCGCGCGCCGGGCGTGCGTGGACGGTCGATGGTGGCCGGCTGGAGATGACGCGGCAGGCCGGCGCGATCCGGATGCGCGGTGATTTCGCGCTGCTGGGGGCGCGCGACTATGCCACCACGCTGGAGATGAACTATTCCAGCCGGATCGGTGAAACAGCGGCGGAATTCGGTGTGAAGGTCGAGGACATGCCGGCCAATGACATCGCGGGGCAAAGCCCGGCGCTGGCATGGCTGAACGCGCTGGACGCGCCGATCTCGGGGGCGCTGCGCGCAGGTGTGGACGATGATGGCGACCTGACTGCGCTGAACGCGACGCTGCGCATTGGCGCGGGTGTCCTGAAGCCCACCGAGGCGACCCGGCCGGTGGCGTTCAACGCGGCCCGCACCTATTTCACCTATGATCCAGCCGAGCAGCGGCTGGTCTTCGACGAGCTTTTCGTGGACAGCGACTGGATGACGGCGCGTGCCGAGGGGCAGGCGAAACTGGTGGACCTGCGGGACGGCTGGCCGTCCGAGATACTCGGGCAGTTCCGTTTCGGCGAGATCAGCGCGAATCCCGCCGGCCTCTACCCCGATCCGGTGACGCTGGAAACGGTCGCGGCGGACATGCGGCTCAGGCTGGATCCGTTCGAGCTGACGCTGGGCCAGATGAGCCTTGCCGATCGTGGCCAGCGGCTGGTGATGGACGGCATGGCGACCGCCGGGGCCGATGGCTGGAACGTCAAACTGGACGGGCGGATGGACGGGATCGCGCCGGATCGGCTGCTGGCGCTGTGGCCGGAACGCGTGAAGGAAAAGACGCGGCGCTGGATTTCCGAGAACGTGCGCGACGTGGCGTTGAGTGACATCCAGTTCGCCGTGCGCTCGGTGCCGGGTCATCGGCCGGATGTTTTTCTCGGGTTCGATTTCGCCGGGCTGGAAACCCGGTTCGTCAAGGAGGTGCCGCCGATCACCGGCGCGGCGGGGCACGCATCGCTGCACGAC
This sequence comes from Roseovarius sp., assembly GCA_031580875.1. Classification (GTDB taxonomy): domain Bacteria; phylum Pseudomonadota; class Alphaproteobacteria; order Rhodobacterales; family Rhodobacteraceae; genus Roseovarius. Next base: position 25,218 of record JAVLCJ010000036.1, read on the forward strand.
GGGAAGTTCGTGGTTCACGCGCGCGAGGGCCGTGTCCCGGCGGCGCAGGGCGGGGCTGTCGATATCGCGGGGACGAGCTTCATCGTGCCCGACGTGCGGATCAAGCGCGGCCCGGCCCGGGTACGGCTGCGGACCGACGGCAC
>JAVLCJ010000037.1:0-24843 GCA_031580875.1 Roseovarius sp.
CTGGCCGCCGCCCATGAAGTCGTTGCCGCCATCACCGTTCATGACGTCATCGCCGAGGCCGCCGCCCATCCGGTCATTGCCCTCGCCGCCATTGGCGGTGTCGTTACCGTCTGAGGACGAGATGTTGTCATTGCCGGCATCGCCGTTGATCTCGTCATTGCCGGTCCCGCCGAGCAGCGCGTCGTCACCGTCACCGCCGTTGAGAACATCGTCGTCCTCGTTGCCTTCGAGCCGGTCGTCGCCGTCCTGCCCGTTGAGGGTGTCATTGCCACCGGCACCGCGCAGCGTGTCATTTGCGGGGCCGCCGTCGATGACCTCGTCGGTATCGTCGCCGGTGATGTCGAGCGCCACGGTTTCGTCATCGTTGGTCACCGTCGTCCGGGCCGAGGAGGCCACGATCGAGATCGTGTCGCGGATCGCGGCATCGACGTCGAGATTGGCGATGATCATCTCGTCGGGCTCGACATCGGTATCGCCCGTCACCACGACCGACACGTCCTTGGACGTTTCGTTCTCGGCGAAGGAAACGGTCACCGGATCGAGGGACGAGGAAACGTCGTCACCGTCCACCGTGCCGCCGAAGCTGACCACGGCGTCGAGCGCCGCGCTCGTGTCACCGATGCGGTAGACCTCGAACAGGGCGGTCGTCTCGCCGCTGTCGCCCTCGTCGAGCGCGACCGAGGAGGCGCTGATGCCGATCGTCGGGCCGAGCGCGGGATTGTTCTCGGTCTGCGTGTCCTCCTCGGGGTCCGCGGCGAGCGTTGTCGCGCTGTCCGCGAAGCTGGGATCGGAGGTCAGCGCCACGTCAAGGATCGCCGCGTCACGCAGGATCGGATCCTCGATTCCGGCGGCATCGACGATGGATGTCGCGTTTGCCACCACCTGCGGCGGCAGGTCGTCGAGCGTTAGCACGACGCGCGGATAGCTGTCATCCTGGAAGTCCGCCGTAGTCTCGCCGTCCGCCCGGTCGAACAGCGCCATGTCCTCCGTGATCCGCCAGCTATCGGCATAGTCGCCGTAGAGCGTGTCGAAATCCACCGGCTGGGGCAGAACCGTCCCGTCGCGCAGCGCGAGGTCGTTGGTGCGGTCACCGTCGGCATTGCCGAGAAGCCCCTGAACGGAGCCCGCCGGGCGGTCCTCGTTGAGGAAGGCGCAGACGTTCATGTAGCCCTCGAAGAGGCCGACCTTGATCTGCTCGCCGCTCTCGGTGACGATCGTGAAGCCGTTCATTTCCGAGTCGTAGAAGATCTGGCCGTTGCCCACGTCGACGGGGCCGTCCAGCGTGTCGATCTCGGTGGGCGTGCCGTCGATGGTGAGCGGCGTGTCGGCCTCCCCGTCGATCTGGATGCGCGAGCCGTCAAGCTCCATCGACATGACCGTGATCACCGACACCGCGTCATTGATCGGCTCGGTGCGGACCTGCACGTTCATCGGGTCGCCCGCGGTGGATTCCAGCAGCGTGAACTCGCCCACCGCCTGGAAGTCGTAACCAAGCCCGTCGAGCGTGGTCAGGTGCGGGTCGCCGAAGATGTCGGCCTCGACCGGCGGCGGCGGGGGCGCGCGATCGATGTCGTCGTCGATGATCGTCCCGGTCGCCGTCGGATCGGCCTGGGTGATGGTCACATTCGGATCGGATGTCGTCGCGCTGAAGAAGCGCGCGTCAAAGATTTCATCGAATTCCGGCGTGGTGTCGCCCTGGACATCGACCGAAACCATGGTCGAGGTGTCCCCGGCCGCGATCGTGCCCGATGCGAGGATCGGGAAGGTGCCGAACATGTCGGAACTGTCGGCGGTATTCGGCGACATTTCCAGCTCGAAGTTCACGTCCACCTCGGTATTGCCGAAGCGGTTCACCTCGAATTCGAGGCTGGTCGTCCCGCTGTCGCCTTCAAGTACGCTGCCATCGCGCAGCGAAAGCACCACAGGACCCGGCTCATCGTCCTTGACATCGACCGTCACCGTCGCCGTGTCGGTCAGGGTTCCGTCGCTGACCGTGTAGGTGAAGCTGTCGGTCGCGTCCTCGCCGTCGGGCAGGCTGTCGAACGCGCCGTTGGGGTCATAGAAGAAGCTGCCGTCGTTGAACAGTTCGACCTCGGCGCCCGACGCAAGGGTCACCACGTCGCCCACGTTGGCCGGGACGGTCCCCTCGAAACCCGTGACCGAGATGATGTCGAAATCCGGGTCGAAATCGTTGGCCAGCACCGTGGGCGTCAGGATCTCGGTGGTGCGGTCGGTGGTGTAGCCCGGCGTCATGTCGCCGCCGTCATCGCGCGCCACGGGCGCGTCGTTGCCCTCGGACACGATCGAGGCTTCTGCGGTCAGGTTGAAGCCGGCGAAGAAGATGTTGTCGTCGCTCGAGGGGTTCAGCGTTTCCACGAGGATCGACCGGTCACCGGTCACGAGGAAGCCGTCCTGCGACAGGTCGTAAAGCTCGTCGTCCGACCGCTGGATTTCCTCCTGTGTGTCGCCGCTCGGCAGGGCGTTCGGATCGGCGGGGTTGGCCGGATCGTCCCCGATGCCGCCAATGGTGATCAGGCCGCCATTCGAGGCGGCGCCGTCGTCGAACCCGCCGGCCGAGCTTGTCAGCCGCGAGCCGTTGACGTCGACGTCGGACTGCTGGTCGAAGGTCTCGCCACCCGACTGGAAGCCGAAGCCGATGCCCAGCGACATCAGCGCCTCGAAGTTATCGTCAACGGTCAGCGGGCTGTCGAGGTTCAGGCTGAAATTGTCGCCGTCCGGGTCCGAGGCGCCGTCGAACAGCACGATGGTGCGCTCGGCCTCGGCGGGGTTGGAATAGACAACCTCCAGCGCGTAGCCGTCGATGTTGCGGGCCATGTTGGACACGTTGAAGATGAACGGGTCGACCCCGCCATCACCGATGACGCCGTCCACGAACCCCGTCACGTTGGCGCGGAATGCTTCGAGGTTGCTGGCGCCCTCGGTTTCGCCCCGCGAGATGAATTCGTTCGCGGTCGTGACGCCGTCGCCGTCATCGTTCGCGACGGTCACGGCGTTTTCGCCGCTCGCGAGGGTCACGGTCGGGTCCTCGCCCGGTGCCGAGTAGCTGGACGCGTGAAGAAAAGCCGCCTCGACCTCCGACCCTTCCGGTACGATGGCTTGGATATCACCGCCATCGGTCGTGCTGCCCGACGTGGCGTCCAGTGACCAGTTCCCTGTGCCGGAGTAGGTATAGTAGGCGTTCAAAGACATGGGAATCACCCCCCCTTGGTTTTTTAAATGCCCATTTACCCTACGTTATCATCACCCGATCGTGAAGGTATTAAACGTTAGTTTTTCCGTGGCTTGGCGATTTTCGAATCTGACGGGGAGTCCGCGAATCGGTTTGCGCGGCTGGTAAAGTGACCCCGCGAGTGCGCCGCGGCGGTTTCATCGGGGTTTGTGCCGCATTTCCGGGATGGACAGGGTCCGGTGATGTCGCCTTAATGATCCGCGGAAATCCGCCGCTGTGGGTGGCGGCGGGCGTGGGCACGAAACCGGGGCAGGACGATGCAGCACGATTTCTGGCAAGGCGAGGCGGAACCGGGGGTGCCGTACTGGTGGCAGGCGCTCGATACCCCCGAGGCGGCCGAGGCGCTGCCCGACCGGTGCGACCTGCTTGTGGTCGGCGCGGGCTATGCCGGGCTGTCGGCGGCCATTGCCGCGCATGATTGCGGCGCCGATGTCGTCGTCGTGGATGCCGGTGAGCCGGGCCGCGGCGCCTCGACCCGCAACGGCGGCATGATGGGCGCGCATCCGCGGCTCGGCTGGGCCGACCTTGCCAAGCGCTTCGGCGCCGCAACCGCCGACGCGCTCTTCGCCGAGGCGCGGCCCGCGCTGGACTGGGTGCGCCACCTGATCGAGCGCGAGGGCGTCGCGTGCGACTTGCAGCAGACGGGCCGGATCCAGCTGGCCTGGACGCCGCGGCACCTGGAATCGCAACGCGCGCTGGTGCGCCATGTCCGCGAGAAAAGCGAGGTGCGCATCGACATGGTCGAGCGCGCCGAGCTGGGCCGCGAGATCGAGACGGAGCGCTATTTCGGCGGCATCGTCTTCCCAGAACACTGCGCGATCCATCCCGCCAAGTTTCACCAAGGGCTGCTGCACGCCGTCCGGCGCCGCGGTATCCCGGTGGTCGGCCACGCGCGCGCCGAGGGGGCCGAGCGTATCGCCTCCGGCTTCGATGTCGCCACCGGCAAGGGCAGGGTGCGTGCCGACAAGGTCGTGCTGTGCACCAACGGCTACACGGCCGCGCCGTTCCGGTGGCACGCCGCGCGGGTCTTTCCGTTGCCCAGCTACATCATCGCGACCGAGGAACTGCCTGCGAACCTGCCGGGGCACCTCGCGCCGGGGCGGCGCATGATGGTCGAGACGCGGGCGCGACACAGTTATTTCCGCCTGTCGCCCGACGGCCGCCGCGTGATCTGGGGCGGGCGGGCCTCGATGCGCGATCTGCCGCCACGGCAGGCCGCCGCACGCCTGCGCGAGACGATGATCGGTGTCTGGCCGGAACTGGCCGATGCGAAGATCACGCATGTCTGGACCGGCAATACCGGCTTCAGCTTCAACCACATGCCCCATGTAGGCGAGGATCGCGGCCTGCATCACGCGATGGGCTTTTCCGGCTCAGGCACCGTGATGGCGCCGTATCTGGGGGCCAAGGCCGCCTATCGTGCGGTCGGCGACCCGCGCGGCGCGACGGCCTATGCCGACACGACGTTGCGCCGCCACTGGCTGCATCCCGGCGGCAAACCGCATTTCCTGAAGGCCGCGGACCTGTGGTACCGCCAATGGGTTGACCGGGTCGAGAATTTCCGGGCCCGGTGACGTCGCCCCGCAGTCGTGCGGGCCGGCCGGCGTTTCCGGGCACCTCAATCAAGAAAGTCGGAAAAAAACGGCGGCCCGCGCGGGGCCGCCGTCGATCCTTGCGAAGACGGGCGTGCCGCCTACTCGTGCGCTTCCTCGTCGAAGACGCGTTGCAGGCGCTCGGGGCTGCGCGCGGCGGCCTCGTCTGTCTCGAATTCCTTGTTCTCGATCCGCGCCTGCAGGATGTGGAACGCCAGCCAGAAGACCAGCCCGATGATGAACAGGATGAACTCGGTGCCCACCATCGGATAGATCGGTCCGATCTGCGACAGGTCCGCGCCGGCCCAGGTTTCTACAGCAGTCGTTGACATGGATGCTCCTCCTTAGCTCAGCAGTCCGAGTTTCTTGGCTTCCTCGATGTCGGCTTGCGACACCTCGATCGCATCGGCCTCCTCGCTGAGCTCCTCGCTCATGTCGAGGCCGACAAGTTCCACCGCCGGTGGCACCCGCAGAAGCCCCATCGCCTGAAGGATCTTCGAGACGATGAAGGCGGGGATGAAGCCCAGCACGATGAACATGATGCACGCACCGAGGAACTGGCCCCACGGGCTGATCGTCGCAACATCCGCGTGATAGGCCGCGGTCGCCGGGTGGCCCCACAGCATGAAGCCCGCGATGACAAGGCCGATGAAGCCGGCATAGCCGTGCACGGCCACCGCGCCCACCGGGTCGTCGATCTTGAACGTCCGCTCCACCCAGAAGTGCAGCTTGTAGGCGCACACGGCGCCGACACCGCCGATCAGCATCGCCTGGATCGGGTGGTAGAGGTCATTGCCCGCCGAGGCGGTGATCACGCCGGCCAGCCCGGCCGAGTAGGTCCAGAACGCCTCGCCCTTGGACACGACATACCCCGCGATCAGGCCGCCCGACAGCGACATCAGGAAGTTGAACACGATGGCCGACAGGGTTGTGGGCGTGAGGTAGATGGTGGTCGCGGTGAAGTTCACCACGCCTTCCGCGCCGCCAAGCGTGCTGTGGTCGATGATCGGCACGTTACAGGCCACGTAGAAGCCCCAGAAGCCGCAATAGATCAGGAACAGCCCGATCGTGACCAGCCACTTGTTGTGCGGGTTGATGTTGCGCGGCGTGCCGTCGGCGGCGAACTTGCCGATCCTCGGCCCCAGCACGCAGATCACGCCGAGCGCGAAGCCGCCGGCGATGGCGTGGATCACGCCCGAGGCGTAGGCGTCATGATAGCCAAGCTGCGTGACCATCCAGCCATCGGGGTGCCAGCCCCATGCCGCGTCGATGATCCAGGTGAACGAACCGATGACGACGGCGAGGATCCAGAACGCCGAGGGCCGGATCCGTTCGATTGTCGCCCCCGACACGATCGAGGCCGCGGTCCACGAAAACAGCAGGAACGCCGCCCAGAACACGCCGTTCAGACGGCTCCAGTAGCTGTTGCCGAGCTCCACGCCGTACCCTTGCGCCGATTCAAGCGCCGGCCCGGGCCCGCCCATGTGCGTGCCCATCAGCTCGCTCCACGGGACGGCGTTGTCGGACTGGGTGAGTCCGCCGGTGATGCCGGGGCCGTTCGGGAAGGCGAAATAGATCCACCAGCCGAAGAAGAAGAAGGTGATGGTCACCAAGGGCATGAGCATGGTGTTTTTCATCACGGTATGCATGTGGTTCTTGTGGCGGCTCGCGCCGACCTCGTACATGCAGAAGCCGACGTGAATCAGGAACATGAGCGGTACTGTCACCCAGTAATAGAACTCGGTGAATATCACCGTTAACGCGCCGATATCGGTATCCATTCAGATGTCCTCCCAGTTGGACAATTTCGGTTCCGGGGGTTCGTGATTATTGTTGCTCCCCGACGGCATTGGGTCAAGTTTGGTACATGGCCAGCAAAAATGGTACACCGGATGTGCCCCAAATTCGACCTCCCGCCCGGGTTTTGTGGCAAAAAAAATGTACGAGATCCACAAATATTCACGACAAGAATAAAAATTGCCCTAAATGCCGTCGCGCTCCGGCCCGGGAACCCGGCATGTCGGCCGCCGGATGTCGGCCCGCGAGCCGGCCGCGCGCAGCCCGGACCTACGGAGTGACAACGATCTTTCCGCTATGGCGTTTTTCAATGAACGCGGCTTGCGCCTCGGCGAGGTCCCGCAACGGATAGGTCGCGGCCAGAACCGGTGTGATCTCGCCGCGCTCGACATACGTGACGACATCGGCAAAGACATGCGGCGGCACGATGGTCGACCCGCAGAACGTCAGGTCGCGCAGGTAGAGTTGCCGCAGGTCCATGTCCACGACCGGCCCGGCGATGGCGCCGGCGCAGGTGTACCGTCCGCCATGCTCCAGCGCGTCGACAAGCTGCGGCCAAAGCCCCCCGCCGACCGTGTCGGCCACCACCGTCACCTTCTCGGTGCCGAGCGCGGCACGCAGGTTCCCGGGCGCCCGTGGCAGCAGCCGGTCGGGGCCCATTTTCGCCACCGCCGCGTGCTTTTCCTCGGCAGCAAGGGCGATGACCCGCGCGCCCCGGCGCCGGGCCAGTTGCACCAGCGCGCCGCCGACACCGCCCGAGGCGCCGGGCACCAGCACCGTGTCCTCGGCCGTCACCCCGGCGCGCACCAGCATCCCCTCGGCCGCGGTATAGCTGCACTGGAAGGTGGCCAGTTCGGCATCGCTGAGCGTGCTTTGAACCACCAGCATGTTGCGGGGGTCGACCTTGGTGTACTCGGCGAAGCCGCCGTCGCACTCGCTGCCGAAATAGCCGGTCCGAGCCGGGTTGTCCGGGTCCGACCAGTCGCGCTGCCAGCCATCGACCATCACGCGATGGCCGATCATCGTCGGGTCGGCCTGCGGGCCCACGGCCACCACCGTGCCCACCGCGTCAGCTCCCTGAATGCGCGGGAAGGTGACGGGCCGGCCGTTCCAGCCCCGCGCCGCGGCCCCGGCCGGGCCATGGGCGTCGCCGGTCGTCGGCGTCCGCACGTCCGGGTCGTACCAGCCCGCCCGCATGTTCACGTCGGTATTGTTCAGCCCGCAGGCCGCGACGCGGATGACCACCTCGCGCGCATCGGGCTCCGGCGTGGGCCAGTCCTCGTGCCAGGCGTACATGTCGAGCCCGCCATGGCCGGTCAGCACCATGGCTTTCATCGTCTCGGGCAGGTCGGTCATGCGGTGTCTCCTCGCTTCGTGACGGCGGCACCCTAACGAACTGGGCGCGCGCCGCACGTTGAAAATTCCGCAATCTGCGGGCCGATTTCCGCGCGGCGCCATGAAAACGGGGCGGCCGTGCGCCGTTTCTGATGCCCTGAATCGGTCATGACGCGAAACCGCCGTGACGCCGACGCGATACCGCCCGCCGCTGCCGCCGTCCTTCCGCCGGATGCGGGGCGATGGCATGACGTGTCACGGCCATGCCCGAATCGTCGATGATCAGGGTCCGTGACACCGCAAACCAGACAGGGACGCGAACCGAAAGGACGCAGGCATGAGCCGTTTCGACGCGGACCTTTTGCTCAAGGGCCTCGAACATCGCAAGGCCACGCCGGGGGCGGACGACGTGGATGACAACCTCGCGGCGGTGGATGATTTCACACGGCCCTTCTTGGAAGCGATGACAGCTTGGTGCCGGCGGGTCGGGCTGGGGAAGCGGCGATCGACGCCGTGCCGTGCCCGGGAATCGGCCCCGTCCATCCGTGCGCGCCGACCCGCGCCAGCCCGGTCAGGGAACGGCGGCGCCAGCCGGGCGGCGTGTTTCATGTGCCATGCCGGAAAAACATCGGCTGCGGGATATAAATCGTGTAGAAACAGCGGGTTATTATGTTTCCCGGACGCTTGGCTGCATCCGGTGCCGGCCGCCGGGGGCGGCGAGTGTGATCATTACGTCACAGCCCCGACAACAACCCGTCACGGCGCTGCCTGCGCGTTGACACCCAGGGGGCAATTGCCGCATTCCATCACCCAAGCCGTGTCCTGCGGGTACGGCGGACCCTGAACAAATCCTGCTATGAGGAGGGACACCCTTGAAAAAGCAAGTTCTCAGCACCAGCGCGATCGCTCTCGGCGTCGCAATGGCTGCACCGGCAAGCGCCCAGGAATGGGACGTGAGCTTCGGCGGTTTCTTCAGCTCGCATGTCGCGATCGTTGATTCCAGTGGCAACAACGCCGGCACCGCCAACGGCAACGATTTTGACGGCCTGAACTCGTTCGTCACCGGCGAGATCATCTTCTCGCCGTCGGTCACGCTGGACAACGGCATGACCTTCGGCGTGAACGTGCAGATGGAAGCCATGAACAATGGCGGCGGCGCGAACAACATCGACGAAACCTATGCGGAAATCAGCAGCGACACGCTGGGCCGTATCGTCATCGGTGGCGAAAACTCGGCCGGCTACCTGTCGATGGTCGGTGCGCCTTCCGTGACGTCGCTTTACATCAACTCGCCCTCGATCTCGGCCTTCATGCCGATCTCGGGCGCGGTTCCGTTCAACTTCCGTCAGGCCGGCCTGTCGTCCTACACCGAAGTTGCGGGCAACAACGACGTCCAGCGCCTGAGCTACTACACGCCCAGCTTCAACGGCCTGACCGTTGGCGTGTCGTATGCACGTAACAATAACGGCAACGCCGACGGCAGCTTCTTTGGCGGCGGTCAAATCAACAACAGCGCAGTTGCCACGATCGAAGACATCTACGATATCGGCGTGAACTACTCGGGCAGCTTCGGCGCGACCGATGTCAACCTCGGCGCCCGTTACGGTTCGGGCTCGGCCATCGCGGCCGGCGTTTCCGACCCGGAAACCTGGGGTGTTGGCGCAAGCGTCGGCTTCAGCGGCTTCACCATCGGTGGTAGCTATACCGAGAACGACAACGCCAATGGCGCTGGCGGTTGGGGTCCCGACCAGTCGGGCTGGAGCCTCGGCGGTACCTACGACATGGCAGGTCCCTGGGCATTCGAAGCTCTGACCTACCAGGGCAACTACGAGAACACCGGCGGCGCCGGCGTTGACTCCGACTACATCGCCTACCGTGTCGGCGCGAGCCGTGACATGGGCCCGGGTGTTGACTGGGATGTCTATGCCATCTTCGCCGAAGGTGACGCGGACGCGACCGCAGGCACCGACATCGAGTCCACGATCGTCGGTACGGCTCTGAACCTGAGCTTCTAAGCCAGGCTCTTGGTAAAAAAGAGGCGGCAAGGGGTGCTTCCCCTTGCCGTTTTTTTTGTTTAGGGGCAGGGACGCGTTGATCACGACAGAGCGGACACCCGGAAGATGAAGAAAAGTATCGTCTGGCTGGCGTCTTACCCGAAGTCGGGCAACACGTGGACGCGCATTTTCCTCAGCAACTACCTGCTGAACGCCGACAAACCCGTGCCCATCAACGAGGCGCACCGTCTGGCAATGGGGGATTCTATTGCCAAGACCTACCGCATGGTTGCCGGGCGGCCGATCGATGTCAGGGATGTCGGCCTGACGCTGAACCTGCGGGACAAGGTTCTGCGGGCCATCGTGCGCAACGGCGCAGACGTCAACCTCGTCAAGACCCACAACCTGCGTGGTACGGTGCGCGGGGTCGAGATGATCCCCGAGAAATACACCCGGTCGGCGGTCTATGTGGTGCGCAACCCGTTGGACATGGTGCTGTCCTACGCGCGGCACTACGCCATGCCCGTCGAGCAGGCGGTGGAGACGATTTCCCACAGGGATAATGGCAACGCCCCCACGGAGGAAACCGTGGCCGAGTTCCTGGGATCGTGGTCGGACCACGTGGAAAGCTGGACGTCGCCATCCCCCTATCCGGTGCTCGTGCTGCGCTACGAGGATCTGCTTGACGATCCCGCCCCGCAATTCGCGAAACTGGTCGAGCACATGGGCATGACGCTTGACGAGGACAGGCTGGACCGGGCCATCCGGTTCTCGAGCTTCAAGGAAGTGTCGAAACAGGAAAAGGCCGGCGGCTTCGTCGAGAAATCAGCCGGCAGCGAGCGCTTCTTTGCCAAGGGCACGCGCGACCAGTGGAAAACCGACCTCGGCGAGGATCTGGCGCGCAGGCTGCGGCGGAATCATCGCGATGTCATGAAACGCTACGGGTATCTGAAATGAGCGATCTGCGCCGCATCATCTGGCTGGCTTCCTATCCGAAATCCGGCAACACGTGGATCCGCAGCCTGCTGGCTCATTACCTCATGCCCGAGGGCAAGGCGCCGGATATCAACAACCTGCGCGAATTCACGACCGGCGACATAAGGCGGGATTTCTTCGATGCCGCGGCGGGGGAGCCTTTCGTCAACAAGTCGGCGGAGGAATGGATCGCGATGCGGCCCAAGGCGCTGCGCCTGATCGCGGCGTCGCGGCCCGACCATCATTTCGTCAAGACCCACTGCCAGGCGTCGAAATACCTCGGCCAGGACCTGATCCCGCCCGAGGTGACGGCGGCGGCCATTTACATCATGCGCAACCCTTTCGACATGACGCCGTCCTTCGCGCGCCACATCTCCTGCGATATCGACGAGACGATCGGCCATATCTCCAACAAGGAGATGATCATGGGCACCCCGCAGACCTCGGTCTACGATGCGCTTGGCCGGTGGGACGATCACGTGCGGTCATGGACAACCGCACCGGGCCTGCCGATCCATGTCATCCGGTACGAGGACATGATAGCGCACCCGGCCAAGGAGATCGCGAAGCTGCTGGAGAAGTTCCTGCGCGTGCCGGTGGACCGCGCAAAACTCGCCCGGTCGGTCAAGGCCGCCAGTTTCGAAAGCCTGAAGAAACAGGAAGAGAAACACGGCTTCACCGAGAAGCCGGACGAGATGGAAAGTTTCTTTGCCAAGGGCAAATCGGGCGTCTGGCGCGAGGATCTGACCCCGGCCCAGGCCGGGCGCATCCGCGAGGCTTTCCTGCCCACGATCGAGACATGGTATCCCGAGATGCTCAAGGAAACGAAAGAATTCGCCGAACAGGGCTGACATGTCCCCGCCGGGTCCGCCGCCCGGGCGGTTGCATGTGCAGTGTTTTGATTTACCCTTGGTAATGTGCGGGAAACATGCGCAAAGGAAAGGTTGACGTCATGAGACATTTCGCGGTTGCTGCGCTGCTTGCCGCGCTCGGCCTTGCCGGGTGCGCGGGCATGCCGCCCACGAGCGACTCGCGCCTCGGGCCGGCCCCGGCCCTGTCGGGCGGGAATTACACGTCGGGCGGCGGGTTGTCGGTGGCAACCGACCTGCGCGAGGTGGACGGCATGACAGCCGTTTGCGGCGCATGGGCACAAAGCGAGCAGCAGTCGATCCTCACCAAGCACGCGGCGTCGCGGGTGCTGCAAACGGGCACCGTCTACATCGGCGACGAACGGCTGCTGACCGGCCTGACCTTCATGAAGGAAGTGCCACCGACCGCCGATTATGCCGGCAGCCCCGCCACCTGTGCGCTTACCGGGCGCGCGTGGCAGCCCGGTGATGGCGACAGGCAGGTCAAGGTACGCATCCCGCGGCAGATCGTTCACCGGGAAATCGACGATCAGGGCGGTGTCGGCTTCATCGTCTATTTCCGGCCGGACGGGCCGGGCGCCGGTGGTCGGTGATCCGGCGCGCGCTCAGGCTTTTCGCGGTGGCGCTGACAGGCAGGCATGCAGCACGGGCAACATGTCATCCAGAGATGAACAGGGCACGGCGCCGGCGCGGCTGATCTCGTCGCTGGTATCGACGGGCAAGCCGGTATTGGACTCCGCCGGCACCGCGTTCAACTTCCCCCCGACCATGACCGGCATCGCATGGCCCCGCGCCTCAAGCGCGCGCAACACGTCACGCGTGTAGGACAGGGCGATGCCGTTATAGGTGCTGATCGCGACGGCATCGGCCCCCGCCTCAAGCGCGGTGTCGGCGAGAACCTCGGCATCCACGGCGACCCCGGCGTCGATGACGCCCGCGCCCAGTCGTTGCAGGGCGTCGCGGACAAGATAGGCGCCGTGTTCGTGCACATCGGTGGTGGCCACCGCGATGGTCAAGCGGTCCATGCCGCCCGGCAGGTCAGCTTGGCGCGTCACCCATTCTTCGGCCATGCCGTGCAATTCCCGCGCCCAGTCTGCGGCGACGAGCGGCTGACGCCGGTCTTCCTCGAGCGGGCCGGCGCCCCATAGCGCCTCCATCCGGCGGGCGCCCAGCCTGCGTATGGCCAGCATCAGCGCCGCCGGATCGGTGATGTCCACGCCCCGGTCGGCCAGTCCCGCCAGCGCACGGTCGGCAAACCGGCGGCCGCCGGTCACCAGCTGGTCGGCCATTCTTTCGATCAGCGCGTCATCAGCCAGCGCGGCATGGCCCGGGGCATGGTCGACCAGCCGTGCGGCGAAAAGCTGGGCATCAAGTATTTCATCGACATCCGGGATGCGCGCGTTCTCGGTTACGGGGACGGGATTGACGGCATGGCCCGAATGCGACCGGCCGAGCGCTGTTATGTCAGCCAGCAGGTAACTTGCGAGGCTGGCGTAATTCGCGGCGGGCGCCCCGCGGTAGGACACGGTATTGCCGAATATCATCGTGCCGGGCGTTTGCGTCACGCGCGCCAGCGCGGCCTGGAAGGCGCGGCGCGTCAGTGGCTCCGAGAAATGATGTCCGAAACAGAAGGACGCCCGCGCGCCGATCTGGTCCTCGACGATATGCTTTTCGATCAGCATCATGCCAAAGGCGGAGGTCATGTCCTCGAACAGTCCGGCGAACCCGTCATCGAGGTTGGAATGGACGAGGATGTCGGCCTCCTGCGCGGCAATCAGCCCGAGCGCCGTGACGGTTGCGCCGGTCGTGGCAACGTCGTCATCCCAGTAGGGCAGGCGAAAGGTGAAATACTGGCCCAGATTGCCGATCGCCGTCGCGCCCGCGGCCAGTGCCGCCTTGGTGTTTTCAAGTGCGCCGGGCAGGCCCAGCATGAAGTCGCCGAAATGCGCGGCGGCGGGGCAGGCATCGGTGATGCGCGCGAAATCTTCGGGCCCGTTCAGCACGATCCCGGTGCCGCGCGTTGCCGTGGCGCGCCTGTCCGGCGGATAGCCCATCGTCCAGTCAAGCGTGATCCCGAAACGGTCGATGCGCACGTCCTGCCCCGCGGCGCGTTCATGCAGATCAGCCATGGCATGAATTGTGCGCTCGAGATTGCGAAACCCGATATGGGCGTGCTGCATGATTCGGCCCTCGGCCGCGGACCGGCGTTTGTAGGCGGCTTCGGAGGGGACGTTTTCATCACGCAGGAAGGCGTTGGCGCCGAGCTGCCAGTCGCCGGCGAGGCGCGCGCCGTCATCCAGCAGGGCCGAACCGGGCGGGAGTGACGGGGCGTGCAACGGTGGTATGTCTGTCATTTCGATCGTCCCGGCCGGTGCTGGTGGCATGTCGATGCGAACAGGTTTATCACGTCAGGTCATTGGAACAAGCCGGCCTGTGTCGCGCCTGCCGGCGAGGAGGGTAGAATGAGACTGGGGGTTATCGGCGTCGGCCATCTTGCCGGGGCCATCCTGAAAGGGCTGATCAGGGCGGGCCACGCGCCGGAAGACATCTTGTTGTCGCCGCGCGGTCAGGGCCCCGCCTTGGCGCGGCGGGACGGTTTCAGCCTAGCCGCGGACAACGCCGCGCTTGTCCAGGCGTGTGACACGGTGTTGCTGGCCGTGCGCCCGGCGGACGCCGCCGGGGCGCTGGCCGGCTTGCCGTGGCGTGACGGCCAGATCGTGCTGAGCGCCTGCGCCGGCGTATCACTCGCGCAGGTGGCCGGGCCCGCCAGCCCGGCCGAGGTCGTGCGGATCATGCCCATCACAGCCGCCGAGCTCGGCGCCAGCCCGACGCTCATCCATCCGTATCGCGAGGCCGTCGCGCCGTTGCTCGGGGGCATCGGCAGCCTCATCACGCTGGACAGCGAGGACCAGTTCGAAGCGGCGACCGTCAGCGCGGCGATCTACGGCTGGGCCCAATCCCTGATCCAGCATGGCGCCCATTGGTCAGCGGATGCGGGCATGGATGACGACGCGGCGCGCCAACTGGTGGCGCGCACCTTTGTCGCCGCCGGCCGGATGGTAGCCGAGCAGGAGGCGCCGATGCCCGAAATCCTTGCTGGCCTGTGCACCCCCGGCGGCATTACGGAGGCGGGGTTGCGCCACTTGGACGGCGAAGGCGTGCCCGAGGCGTGGCGCGGCGCCTGCGACGTTGTGCTGAACAAGCTGCGGGGCGGTCAATAGCGCGCGTTGCCTCTCCTGATGGCTCAGGTGTCGTGGCCGATGCTGAAATTGTTACCGGCCCGATCCTGCCCGCTGACCAGATGGAGCGGACGCACGCCGTAGCCCTGCGCGGGGTGCTGCTTGCCGATCTCGGCGCCGAGCGCGTGATCGTAAAGCGACGTGGCGGGCATCAGCCTGACGATGAACGCGGCGCGTCGCTTGTCCGTGCGGTTCGCTTCGGAGCCGTGGATCATGTAAACGTCGTGAAAGGACACCTGTCCGGCGCGCAGGATCAGAGGTTCGGCGCAGGTTTCATCGAAATGATCTGAATCCGTGACGAGGTTGATCGTCTTGTCCTTGCCGTCCTGCCATGAATGGCTGAAGAGTTCGTGTGCCCTGTGTGATCCGGGTATGAACTTCATCGGCCCGTTATCCGGCGTCACGTCGTCCAGCGGGATCCACATGGTCAACGTCTCCAGCGGGCGGATCGGATAATATTCACCGTCCTGGTGCCACGGTGTTTCCTTGCCGTTATGGGGCGGCTTGCCGAACAGCGTGGTGCCCCACAGGATGATATCGTCGCCGATAAGCTGGCGTGCGATTTCCATGAGTTCGGGCTGCGTTGCGAATTCCAGCCATTTCTCGGAACCGATCACCCCCATGGATCCGCCGTTGGTCTGATGCGGGGCCAGTATGATGTCGGATTCGAGATGCGGGTTGCGTTCCAGAAGGTCCGCGTATTCCTGCCGCATCTCCGCGATCAGGTCCTGGGGAATTTCCCAGTCGGGCACGACCCAACCCTTTTCGTGATACCGCGATACCTCCGCATCGCTCAGCCTTGCATGGGGTGCGCTCGTTTTCATGTCCATCCTGTCGCTCCAATCCTGACGCCGGCCGCGCCCTACAGTGTGCTTGATAATCATTCGGAGGGCATGTCGCGCTGTCAAGAGCCGTGGCCGCGCGCGGCGTCAGCGCCAGAGCGACGCATGAGAGGCGAAGACGCCCTGCAGCTTGGACAGAAGCCGGTTCGCCGGTCCGCGCGCCGCGGACGTGCCTGCGGCCAGGCGTGTCACCGTCACTTCGACCGGGCAGGCCATGCCGGTCACGGGATCGAAATAGCGCGGATAGTCGATCAGGCTGGCATGAACCAGTCCGAAAAGGCCGGGCCGGGCGCGGCGCCGGGCCGGAACGACGCCCAGATCGCGCGTGAGCCCCCATCCCGCGTAAAACGGTGTCCCCGTGACGGTTACGCGGACCCCGCGGATCAGCGCCTCGAACCCGATCAGGGATGTCATCGTCCAGACCTCGTCAACCGATGCCAGCACGGCCGCCGGATCGCAGGGGGGCAGGACCATGTCGGCGAGGCGCGCCAGCGTATCCGGTGGCACCTCGCCCGCGCGCAGCCCCGCCGCGACATCCGGGTGCGGCTTGTAGAGGATGATGGCATCGGGATCGTCCGCGCGGGCCGCCGCCAGAAGGGCCGCGTTGGTGGCCACCGTCCCCGCGCCCAGCCGGATCGACGCGTCATCCTCCACCTGACCGGGCACGAGGATGCGCCGCCCCCGGGGCAGGTCGGGGCATGCGCCGGGCTGGTTGTACTTGGACAGGCCCCGCGACGTCAGGGCGGCGATCAGACCTTCGGCCCGCCATTCCTGGTCAGGGCGCAGGCGGGCGCGCTTCTCGATCAGGGTTTCGAGGCGGCTGAGCCGTGTCGGGTCGTAGTAAATACCCAGATCGTCACAGACCAGCGACAGCGGCGGCACCAGTTCGGCGCCCAGACCACGGGAGCGCAGGAAACCGTCCTCGACACGGACGGCGCCCTTTGGGGCGGCATCGGCCCGGGATGCCCAGACCATTGTCTTGCGACCGCGGTCCCGGCCGGGCCCGTCCCGGAATGTCACGCGGCGGTAGCGGCCGAAGAATTTCTGAAGGGGCGCCCGTTTCCAGAGACGCATGCCCTGCGCGGTCCAGCCCGCCTTGTCCTCGCGCCAGCACCGCGTTCGCGCCTCGAGTATCGAGATCACGTCCTCGAGCGCGCAGAGCCGGTCGTGAAAAGGATCGTACCATGTCGGGTAGAGGATCATGGCCGCCGCGAACAGCTGTGCACGGCTGAGGTTGCGGCGGCGCCGCTCGAATGGCTGGTCATGCCGGTCTTCGGTCAGGTTCCAGCCCGCGTAGAACGGCCGGCCGAAGACGCGGGGGCGATGGTCGGCAAGGATCGCCTCGAAGCCGAGCTGGGAGCTTACCGTGTAAACACCGACAGCGCCCTCCATCAGGGCCCATGGGCTGACCGGGTCGGTGAACAGGCTGACACGGTCATTCACGTCTTCAGGGCCGAAATAGCCGCGCCGGTATCCTGCACGGGTTTCGGGGTGCGTCTTGACCAGCACGCGCGCGCCGGGGTTCTCGTCAAGCGCGCTGTCCAGCATGTCGCGGAAGGTCCGCGCCGCCGCGCCGCCGTGCACGACGCTGGCGTCCCCCCGTGTCTGGTCGACGACCAGAACATAGCCGGGATCGGGGCAGGGGGCGGCCGGGTCGACGGCGCTGTACTTGGTCAGGTGCGCTTCCTTGAGCCGGGCGATGGCGCCGCGCGCGCGCCGCATCGTCCCGGTATCGTCCAGCGGGTGCGACGCGAGGATATGCTCAAGGTCGGAGGGCCCGTCACCGTCGTAATGCATGCCGCGACGGTCGATCACGAGGCCCAGCGGGGCCTCGCCGCCGCGCCCGGGAAAGATCGACCTGAGAAAGGCATCCTCGACGCGCAGCAGCCGGGCGCCGGTGCGGCGCGCCACCGCTTCGCCGCGCCGGGCAAACCGAGAATGGCCCCAGACCGCGACCAGATCGTCCGCCGTGGGCCGGCCCAGCGACAGATCGTGGCCGGCCAGTTCCATGATCCGGCGGATACGTTTCTGCCGCAGGAAGCCCGCGTTGAAATAGAAAACCCGCCGGCGCCCTGCGGCACCGGCGGGCGGCATCCCGTCCGCGGGATGCATCATTCGCCGCTCAGCGTGTCGCTCGCCGTCGAGATGGAGCCGACCGCGCCAAGCGTGCCGGTCAGTGCCGAGATCACCCTGCTCCACTGGGCGAACGGCGCTTCGGTCACGTAGATCGTGTCGTCGTCGCGCACCGCGAAGTCGCGGGCGACGAACATGCCGTTCGGTTTCGTCAGGTCCAGCACGTAGACCATCCTCTGGGCGCCCTGAAGGTCGTTGCGGCCGAGAACCTGGTTGGCAATGTCCGCGGGTTCGTTGCGCAGCACGAAAACCCCGGTCGGATCAGCGGCCGACGGTGTCAGTCCGCCGACCTGCGCCAACGCCTCGACGGCGCTGAGGGTCTGGCTGTCGAACGTCAGGCGCGCCTGCGCACCAGTGGCGCCGAGCGCGGTGAAGGCACGCGTGTCCTGCTCGACGAGGACGCGATCGCCGCCGCGCAGGGCGATGTCGAACTCGGGGTGCTTGTAAAGATCCTGGAACCACACCTTGCTGCGCTTTTCGCCACGGATCACGGTGATCTGTGCGACTTCCGGCGGAATGCTGATGCCGCCGGCATTGGCCAGCATGGTCGACAATGTGCGCGTGGGGCGTTCTATCGGGTAGACACCCTGTCCCCCGACGGCCCCAACCAGCGATACCGTGGCGCCGTTACCGGCCAGCCTGCGCACCTCCACTTGCGGGTCGGGGGTCTGTTCACCGAGTTTGTTGGAAATGATACGCCGGATCGCTTCGGGCGTGTTACCCGCGGCCCGGATGCGCCCGGCATAGGGCACGAAGATGAACCCTGCGCCATCGACCTGTATTTCTTCGAGGACGGTCTGGTTCGCGGCCTCGCCGGCCAGCAGGCCGTCATCGACATTTTCCCAGATCGTAAGCCCCAGCGTGTCGCCGGGCCGGATCGTGTCCGACCCGAGAATGCCGGCCTGCTTGAATTCTTCCGTGAAGCCCAGGGCGGGCTGAACGGCGGTCGCGCGCGTGACCCGGTCATTGACGGAGACGACGAACGCGTCCCCGGATCGTTGCACCGACCCCGCGTATATCTCGTTCTTGTTCGGCCCGACGCGCGGCAGGATACCGCATGACGAGACCATCGCCACAATGACGACAAGGGCGACAGAGCGCGCCCGTCTCGAAGATTGAAAATTCACTGCTCGGTCTCCTCGACCTGTTTGCCTGCCTGTTTTTTTGCGTCACGCTAACGGAATTTCCCGATGAAATCCAGTGACAGTTGCGCCGGCCGTCAGGTCACGGCGCGCAACTGTTGCCGTGGCGCCGCGGTGCCGGACTTGAGCGAATCGTACGGATCCTCGGGGGCCAGCATCAGGTCAACCGTCTGGCGGAGCAACTGGCGCCGGCCGCGTGCCGAGTAGAACCCCCCCGCGATTTGGCTGGTCTCGAGCAGGAAACGCCGATAGTCGGCATATGCCTTGCGGTCGGGCCTGTCGGCGCCCGCAAAGAAATCAGGCAGCGGTTTCGAGCTGACGAACTCGGGCTTGGCATAAACGGCATCTCCGAAGGTTTTCAACGGGATGCCGCGCCACAGCACCTGCTGCGCGGCGGTTGAATTCACCGTGACGGCGCTTCGCGCCTCGTCAAGGAGCTGGGCCAGCTTGCCGCCCCGGACGTAGTGTACCCGCTCCGTCAGCCCGTGCTCCCGCGCCAGACGTTTCAGCGTCGCCCGGATGGGCACGCGTCCGTCTTCGAGCGGATGCGCCTTGACGACAAGGTGATGGTGCGGCGGGGCGCCCTCGGCGAACCCCTCGACCACGGTTTCGAGAAACTCGGTCATGGTCGAGAAGGGCGAATGCGCCTGGAACGAGGCATCATGCTCCAGTTGCAGCAGCGCGAGGTGATAGGGAAACCCGCCATGCCGGATGCGCCACGTCGCCACCCGCCGGTCCACGGCCTGCGCGGGCATCAGCACGAGGCGCCGCAGATAAAGCTTGAATTCCTGCGCGACGTCGAGTGCACGGTGGGGGCGGAAATTGCGGTAACGGCGGTTCCTGAGCAGGACGAATCCGTGGTACGCTGCGCCGTAGAAGACATGCTGGCGCATGTCGCCCCAGCTGGCCGGGGGCAGGGCGGTGTCGATGTCGGAGTTTTCAAGCGCCGCGCGCATTTCGTCAACGCTCATGTGCATCAGGCGCGAGTTGCCGTTGCTGCCGCCGCGTTCGTAGGTGACCCAGTAGGGCCGCATGTAGCCCTCTTCGAAGACATGAACGGTCAGTCCCTTCGCGCGCGCGTTCGCCACGGCGCCGGCATGGATCGGGCGCGTGTCGCCGTAGAGGACGAGGTCGGTAACTTGCTTGTCATGAAGGATCTTGTCCAAGGCGTCGGGCCATGCGTCAACGGTGTCGCAAAACGGAATGTAGCTGTGTCTCTCCGGCCAGAATGCCGCGTCACCGGCATTGAAGCCCACGCGCCAGACCGAGGCGCCGGCGCGGCGCAGCATCTTGGCGAGGCGCCCGAAGAAGGGGCCGTGAGGCCCCTGAAGAAAAAGGAATGTCCGGTCGTGGCCGGTGATCCTGCCCATGACGCGCCTATATCCCCTACGTTACGATGCACCATGCGTAGCGTTCCAATCTGGCAAAAGTAAGACCCGCGCGTGGCTCTTGTCAGCGCGGGTCCGGGCCGCTAGGTGATCCCACATCAGGACGGAGACCGGACATGTTCACGGGAATAATTAGCGATATCGGCACGGTGCGACAGCTTGAAAGGCGCGGTGATCTCCGCGCCCGATTGGAGACGGGGTACCCCATGAGCGGCATGGATATCGGCGCGTCTGTCGCCTGTGATGGCGTCTGCCTGACCGTGGTGGAAAAGGGCGAGGATTGGTTCGACGTGGACGTGTCGGCCGAAACGCTTTCGAAAACCAATCTGGATCAATGGGTTGAAGGACGGCCGGTGAACCTTGAGCGGGCGCTGCGTGTTGGTGACGAACTTGGCGGGCACATCGTGTCCGGCCATGTGGACGGGTTGGCCGAGGTGGTTGCCGTCGAGGACGAGGGCGACAGCACGCGGGTGACGCTGCGCGCGCCGGAAGAGCTGGCGCGGTTCATCGCGCCCAAGGGGTCGGTTGCGCTCAACGGTACGTCGCTGACGGTCAATGACGTGGCAGATCGTGATTTCGGGATCAATTTCATCCCCCATACCAAGGACGTGACCACGTGGGGCCAAGTCCGGGTGGGGGATATGGTCAACCTCGAGATCGACACGCTGGCGCGCTACGTGGCGCGGCTTCAGGAGATGACCCCGGGCGCATGACGCGGCGCGTCGGGCCGGGAAAACGGCCTGAAACAGGTATCGGCATCGCGGCGGTAGCGGATCGGTAACGCGGAGGTGCGGCGCCGTGGGGCGACGCCGTGCGGACAGGCGCCCCGACCGCGGTTCAGCTTTCAGTTTTCGCGGGGCACGGCGCCGCGGTACAGGTGCCACGTGGCATGGCCCAGCACCGGAAGCACCACGATCAGCCCCAGAAAAAGCGGCAGGCTGCCGAGCGTCATGGCAACGGCCACGATCAGCCCCCAGCCGGCAACGGTGACCGGGCTTTGGCGCGCGACCTGCACCGAGGTCATGACGGCCACCGGCAGGCCGACCTGCCGATCGATCAGCATCGGAAAGGAGATCAGGCTGATCACCAGCACCACGCAGGCGAAGACGAACCCGACTCCGACGCCGAGTATCATCATGCTCCAGCCGGCCCCCGTCATGAACACATCCTGCAGGAAGGCCCCTGCCGATGCCGGTGGCTGCGGTCCGAGGGTGATGGTGTAGATCAAGTGGGCCGCGAACATCCACGCCACGAAAAGCGCCAGCAGATAGAGCCCCAGCCCCAGCACGGGGCCGATATTGTGCGTCCGCAGCACCGAGAGGGCCGCGCCCCAGCCGGATTTGGCCCCGGCTTCGCGTTGGCGGCTCATCTCGTAGAGGCCGATGGCGGCGACAGGCCCCAGCAGGGCGAAGCCCGCCGCCAGCGGAAACAGCAGCGGCAGCAGCGCCATGTCGAAGGCCGCCACGGCAAGGCAGATACCGATCACCGGGTAGATCGCCACAAGGAACATGACGTCGCTGCGCAGCGCGGTGAAATCGTCGAGCCCTTTTCGCAGGGCGATCCGGATGTCCGATCGCGTGAGGGGGCGCGTTTCGGGCGGGTGCGTCACCTCGCCGCCAAGGGACGCGGCGAGCTCTCCGGCCGTCCGGCCGGACCCGATCACCGCCCCGGCGGCCCAGCTGAGGGGGTTTCCGATTGTCTTGACCATGGGTGCCTCCTTTTCAAGGGTGTCAGAACGGCAAGATGGCGCCGCCTGATCCGCGGTTTCCGGTGCAGGGTACCACAGCGAACGGGTCAGCTAAGTCACGAGTGCGGGACCGGGCCGTGATGCGTCGGGATGCGCCGGACCGGACCTTTCGCATGGTCTTTTCACGGTGGCGCCGCTGCCCTATGAGGCGGGCAATCGGAAGGAGTGCGAGATGCCAACGGACCAGTCACAACCCACCTTCGTCCTCGTGCGCCCGCAGATGGGCGAGAATATCGGCGCGGCGGCGCGGGCGATGTGGAATTTCGGGCTGGACCGGATGCGGCTGGTGGCGCCGCGTGACGGCTGGCCCAACCCCAAGGCGTCGGCGATGGCCAGCGGGGCCGGGCGCCTGCTGGACGAGGCGCGGCTTGTCGGCGACGTGGCCAAGGCGGTGGGCGACTGCCATTACGTGATGGCCACCACGGCCCGCGCGCGGGGGCTGACGAAACCGGTGTTGAGCCCGGAACGCGCCATGCAGGAGGCCGCGCGCCGTATCGCGGGTGGTGAACGGGTCGCCGTGTTGTTCGGCCCCGAGCGCGCCGGGCTGGAAAACGAGGACGTGGCGCGCGCCAACGCGGTGATCAACGTCCCCGTGAACCCCGAGTTTCCCAGCCTCAACCTTGCGCAATGCGTGCTGTTGACGGGGTACGAGTGGCGCCGCGCGAGCGCCGACATCACGCCGGAACGCGTGGACATGGCGCGTGTCGAATGGGCCGAGCAGATCGAGGTCGAGAAACTGGCCGATCACTACGAGACCCGGCTGGCCGAGGCGGGGTTCTTCTTCCCCGCGCACAAGGCCGAGGGGATGAAGACGAACCTGCGCAACATGTGGAGCCGGATGCCGTTGACGCGCGCCGACGTGCAGACGCTGCACGGGGTGCTGCGGCAAATGGTGCGCTGGAAGGAGCGCGGTTGAAGCGCCATCTGGCGCGGGGTAGGTTCGCGCACATGGCAAGAGGGCAAGGCATGACCGGAAAGCGCAGCATTTTCGAGGACGTGGGCGAGGGCGACACGCCCCGGCAGGCGCCGGCGGGTGGCATGATCGACGCCGGGCGGCGCGGCGCGCGCAGGGGCATCCGGCTGTGGCTGATGCTGCTTTTCGCGCTTGTGGTCGTGATGATCGCCGTGGGCGGGCTGACCCGGCTGACCGACAGCGGGCTGAGCATCACCGAATGGAAGCCGGTGAGCGGCGCGCTGCCGCCGATGAACGCGGCGGATTGGCAGGCCGAATTCGACCTCTACAAGCAGATCCCCGAATACCAGCTGCAGAACAAGGGCATGAGCCTGGCGGAATTCAAGGTCATCTACTGGTGGGAATGGGGCCATCGGCAGTTGGGCCGGGTGATCGGGCTTGTCTGGGCCGTGGGGTTCCTCGGGTTCCTTTCCGCGCGGAAGATCCCGGCGGGCTGGACCGGGCGGCTGGTCCTGCTGGGCGCGCTGGGTGGCGCGCAGGGCGCGATCGGCTGGTGGATGGTATCCTCGGGGCTGTCGGGCGGGATGCTCGACGTGGCGAGCTACCGGCTGGCGGTGCATCTGGGCCTTGCCTTCGTGATCCTCGGCTTCATCGCGTGGTATGTCATGGCGCTGGGCCGGGAAGAGCGCGAATTGTTGCAGGCGCGGCGCGGCAAGGAAGCGCGGCTTTTCGGCCTGTCGACGGGCTGGCTGCATTTCGCCTTCCTGCAGATCCTCATCGGGGCGTTGGTCGCCGGGATCGACGCCGGGCGCAGCTACACCGACTGGCCGCTGATGGCAGGCGGGTTCCTGCCGCCGGATTTCTGGATGGCCGAGCTTGGCTGGCGCAACCTTTTCGAGAACCCGGGGCTCGTGCAATTCGTGCACAGGATGGTGGGCTATGTCCTGCTGGCCTTCGCGGTCATGGTCTGGCTGAAAGGTCGGCGTAGCGCGCACCGGGTGACGCAGGCGGCGTTTACCACGGCGTTCGTCGCGCTTTGTGCCCAGGTCGTGCTGGGCATTGTCACCGTGATCTACGTGGCACCGTGGCAGATCGCGATCCTGCACCAGTTGCTGGCGGTCGCGGTCTGGGTGCTGATCCTGCGGGCACGGTTCCTGAGCCTGTATCCGCGGGCGCAATCGGTAAGGGAGTGACGGCATGACAGCCTATGACGACCTGATGGCGCATCAGCGCGACACGCAGGCGCTGGCGCAAGTGGCCGGGCGGCAGCACTGGGACCAGGAAACGATGATGCCGCGCGGCGCGGCGGCGCAGGCGTCGGGCGCTCCACAAGCGTCCCGCCAGAACCTTGACGGGCCCGGTGGCCAGGCTGGGAAAGGGTTGGAATCCGCGCGGCGCGGCGGCGATGCGCGGCAGCCCGTCCAGCACCGCAAGCCGGCCCGCCGCAACCCCCGCGTCGAACCCCCGCAGGATGCGCCCGACATCGCGCGGTTCCAGACGGCCGTCGACCATCTGCGCCATCAGACGTCGCCGTTGGTCCGCACGCGTCTCGGCGATGATACCGGGCCAGGTTTCGGGGCTCTCGTGATGCTTGCGCAGGAAAATCGCCTGCGACGCGCCGATATCC
>JAVLCJ010000038.1:0-24781 GCA_031580875.1 Roseovarius sp.
AAGAAGCAGATCGACCTGCTGGCACGCGGCACCGATATCCTCGTGGCGACGCCGGGGCGGCTGATCGACCTGATGGATCGCGGCGCCGTCGACCTGGCCCAGACACGGCACCTCGTGCTGGACGAGGCGGACCAGATGCTTGACATGGGGTTCATCCATGCCCTGCGCCGGATCGCGCCCAAGCTTGGCACCCCGCGCCAGACGATGCTGTTCTCGGCAACGATGCCGAAACAGATGGAGGAGCTTTCCGGCGCGTATCTCGACAACCCCCGGCGCGTGCAGGTCGCCCCGCCGGGCAAGGCGGCCGACAAGATCGACCAGTCGGTGCATTTCCTGCCGAAGCCCGACAAGGCCGCGAAGCTGCGCGAGATACTGTCGCAGGACCGCGAGGCGCTGACCCTTGTTTTCGCCCGGACGAAACACGGTGCGGAGAAACTGATGAAGGGCCTCGTGGCGGACGGGTTCAACGCCGCCTCGATCCACGGCAACAAGAGCCAGGGCCAGCGGGACCGGGCGATCAAGGCGTTCCGCGCGGGCGAGACCACGGTGCTGGTGGCGACGGATGTCGCCGCCCGGGGAATCGACATTCCCGGTGTCGCCTTCGTCGTCAACTACGACCTGCCCGAGGTCGCGGGGAACTACGTGCACCGCATCGGCCGGACCGCACGTGCCGGTCGCGAGGGCGAGGCGATTTCGCTCTGCGCGCCGGAGGAGGCCGACCTGCTGCACCAGATCCAGAAAGTCATGAAGATCGAGGTGCCGGTCGCCAGCGGGGAAAGCCCGGTTCTGGGGCGTGACGGCGCGGGCAATGGCCGTGGCGGCGCGGGCCACCGTGGCGGACAGGGCAAACGTCCTGCCGCGAATGGTGGCGGGGCCGCCCCCGGCAAGCGCCGCCGCCGGAGCCGCGGGCGCCGCGCGGCCTGACGGGCAAACGATCGGCCCGGGCGCATCGCTGATCGTGCCCGGGCCCGTTTCGCATGACGAATGTTTCGGAATCGATGCGCATGTTCTATATGAAGGCGCATCTGACGACAGGACCGCGCGACCATGACCGATACCGCCCCCATCACACAGGACGTTCTGACGATCCCCCGCAAGCTGCCGGAAGGGCGCACGAACCTTGTCGGTCTGACCCGCGAGGCGCTGCGCGAGGCGCTGATCGCGGCCGGCACGCCCGAGAAACAGGCGCGGATGCGGACGGGGCAGATATGGCAGTGGATCTACTGGTGGGGCGTGCGCGATTTCGACGAGATGACCAACCTGTCGAAAGCCTACCGCAAGCAACTGGCCGAGAATTTCGTCATCGAGATCCCCGAGATGGTGAGCCGGCAGGTCAGCGCGGACGGTACGCGCAAGTACCTTGCCCGCATCGCGGGGGGCCACGAGGTGGAGGTGGTCTATATCCCCGAGGAAGACCGCGGCACGCTGTGCATTTCCAGCCAGGTCGGGTGCACGCTGACCTGTTCGTTCTGTCATACCGGCACGCAGAAACTGGTGCGCAACCTGACCGCGGCCGAGATTATCGGGCAGGTGATGATGGCCCGCGACGATCTGGGTGAATGGCCCCGCCGCGGCGAGGCGATGGGCGAGCGGCCGCGGCTGCTGTCGAACATCGTGCTGATGGGCATGGGCGAGCCGCTGTACAATTTCGACAATGTCCGGGACGCGATGAAGATCGCGATGGACGGCGAGGGGATCAGCCTCAGCCGTCGCCGCATCACCCTGTCCACCAGCGGGATCGTGCCCGAGATCGCCAAGACCGCCGAGGAGATCGGCTGCATGTTGGCGGTATCGTTCCACGCCACCACCGACGAGGTGCGCGACAGGCTGGTGCCGATCAACCGGAAATGGAACATCGCGACGCTGTTGGAGGCGCTGCGGGAGTATCCGAAACTGTCCAATTCCGAGCGGATCACCTTCGAATACGTGATGCTGAAGGATGTCAACGACAGTGACGAGGATGCGCGGCGGCTGGTGAAACTGATTTCCGGCATCCCCGCCAAGATCAACTTGATTCCCTTCAACGAGTGGCCCGGCGCCCCGCATCAGCGCAGCGACTGGGAGCGGATCGAGCGCTTCGCCGACATCGTGCACAAGGCGGGCTATGCCAGCCCCATTCGCACGCCGCGGGGCGAGGATATCATGGCCGCCTGCGGGCAGCTCAAATCCGCGACGGAGCGCGCGCGCAAATCCCGCAAGCAGATCGAGGCGGAAACGCGCGGGGGCTGACGGGCGCGGCGCGTGGTTTGGCGCTTTGACACCGGCGGGGTGTGCCGTAAGATCGCCGTGCGGCGCGCAACAGCCGGAGCCACCCGATGCCGAAAACCGAGTTTTCCCCGCTTCCGCAGCCGTTGAACGCCGACGCCGCGGCACGCCATGTTGGCGTCGAGATCGAGCTTGGCGGGTTGAGCGAGGCGGAAGTCGCGCAAGTCTGCAGCGACGTTCTGGGCGGGCAGGCCGCACAGGGTGACGGCCCGTTCTGGACGGTGACCGGCAGCCGAATCGGCAAGATCGAGATCTACCTCGACACGGCGTTGCGCAAGGCCGCGCAGAGCAAGCTGCGCGATCTCGCGCTGGACCTCGGGCGCGAGGTCGTGCCGGTCGAGATCGTGACCGAACCGCTGGACATGGACGGCTTGCGCGCGCTTGACGGGCTCAACACCGCCCTGCGCGAGGCGGGGGCGCTGGGCAGCCGGGCCGGCTGGGTCTATGGCTTCGGGATCCACCTGAATGTCGAGATCGCGTCGGCCGTGCCGGGCGACGTGATCCGCCCGCTTCTGGCCTATGCGCTGATCGAGGACTGGTTGCGGACCGCCAACCCGATCGACGACTCGCGGCGGCTGCTGCCGTTCACCGATCCGTATCCGACGGAACTGGTGCGCGCGTTGATCGAGGCCGGGCCGGATGCCGCGCTGCGCGAGGTGATCGCGCTATACCTGCATCATTCGCCGACCCGGAACCGCGGGCTGGACATGCTGCCCGTCTTTGCCCACCTGGCGCCCGACGCCGTGGAAGGGGCGCTGACCGAGGCGACATCGGCGCGGCCCGCCTTTCATTTCCGGTTGCCCGATTGCCTGATCGACGATGCGGGCTGGTCCATCGCGCAGGAATGGCAGCGTTGGGTCACGGTGGAGCGGGTGGCGGCCGATGCCGCGCTTCTGGCGCGGCTCGCGGCGGCGTGGGAGGATGATCACGGCCTCGTGACGCTGTCGCGGTCAAGCTGGGCGGCCCGCTGCGGCGCGATCCTGCGCGAGGCGGGGCTGGACGAGGCCGGGTGAGCGCGGTCGGCGGGGCCGGGGCCCCGCCGCGCGCTTTCATCAGTTTGGTTCCAGCTCGTCGGCAGGCATGTCCCGGATCCGCGCCCATTTCTTGTCAGCCTGCTTGATATGGCCGGGAACGTCGGACAGCCATTTTTTCTGCGGACCCTCGGCCGTGTTCAAATACAACGTGCCGTCCACGACGCGGAACAGCCCGGGCTTCGTGTCCAGCTTGATGCCCATTGCCGCGCCCATCGCGCAATAGCCGCCATAGGCCGGCACGTACTTGTCGGGATTGCTGTTGAAAACCTCGCGGTTTTCCGCTGAGGCGAAGTGATACGTCACCCCCTGATGCGCGGCCGTGATTTCGTCACTGCCCTTGACCGGCGCATCCTCGGTGAAATAGGCGACCGGGTCGTACCCCTTGAGCATCACCCCGTCGGCATTGGCGTTCAAGGCGTGCGAGGCGCCGGAACCGGCCATGGCCGGCGCGGCCATTGCAAGGCCGAATGCGGCAGTCGCGAAGAATGTCTGGCGTCTGGTAAACATCTGATTGCTCCTTTGGGTGTCGTGATGCCTTGCAGACTTGCGTGGTCGGGGTCGGATGCGCAATTCACTTAAGGCTCGCCCTTGGTCACGAAGCGCTGATCCCGGCGTGAGCCGGGGCTGGCGGGACCGGGCCGCGCCTGCTTGCAGCCGGGCCGTCGCGGCCTACACTGCATCAGGTGTGGCGTTACGAGGAGGTGGCGTGTGACATCATATCGCCCGGTGATCGGGGTCACGACCTCGCAACGCTCGGGGTGGCGGATATTCCCGCTGGTGGCGTTCAATGTCTGGATGGCCGGCGGACGCGCGGTACGCTGGACTGCGCGCTCGGATGCCGACCTGCGCGGCGTTGACGGCGTGATCATCGGCGGCGGCGACGACATCTCGCCCGAATTGTATGGCGGGCGCTGGGCCAGTTCCGCGCGGCTGGACCGGGCGCGCGACACTTTGGAACGGCGGATCGTTGCGGACGCTTTCGATGCCGAAAAGCCGGTGCTGGGCATATGCCGGGGCAGCCAGATGCTGAACGTGGCGCTGGGCGGAACCCTGCACCGGGATGCCTATGACATCTACCGTGACAGCGCACGCCACCGCACGATCCTGCCGCGCAAGGCGGTGCAAATCGTGCCGGGGACGCGGCTGGCGATGCTGGTGGGGGACGCGGAGATGCGCGTGAACGCGCTGCACAGCCAGGCGGTGGACAGCCTCGGCCGCGGGCTGCGCGTGGCGGCCCGGGACCCGGGTGGCATGGTACAGGCCATCGAGCGGGTGCGCGACCCGTTCGCCATCGGCGTCCAGTGGCACCCTGAACACCTGTTCTATGCCCATCGGCAACAGGCGCTGTTCCGCGCGCTGGTATCGGCCGCGGCGGCGGCGCATCGCCATCGCCCGCAACTGGCGCGGGTCGATCGCGACGAGGCCGGGCGCCACAATTAATTCCCGCGCCTGCCCGAATCCCGCACGATTGTCGTCACCAGCGATGGTTATACCGGTCTCGCAATCAAAATTGTCGAGAGGCAGGAAACGATGACCATGCAGGATACCCAGCAAAGCAGAAAGATCCGGGATCTGGTGATGCGCGAACGCCAAATGGCGGTGTCGGATCGCGAGTGGAAGCACCGGCTGCGCGGCTATGGCTATGCCATCACCGATACGACCGAGGGGCGTTTCGTCACCTCGCTGGTTCAGGGGCGCGCGCTGTGCAGCCTGCCGGGGCATCTGGCGGCCTGAGCCGTCAGCGCCCTCGCAGATGCGCCAGCAGGTCCTTTGACGGGAAGCCGTCCACCGTCAGCCCCGCCGACCGCTGATAGGCGCGGATGGCAGTGACGGTATTGGGGCCGACGATGCCGTCGATCTTCTCCAGCGCGTGGCCGTTGCGCCGCAGGCGGCGCTGCATCTCCTTGCGCTCGTCGAAGGAAAGCGGCTTGTACCCGCGGGGCCAACTGGCCTGTATCGGCGGGCCGCCGGCCAGCCTGTCCGACAGGTGCCCCACGCCGATCACGTAGGCGTCGGCATTGTTGTAGCGTTCCAGAACGCTGAAATTGTCGAAGATCATGAAGGCCGCGCCGCGCGCCCCCGCCGGGAGCAGGATCGAGGCCTGCCCGTGGTTGGGCACGGCGCGGCCGCGCATGTCCGTCACGCCCAGAGAGGCCCATGCCGTGGGCGTTTTCCGGACCGACCTGCTGGCGAGCGCGTGGTCGAAGCCGCTCGGCAGGCGCACCTCCACCCCCCATGGCTGGCCCTTGGTCCATCCGAACCGCTTGAGATAGGCGGCCGTGGAGGCAAGCGCGTCGGCGGGATCGTCGGACCAGATGTCACGCTTGCCGTCGCCGGTGAAATCCACGGCATACGCCTGATAGGAGGTCGGGATGAACTGCGTGTGGCCCATGGCGCCGGCCCACGAGCCTTTCATGTCACGCGGGGACACGTCGCCCGATTGCAGGATCTTCAACGCCGCGATCAGCTGCTTTTCGAAGAAGGCGCCGCGGCGCCCGTCAAAGGACAGGGTGGCCAGCGATTCGATCAGGGGGATGTCGCCGCGCCGTGTGCCGTAGGTGCTTTCGAGCCCCCATACGGCGGTCACGACTTCTTTCTCGACGCCGAAGCGCGACTCGATCCGGCGCAGGGTCCGGGCGTGACGGCGCAGCGCGGCCTTGCCCTTCTCGACGCGGACGGGCGAGGCGGCGCTGTCGAGGTAATCCCAGATCTGGGACTTGAATTCCGACTGGTTGCGGTCCCTCTGGATGACATCGGTGTTGTAGCGGACCCCGGCGAAGGCGCGGTCGAGGATGCGTACGCTGATGCCGGCGGCGCGGGCGCGTCCGCGGAAGCCGTCTATCCAGCGCCTGAAGGCGAGGTTCGAGGTCGAGACCCGGGCCGTGCCGACGCTGCCCGCGTCGGCCGCCCCCGGACGCGCCCGGGGCCGAAGGCTGGCCAGCGGCGCATCGGTGACGACGATGGCCGCCGCCGTGATCGCGCCCGAGCCGGGCCGGAGCTGCGGGCGCAGGGACGTGTCCACCGCCGCCGCCCGTGCCGTCATGTCACCCAAGAGGAAAATACCCGCCAGAGCGGTGAATAGTACGCGTTTACGCATTGCCCGGCCCTTTGGTTCTCATTGCCTGTGCGGGCATCGTAGCCGGAACCGGCCCGAATCGGAAGCATTCATGACATGGCGGGCGGCGCTGCGCGGAGCGCCGCCCGCCCTGCGCGGGGCCGGTCAGCCGGCCTTCTGGATCTCGACCGAGTGCGGGTAGGGAATCGAGATGCCGCCCTTGTCGAAGGCTTCCTTGACCGCCTTTGTCATGTCGAACTTCAGGCTCCAGTACTCCGCGGCGTCGCACCACAGCCGCGCTGTCAGGTCGACGGAACTGTCGCCGAGGTTCGTCACCCGGACCCACGGTTCGGGGTCGTCGTGCACGCGGCTGTCGGCGCGGGCCAGATCGGTGATGATCCGCATCGCCTTGTCGGCATCATCGCCGTAGTCGATCCCGAAGGTCATGTCGCAGCGCCGCGTGGCATGGTGCGAGAAATTGGTGATGATCGCGCCCCATGCCTGCCCGTTGGGCACGATGATCTGCACGTTGTCCGGCGTCACCAGTTCGGTGAAGAACAGGTTGAGATCGGCCACGGTACCGGCGGTGCCGCCGATATCGACGTACTGGTCCACCTTGAAGGGCCGGAACACGATCAGCATGACACCGGCGGCCAGATCGCTGAGCGTCCCCTGCAGCGCCAGCCCGATCGCCAGCGTGGCGGCGCCGAGCACCGCGACGAGGCTCGTTGCCTCGATCCCGAAAAGGCCCAGCACGGCGATCAGCACCATCAGCAGGATTACCCACTTGACGAGGCTCGCCACGAAATTGCCGATCGTGCGGTCGATGTTCTTGCTGGCGTTGATCTTGCGGCGGACGAGCCCCGACACGATGCCGGCCGCCATCCAGCCAAGCACGAGGACGATGACGGCCTTGACCGCGCTGATCAGGATGGGGCCGTAGCTGCCGAGGCTTTCCATTATTGCTTGCATTTCTGTCCCTTGCACTGTTCGCGGGCGCATTCGCGCCATTTTGGCCCGCCTACAGTACACAAGCGGGCCGTGTCAGCCCATCGGAATCTTGGCCGGCGGGCCCGTTGGCCCGGGCCGTCACGGTGTAACGCGGCGTCCGGCGTGACATTCGGACCGCGAGCGCCCATTTTCGCCCGCAAACAGGGAGACAGCCATGACCGCCTATCCACATCTTCTGTCGCCACTGGACCTCGGGCACGTGACGCTGCGGAACCGGGTCATGATGGGGTCGATGCACACGGGCCTGGAGGAAACGCGGGACTGGGACCGCGTGGCAGAGTTCTACGCCGCCCGTGCGCGCGGCGGCGCGGGGTTGATGGTGACGGGCGGCATGGCGCCCAATCGCGAAGGCGGGGTGTTTCCCGGGGCGGCGGGGTTGTTCACGCCCGCGGATATCGCCGATCACCGCGTTGTCACCGACCGGGTGCACGACGCCGGCGGGCTTATCGCGATGCAGGTGCTGCATGCGGGGCGTTATGCCTACGGGCCGGAATGCGTGGCGCCCTCGGCGGTGAAGTCGCCGATATCGCCCTTCGCGCCGAGAGAGCTGGACGAGGCCGGTATCGAGACGCAGATCGCCGCTATCGTGACCGCCGCGGCCCGCGCCCGCGAGGCCGGGTATGACGGCGTGGAGATCATGGGATCGGAGGGGTATTTCATCAACCAGTTCCTCGTGCGTCATACCAACAGGCGCACGGATCGCTGGGGCGGGTCCTACGAGAACCGGATGCGCCTTGCGCTGGAGGTCGTGCGGCGGGCGCGGGCCGCCGTGGGGGACGATTTCATCCTGATCTACCGGCTGTCGATGATCGACCTTGTCCCGGATGGCAGCACCTTCGACGAGGTCGTGCAATTGGCGCGCGAGGTCGAGCGGGCCGGTGCCTCGATCATCAATACCGGCATCGGCTGGCACGAGGCGCGCATCCCGACGATCGTCACGAGCGTGCCGCGCGCGGCCTTTGCATGGGTGACGCAAAAGCTCATGGGCAAGGTGGGCATCCCGGTCATCACCTCGAACCGGATCAACATGCCCGATGTCGCCGAGGATATCCTGGCCGGGGGCGGGGCCGACATGGTGAGCATGGCGCGCCCCTTCCTTGCCGATGCGGATTTCGTGAAGAAGGCCGCGGCCGGGCGCAGCGAGACGATCGCGCCCTGCATCGCCTGCAACCAGGCCTGTCTTGACCATACCTTCAGCGGCAGGATTTCCAGCTGCCTCGTGAACCCGCGCGCCTGCCACGAGACGGAGCTGCGGATCACCCCGGCGGCGGTGTCCCGGCGCGTGGCCGTGGTGGGGGCGGGGCCCGCGGGGCTGGCGGCGGCGATGACGGCGGCGGAGCGCGGGCACGCGGTGGACCTGTTCGACCGCGACGACCGGATCGGCGGGCAGCTCAACATGGCGCGGGAAATACCCGGCAAGGAGGAGTTTCACGGGCTGGTCGCATGGTACGGCACCATGTTGGCGGAACGGGGTGTGACGCCCCGGCTGGGGCGTGCCGTGACGGCCGATGACCTGGCCGGGTATGACGAGGTGATCGTCGCCACCGGCGTCACGCCGCGCGATCCGGGCATTCCGGGGCAGGACGGGCCGAACGTGCTGAGCTATGTCGACGTGCTGCGCGACAAGGCCGCGGTCGGCAATCGCGTGGCCATCGTGGGCGCGGGGGGCATCGGTTTCGACGTGGCCGAGTACCTTGTGCAGGGGGGCGAGAGCCCGACCGAGGACCTTGCGGACTGGCAGGCGGAATGGGGTGTCGCCGACCCGGCCGATCACCGCGGCGGGCTGGCGCCCGACGGCCCGCACCCCGCGCCGCCGGCGCGGCGGGTGACGCTGTTGCAGCGCAAGGCCGAGCGGGTGGGCAAACGCCTTGGCAAGACAACGGGCTGGGTTCACCGCCTGACGCTGCGGATGAAGGACGTGGAGATGATCAGCGGTGTGAACTACGAGCGCATCGGCCCGGACGGCCTGCATGTGAGCTTCGGCGAGGCGCGCGAGACCCCGACCGTGATCGTGGCGGACACCGTGGTGCTGTGCGCCGGGCAGGTGCCGCGGCGATCACTGGCCGATGATCTGGCCGCGCGCGGCGTGACGGCGCATGTGATCGGGGGCGCGGACGTTGCCGCCGAACTGGACGCCAAGCGCGCCATTGATCAGGGAACGCGCGTGGCGGCGGCGGTCTGACGCGCGTCGCGCGTTTCTTTATGGCGAACGATCCAACACAAATTCCTATTATTGTCGGTCCGGTGCCGCAGTTGTGCCCGAATTGCCGGCGAGAACTATCCGTGGAATTGATAGAGGTATTGGGTATGGATCGCCTTACGGAAATGGAGGCATTCGCGACCGTGGTGGATCAGGGGGGATTCACCGACGCCGCGCGCAAGATGGGGATCTCGAAGTCGGCTGTCTCGAAGCATGTCTCGTCGCTGGAGGCCCGGCTGGGCGCGCGGCTGTTGAACCGGACGACCCGCCGCGTGAGCCCCACGGAAATCGGGCTGGCCTATTACGACCGCGCGCTGAGGGTTCTCAACGATGCCGGGGAGGCCGACGCGCTGGTCAGTTCGATGCAATCGGACCCGTCGGGGCTGTTGCGCATTTCCGTGGCGACGGATTTCGGGGTCAATCACCTCAGCCCGATCCTGAGCGAGTTCCTCGGGGAGTTTCCCGACATCACCGTGAACATGGTGCTCAACAACCGTTACGTCGAACTGATCTCGGAAGGGTTCGACATGGCCGTTCGTATCGGCGAGCTGGAGGACAGCTCGCTCCGGGCGCGCAAGCTGACCGAAACGACCAAGCGCATGATCGCCAGCCCCTCCTACCTTGAACGGCACGGGCGGCCGACACGGATCGACGATCTGAACGAGCACAAGCTGCTGCATTATTCCAGCCAGGCCAACGGATCGGTCTGGAAGCTGACCGCGCCGTCGGGCGAAAAACGGCAGGTGCGTACCGCCGGGGGCCTGAGCGTCAATGACGGGCAGTCGCTGCTCAACGCCGCGATCTCGGGGCTCGGGATCGCCTATCTGCCCAGCTTCCTGTATGCCAACGCGATGACCGAGGGGCTGGTCGAGGACGTGATCCCCGACCTGCCGGTCGAGACGCAGGGGATATTCGCGGTCTACCCCCCGGGGCGCTTCACCCAGCCCAAGGTGCGCGCCTTCATCGATTTTCTGGTCCACGCCTTTGCCGACAAGGGGCCGACGGACTGGTAGCTCTTCCTCCTCGCCATGTTTGGCCACCTTCCCCCC
This sequence comes from Roseovarius sp., assembly GCA_031580875.1. GTDB lineage: Bacteria > Pseudomonadota > Alphaproteobacteria > Rhodobacterales > Rhodobacteraceae > Roseovarius. The sequence continues at coordinate 10,615 of JAVLCJ010000038.1, forward strand.
GGGTCGCGACAGGCGGTCCGGGGGCTTTTTCCGCGGGGTGGCCGGACCGGTGCACGGGCGCTGTGCGACCCGCCCGCTTGCCGGGGCCGTCGAAGCGGCCCAGATAGGGACGTGTGAAACTCGATTCGAAAGGTCGCAACAATGTCCAACCCGACGCTTCTGACGATTTCCGGCTCGCTTCGCGCGGGGTCGCTCAACCGGATGCTGCTGGCCGAGGCGGCCGCGGCCTTCGGCCCGGCCGACGTGGTCGAGGCCGATCTGCGGCTGCCGCTTTACGATGGCGACCTGGAGGAGGCCGGGGGCGTGCCGGCGGCGGTCGAAACGCTGGCCGGTCAGATCAGGGCGGCGGATGCCGTGGTGATATCGTCGCCGGAGTACAACAAGGGTGTCACCGGCGTCATCAAGAACGCGCTGGACTGGGTGAGCCGTGTCGAGGGCCCGGTATGGAAGGACAAGCCGACCGTCGTGATGTCGGCCAATGCGGGGCGCACGGGCGGCGAGACAGGACAATTCATGTTGCTGAGCTGTCTCGTGCCGCTGCAGGCGCGGGTACTGCCGGGGCCGATGATCGCCGTGGCGGGCGCGGGGGACGCGTTCGACGATACCGGCAAGCTGACGAATGACCGCTATCGGAAACAGGTGGAAAAACGGATGCAGTCCCTGCGCGCCGACCTTGGCTGAGGCAACCGCCGCGGCTGGCGCGGTGGCGCCGCGCGGCGGCATTTTGCCGATTTTCCTCCGACTCCAAGGGCTCTAACCTGCGGGCATGGAAACACCGTTGCAAACCCTGACCGACGTGATGGACCCGGCTCGCGCACAGGCCATGCAGGCGGCGCTGGGGCGCGCGGACGCGATCGGCGACGGGTCCCCGCTGCCGCCGTTCTATCATCAGCTCTACTTCTGGGATCCGCAGCCGCCCGACGCGCTGGGCCGGGATGGCCATCCAAGGGTCGGCGGGGTGATTCCCGATATGGGGCTGCCCCGGCGGATGTGGGCCGGCGGTCGGCTGGCCTTCGACGCGCCGCTGGCGGCGGGCCGGGTGGCGGAACGGCGGACCTTCCTCGAAAGCTCGGTACGCAAGCAGGGACGCAGCGGTGCGCTGGGATTCGTCACCCTGCGGCATGAAATCCGGCAGGCGGGGCGGCTATGCGTGACCGACTGGCAGGATCTGGTCTACCGGGCGGAGCCGGCGCCCGGCACCGCGCCCCCGGCGCCGCCCGTCGCCCCGGATGACGAGGCGGGATCCGACACGCTGGCCTTCGACACCACGCTTCTGTTCCGGTATTCGGCGCTGACCTTCAATGGTCACCGTATCCATTACGACATGGACTATGCCACCGGCGTCGAGGGATATCGGGGGCTGGTGGTGCATGGGCCGTTGCTGGCGCAAATCCTGATGCTGCGGGCCCGCGAAACGGCGGGCAGCCTGCGGCGGTTCCGGTTTCGTGCGACGGCGCCTTTGCTGCAAGGCGAAACGGCCACGTTTTGCTGGCGAGGCGGCAGGTTCTGGGTAAGGGGCCCGGATGGTCGCCAGTGCATGATCGCACACGCCAATAGCTGATCTGCAGCGCGTCGGGCCGGGGATGACGCAGGGCCAGCCGGTACGCCGGGTCCACCGCCGCGTCGAGTTGCGGTTCGTCGGCGGGCCAGCACAACGCGCTGTCGATCATCACCGCCGAAAGCACCTTGCCGTTGCGCATGCAATCGGCCTCGGCCGCGTCGCCGGTTTCCCATATCTTGCACCGGATGCCCCGGCTGTTGCGCGTGCCGCGCAGGAAGGTGTTGAGCAATGCCTTGGCCCGCCGGCCCTTGGCGGTGTCGGGCGCCGGGCATTCGACGCCGCGCAGGCCCATCTCGCGCCCGTCAAGCGCCATCCGGTCGCCGGCGATGGCCCGCCACACGCGCGGGACGTTGTCGCGCGCCGGTGCTGTCGGGTCGGGGTCGGCGGCAGGGGCGGCCGACGCGGTGACCCCTGCCAGCAGGATGGCGGCGAGACCGGGAAGGGGGCGACAGGCAAACATGATTCGAGCTTATCAGAATGACGCCTCGGGGCGAAACCCGGCCGGGATGTTGTCCAGCCCGTCGAGCATCAGGTCGGCCATGACCTGTCCCACCTTCGGCGCCATGCCGAAGCCGATCTTGAAACCGCCATTGGCGATGAACTGCCCGGGGTGGAGCGGATGCGCGCCCAGCATCGGCGCGCGCGAGCGCGTGCGCGGGCGCAGCCCGGCCCAGCGTTCGAGCACGCGGGCGCCATGAAGCAGCGGGACGGCGCGCATCGCGCGGTCGATCACGGCGTCAAGGCGCGCGTCGGTGGCGGTCGCGTCGTCGAAGTCGCGTTCCGAGGTGGAGCCGATGGCGGTGGTCCCGTCCGCATGGGGCACGATATGAAGCCCGTCGGCGAAAAGCTGCGGGCTGTCAGGGGCGCTGAAATCCAGCAGCGCGCCCTGTCCCTTCACCGCGTTGCCCACCATGCGCGCATGGCTGGCGGTGAGCCTGTCGAGGTCGGCCACGCCGGTCGCATGCAGGACCGTGCCGTCCTGAGGGCCGTCGCGCAGAACCTCGCCGCCCCGTGCGGTGATGGCGGCGGCCAGCGCGGCGCAGGCCCGGCGCGGGTGCAGCCGCGCCGACAGCGTGTCGCGGACGAGATGGCCGGTCGGGGCGGCCGGCGCCCATGGGGTGCTGCCGGCCTCGATCACTTCCCACCGGGCCTTGCCCTGCCACAGGGTCGCGGCGCTGTCGGCCCGGGCGCGGGCAAGGGCCAGCGCGTGGTCGTCGGGGACGGGTTGCAGGCGGCCGAGCCGGGCGTAGCCCGGCGCGATGCCCGAAACGGTCTCGATCTCGGCCCAGAAACTTTCGGCCAGCATCAGGCTGTCGAACTGGAACGCCTTCTTGTCGTTCCAGTTCTCGGGCACGTGCGGCGCCAGCGCGCCGACGATCCCGCCCGAGGCACCGGCCCCCGGCCCGCCCGGGTCGATCACGCGGACGCGCGCGCCCCGTTTCAGGCAGCACCACGCGCAGGACAGCCCGAAGATGCCCGCGCCCATCACCGTTATATCCGCCATTGCCAAACCCGTGATCCCCCGTCATGGTCGCGCGTATTCGCAAGCAGCCTTACAGGAACGTGGTATGCCGGACCAGCGCGCCGAGCTTGAGTGGCGTGAGGATGCCGTGCCGGTCTCGACCCGGTTCGACGATCCGTATTTCAGCCTGCAGGACGGCTTGGCCGAGACACGGCACGTGTTCCTTGACGGCAACGGCCTGCCGGGGCGGTTCCGGGACGGGTTCCACGTGGCCGAACTGGGTTTCGGCACCGGGCTGAATTTCCTGACGACGGTGCTGGCATGGCGTCAGGCCGGTGCGCCGGGCCGCCTGCGGTTCACCAGCTTCGAGGGGTGGCCGATGCGCGCGGCCGAGATGGCACGCGCGCTGGCGCCGTTTCCCGAGCTGGTGGCCGTGGCTGAGCCGTTGCTGGCGGGCTGGGGCGCGGGCCGGCGCGTGATCGCGATGGACCCGGGGATCGAGCTGCAGGTGATCGTGGGTGATGCGCGAGACACCCTGCCGGGCTGGGCAGGCCGGGCCGACGCGTGGTTCCTCGACGGGTTCTCGCCCGCCAGGAACCCCGAACTGTGGGGCGCGGACCTGATGGCGCAGGTGGGCGCGCACACCGCGCCGGGCGGCACGGCGGCCACCTACACGGCGGCCGGGTTCGTGCGGCGCGGGCTGGCGGCTGCGGGTTTTGACGTTGCCCGGCGGCCGGGCTATGGCCGCAAGCGGCACATGACAACCGCGGTGAAAGGCCCTGCATGACGGAACAGAACACGCGCCTCGGCATCATGCTGATGGTGGTCACCACCTTCGTCTTCGCGGTGCAGGACGGTATCTCGCGCCATCTGGCGGGCGAATACAACGTGCTGATGGTTGTGATGATCCGCTACTGGTTCTTCGCGGCCTTCGTCATTTCGCTGGCCATGCGACAGGCGGGGGGCGCGCGCGCGGCGATGGCCACCCGGCAGCCCTTGGTTCAGGGGTTCCGCGCGGTTCTGCTGGTGGCCGAGATCTGCGTCATGATCTACGGGTTCACCCTGTTGGGGCTGGTCGAGGCGCATGCCGTCTTTGCCTGTTACCCGCTGCTGATCGCCGCGCTGTCCGGTCCCGTGCTGGGCGAATACGTGGGCTGGCGGCGCTGGGCGGCGATCGGCGTGGGGTTCATCGGGGTGATCGTGATCCTTGAACCGGGTTTCGGTATTTTCGACCCGGCCGCCGTGGTGCCCTTGATGGCGGCGTCGATGTTCGCGCTTTACGGGCTGCTGACGCGGTTCGTGGCCCGGCTGGACAGTGCCGCGACCAGCTTTTTCTGGACCGGCACGGTCGGATCGGTCGCGATGACCGCGGTCGGCCTGTGGTTCTGGGAACCGATGACCGGCCCGGACTGGGGCTGGATGGCCGCGCTGTGCGTGACCGGCGCGCTGGGGCATTACACGCTGATCAAGTGCTACGAGGTGGCCGAGGCCAGCTCGGTCCAGCCCTTCGCCTATCTGCAACTGGTCTTTGGCAGCGCGATCGGCGTTCTGGTCTTTTCCGAGACGATCCGGATCAACGTGGCGCTGGGCGCGGCGATGATCGTGGGGGCGGGGCTGTTCACCCTGTGGCGGCAGCGCCAGACGGGTTAGCCCGCGCCAGTGACGCGCCCGCCGCCGGGCGCGTCTTGCTGTCATTGGTTTCGCGAGAGCGCGGCAGCCGGGCCCGCGATATACCTATTCGCAGCGGCTCTGGGCCTCGTCCAGCGCGGCGGTGAACCCGAGCAGGGAAAAGGTGTCCTTGGTCGTGGTGCCGCGGGTCGAGCGCGCGGTCAGCACGGCGTCGATCCCGCCTTTCATGGCTTCGATCATCCGGGCGTCATCCTCGGTGCTGGCGGGCCAGGCCCATTCGCCCTCGGTGAACATCTCGAACTCGTCGTCGCCGATCTGCACATTGACGGTGGACCCCTCGGCGAAGGGATAGCCGCCGGTGAACGTCACCTGTCCGTCGACCCCGGCCTCGGGCCGGTAGAATGCCATCAGCAGGATATCGCCGCGGCGCACGGCAACGACACGACCGTCGCGCGTGTTAACCGTTTCGGTCGGCGCGGACACGACCCAGCATTCGCGCGGATCCGTGTCCTCGAAGACGCTCCAGGCGGTCTTGGCCGCGACCTGGTTGGTGCTTTCTTCCTGCGCGGTTGCGGCCCCGCCTGCCACCATCGCCGCGACGGCGATGGCCAGACCGCATGCAAAACGTGATACCATCTGTCCAGCCTCCAAGCTGTCCTCAGCCTCAATTTCGTGGGCCGCGGGCACCTGTTTTCAAGTTTCTTCCGTGGCGCGGCCGTTTTCTTCTCGACAGTGCAATATTAGACTGAAAGACGCGAGATTTGAAAGGTGCAATTGGCGAAATTCCGCACAAGCACGACGTGGAGACCGACGATGACACAGCCTGTCCCCCTAACGGAAATCTGGCGCGGCCCGATGGCCGAAAGCGTGCATCTGGGACATGCCGTGATCTGTGATGACACCGGGGCCGTCATCGAGGCGTGGGGGGACCCGGCGGCGCAGGTCTATCCGCGCAGTTCGGCCAAGATGGTGCAGGCGCTGCCGCTGGTCGAGAGCGGTGCGGCCGACGCCCATGGCCTGACCGCGGCGCAGCTGGCGCTGGCCTGCGCGTCGCACCAGGGGGCGGCCATCCACACCGACCCGGTGGCGGCGTGGCTGGCCGGGCTGGGGTTGGCGGATGACGATTTCCGCTGCGGTCCGCAGATGCCCAAGGACAGGGCGGCCTTCAATGACATGATCCGCAACGACGCCGCGCCATGCCAGGTGCACAACAATTGCTCGGGCAAGCATGCGGGCTTTCTGACCCTGTCTCGGCACCTGCGCGCCGGCGCGGACTACGTGGACCCCGATCACCCGGTGCAGCAGGCATGCCTGCAGGCCTTCGAGGAGGTGACGGGGGAGGACAGCCCCGGTTTCGGGATCGACGGTTGTTCGGCGCCGAACTTCATGACGACGATGCACGGGATGGCGCGGGCCATGGCCCGGTTCGCCGCCGCCGAGGAGGGCGCGGATGCGCGCCAGACGGCGATGGTGCGGTTGTGGCAGGCCATGGTGGCGCATCCCGAACTGGTGGCCGGGGAAAAGCGCGCCTGTACCGAGCTGATGCGCGCCTGCAAGGAACCGGTGGCGCTCAAGACCGGGGCGGAGGGGTATTTCGTGGCCATCGCGCCGACCCGCAGGCTGGGCGTGGCATTGAAGGTGGCCGATGGCGCGACACGGGCGGCCAACTGTACCATCGCGGCGCTGCTGGTCCGGCTGGGGCTGCTGGATGCCGACCACCCGGCGACCCGGCGTTTCATGAACGCGCCGATCCTCAGCCGGCGCGGGATCGAAACCGGGATGATTCGGCCGGCCCCCGGGCTGAGCTGACCCGGCAGCGCGGACGCAGTGGCCGGGCGTGCCCCCGCCCCGCGCGCCCTGCCATGCCGGGCTGTCACGCCCCGGCGAAATCCTCGCGCCCGTATCCCTGCAGGAAAAGCAGCGCCGTGAGGTCGCCATGGTTGATGCGAATCTCGCATTCGGCCGCGACGGAGGGCTTCGCGTGCAGGGCCACGCCGGTGCCCGCGCGGCCCAGCATCCCGAGGTCGTTCGCGCCGTCGCCCACCGCGATCACGTCGCTTTCGTCGATCCCGAGACGCGCGGTGACGTCTGCCAGTGTCTGTATCTTCGCCTCGCGCCCCAGGATCGGGCGGGCGACCTCGCCGGTCAGCGTCCCGTCCTCGATCAGCAGGCGATTGGCCCTGTTCTCGTGAAAGCCGAGATCCGCGGCGACCTTGGCCGTGAAGGCGGTGAACCCGCCCGAAACCAGCACGCAATGCGCCCCGGCCGCCCGCATCGTGGCCACCAGGGCCCGGCCGCCGGGCATGTAACTGATGCGTTCGGCCAGCACCCGGTCGATCACGGAGGCATCCAGACCCTGAAGCAGGGCAACGCGTTCAAGCAGCGCGCCCTCGAAATCCAGTTCGCCGTTCATGGCGCGGGCGGTGATTTCCTTCACATGGGCGCCGACACCGGCCATGTCGGCCAGTTCGTCGATGCATTCCTGCCGGATCATGGTGCTGTCCATGTCGGCCAGCAGCATCTTCCGGCGCCGGTTCCCGCCGGGCTGAACCACCAGATCGACGCGGGAATCCTGCAGGTCCGCCCAGACATCCCAGCGGTTGCCGGGTACCTGCGGCATCGTGAACTCGGCTGATTCGTCCGGCGCGAGCCAACGTGACTCGCCCCCGCCCCAGGCGTTGCGCAGGTTGTCCACGAGAGCGGGATCGAGCGTGCCCGGCGCGGCGATCAGGGTAGCGGTGAACATGTGCGATCCTCCGGCGTTGTCCGCCGCGCCATAGACCACAGAGCCGTCCCGAGGGCCAGCAGGTTCTGGCCGGGTACCGATGGTCACCGCCCCGCCGTTATCGGCGCACGGGTTTCCGATCGGCGACGTTTTCGGCACCGGATCAGTCGGGTTCGGACAAATTTCCGGCTTTCGGCACTTGCCGCGCTGCAGAACCGCCGCTAGACGTGACGGTGGGACACCCCTCCCCAACGAGGGGCGCTTATCTGGAAGGATAGATAACATGACGATCGAGAAACCGGCGACGCGGCCGGACAACCCGCGCTTTTCCTCTGGCCCCTGTGCCAAGCCCCCGACATTCGACCTGGGCAAGCTGTCCGGCGCGCCGCTGGGCCGCAGCCACCGTGCCGCCGTCGGCAAGGACAAGCTCAAGGCCGCCATCGAGGGCACCCGCGAGGTGCTGGGCGTGCCCGCCGACTACCGTGTCGGCATCGTGCCGGCCTCGGATACCGGCGCCGTGGAGATGGCGATGTGGAGCCTGCTGGGCGAACGCAAGGTCGAGATGCTGGCGTGGGAATCCTTCGGCGCGGCCTGGGTGACGGATGCCGTCAAGCAGCTCAAGCTGGATGCCGAGATCAAGGAAGCCCCCTACGGCGAGATCGTGGACCTGAGCACCGTGGATACCGACAACGACGTTGTCTTCACGTGGAACGGTACCACCTCGGGCGTGCGGGTGCCCAATGGCGACTGGATCAAGGATGACCGTGCCGGCCTGACGATCTGCGACGCGACAAGCGCGGCCTTCGCGCAGCACCTGCCGTGGGACAAGCTGGATGTGACCACCTTCTCGTGGCAGAAGGTTCTGGGCGGCGAGGCCGCGCACGGCATGATTATCCTGTCGCCGCGCGCCGTCGAGCGGCTGGAGAGCTACACCCCGCCCTGGCCGCTGCCCAAGATCTTCCGCCTGACCAAGGGCGGCAAGCTCAACGAAGGGATCTTCGAGGGAGCGACGATCAACACGCCGTCCATGCTGGCGGTGGAGGACTACCTGCTCGCGCTGGACTGGGCGCGCGAGGTTGGCGGTATCGAGGGGCTGCGCGAACGTGCTTATGCCAACCTTGCCGCCGTGCAGAGTTTCGTGATCGAGAATGACTGGATCGCCTTTCTGGCCGATGACCCGGCGGTACGCTCGAACACCTCGGTTTGCCTGAAGTTCACCGATGACCGGATCACCGACGGTACCGCCTTTGCCAAGGCCGTGGCCAAGCGGCTGGAGGCCGAGGGCGTGGCCCATGACGTCAACGGCTACCGCGACGCGCCGCCGGGCCTGCGCATCTGGTGCGGCGGCACGGTGGAGACCACCGATGTCGCGGCGCTGATGCCGTGGATCAAGTGGGCCTACCTGGCCGAGATCGCGGCGCTGGCCGAAACGGCCTGAACGGCCCGACCACGGGCACATCCATTCGAACACAGCATAGGGCGCGCGGGTCTCGCGCGCCGTATCCCCATGAGAAAATTCAGACAAGGACCCGATAAATGGCTCCCAAAGTCCTCGTATCCGACAAACTTTCCGAAACCGCCGTCCAGATCTTCCGCGACCGCGGCATCGAGGTGGATTTCATGCCCGAACTGGGCAAGGACAAGGAAAAGCTGGCCGAGATCATCGGCGATTATGACGGCCTCGCGATCCGCTCGGCCACCAAGGTCACGCCCAAGATCCTCGAGAAGGCCGACAAGCTCAAGGTCATCGGCCGCGCCGGGATCGGCACCGACAATGTCGACAAGGAAGCGGCGTCGAAGAAGGGTGTGATCGTGATGAACACGCCCTTCGGCAACATGATCACCACGGCCGAACATGCCATCGCGATGATGTTCTCGATCGCGCGGCAGATCCCGGCGGCCAGCGCCTCGACCCAGGCGGGCAAATGGGAAAAATCCAAGTTCATGGGCGTCGAGCTGACCGGCAAGACGCTGGGCGTGATCGGCGCCGGCAATATCGGCGGCATCGTCTGCGACCGTGCGCGGGGCCTGAAGATGAAGGTCGTCGCCTACGATCCCTTCCTCAGCCAGCAGAAGGCCGACAAGATGGGCGTCGAGAAGGTGGAGCTTGACGAGCTTCTGGCGCGGGCCGATTTCGTCACGTTGCACGTGCCGCATACCGAGCAGACCAAGAACATCCTGAGCCGCGAGAACCTGCAGAAGATGAAGAAGGGCGCGCGCGTCATCAACTGTGCGCGCGGCGGGCTCGTGGACGAGCAGGCACTGGCCGATCTTATCAAGTCTGGGCATCTCGGCGCGGCGGGCTTCGACGTGTTCACCGAGGAGCCGGCGCACGAGAACCCGCTTTTCGGGCTGCCCAACGTCGTGTGCACCCCGCATCTGGGCGCGGCGACGACCGAGGCGCAGGAAAACGTGGCGCTGCAGGTGGCCGAGCAGATGTCGGATTACCTGCTGACGGGCGCGGTGAGCAATGCGCTCAACATGCCGTCGGTTACGGCGGAAGAAGCCAAGGTAATGGGGCCGTGGATCGACCTTGCCGGGCATCTGGGCAATTTCATCGGCCAGATGACGGATGAGCCGATCAAGGCGATCAACATCCTGTATGACGGTGTCGCGTCGGAAATGAACCTCGACGCGCTGACCTGTGCCGCGGTGGCGGGCATCATGAAATCGGCGAACCCCGAGGTGAACATGGTGTCGGCCCCGGTGGTCGCGAAGGAGCGCGGCGTGCGCATCTCGACCACGCACCAGGACAAGTCGGGCGCCTTCGAGGGCTACATCAAGCTGACGGTCGTGACCGATCAGCGCGAGCGGTCGATCGGGGGCACCGTGTTCTCGGACGGCAAGCCGCGTTTCATCCAGATCAAGGGCATCAATATCGATGCCGAGATCGGCCGGCACATGCTGTACACCACCAACCAGGACGAACCGGGTATCATCGGGGCGCTCGGCAATACCCTCGGCGGGGGCGGGGTGAACATCGCCAACTTCACCCTTGGCCGTGCCGATGCCGGCGGCGAGGCCATCGCGCTGCTTTACGTGGATGCCCCGGTGCCGTCGGACCTGATCGGGAAGCTGGAGACGACCGGCAAGTTCCGGCAGGTACGCCCGCTGGCCTTCGACGTGGCCCAGGGCTGACGACGGGGCCGGGCGGGCACGGCCCCGCCCGGCCTATCCCCGCGCGACCCGCCGGATGGCCCAGAGCGTCGCGGCGGGGCCCAGCAGTTCGAAAACGACGGTCGTGCCGATTGTCAGGCTGAGAATCAGGTCGGCATGGTCGGGAAACTCCCGCGCGGCGATCAGTGCCATGCCCACGGCCACGCCGGCCTGCGGCAGCAGCGCCATCCCGAACCACGGCCGCTGTGGCTTGGGGCTGCCGGCCAGCACGGCGCCCAGCCACCCGCCGCCGAGGCGCGCGACGATCCGCAACAGGATGAAGGCTGCCCCGACCGTCCCGGCCTCGGCCAGTTCCCCGACATTCAGGGAGGCCCCGGCCAGCACGAAGAACAGGATCATGAACGGCCACTGGATGTTCTCGATCTCGTGGAAGGCGCGGTCGTGATGGCTGGCGAGGTTGGCGACGAGCGCGCCCGCCATCATCCCGGCCAGCAAAAAGGAAACATCGGCCCAGACGGCGAGGCCCGCTGTCAGGAAGACGATTCCCAACGCTTCGGTCTGCATCGGCTCACCGGGCGTGAGCCGCCCGGTCAGGAAGGCGGCAGGCAGGCCGATGGCCGCCCCCAGCACAAGCGCCCCGCCGATTTCCCAGCCGGCATCGCGCAGCAGGTCGAGCGGCACGGCGCCGTCAAGTCCGGCGGCCAGCACGGCGGCCAGCGAAAAGGCGATCAGGCCCCAGACATCGTCGATGGCGACGATCCCCTTGATAAGGTCGATGAACGGCCCCGACGCGCCGGACTGGCGGATCGTGTCCTGAGTCGCGGCGGGCGCCGTGGCCGTGGCGATCGCGCCGAGCAGCAGCGCCACCGGCGCGGGCATCCCGACAAGCCACAGCCCCGTCGTGACAAGGGCCATCGTCACGAGCACGATCATCGCGGATACCAGCAGGATGGCCCGCCCGTGCCGGGCGAGGTTGTCCAGCGTCAGCGCGCCGCCGAGCAGGAAGGCGACCATCGTCAGCGCCGTGACCGACAGCGCGTCGTAAAGCTGCTGCGCCTCGGGGGGGATCAGGTCGAAGCCAGGCCGGCCCGCCAGCAGGCCACAGGCAAGCAGAAGCGTGACGCGCGGCAGGCGGGTGCGGCGGCCCATCTGGTCGGCAAGAAGCCCTGTCAGGAACAGGGCGCCAAGCGTGATCAGCAGGATCGGCAACGTCTCGGTCATGTGACCAGCATCCGCAGCCCCTGTGTCACGTCCGACCGCACGGCCAGCCTAAGCCCGGGTTCGTCGCCTGCCTTCAGCGCGCTGATGATCAGGCGGTGGTATTGGGGTGGTTCCTTGCGGTGCAGCCGCCCGTAAAGCGCGCGCATGGTCGGGCCCAGTTGCAGCCAGACGGTTTCGGCCATGGCCAGCATCGCGGGCGCTTGCGCCCGCAGGTAAAGCGCGCGGTGGAATTCGAGGTTGCGGCGGATATAGGCGACCGCATCCTGTCGCTGCACGTCCTCGGCGATCCGGGCGTTGATATTCTGCATCCGGTCGATGAGGGCGATATGCGCCCGCGGCAGGGCGCGGCTGGCAAGTTCAACCTCGACCAGGGCGCGCAGCGCGGCCAGTTCCTCGATTCGTTCATTGGTAAGCTCGGGCGTGGTGACGCGGCCGGAACTGGAAAGGGTCAGCGCGCCCTCGGCCGACAGGCGCCGTACCGCTTCGCGCGCGGGGGTCATCGACACGCCGAACTCGGCCCCGACCCCGCGCAGCGTCAGGGCCTCGCCCGGGGCGATCTCGCCGTGCATGATACGGCTGCGCAGGCCGCGATAGACACGGTCATGCGCCGCGGGCAACGGATCTGGGCGCGAGGCAAGCAGCATGGGTCCCTTGTGATCACAAAGCCCGGGCCGGTCAATCCCCGAAGCGGTAGCGGTGCAGCGACGCCCCGTTCTCGCGCAGCCAACGGCGCGGCGCGTCGTACTCCGGCAGCAGGCGTGCCACGACCGCCCAGTAGGCGGGCGAATGGTTCATTTCCCGCAGGTGCGCCACCTCGTGCGCGGCGACGTAATCCAGCACGTCCGGCGGCGCCATGACAAGCCGCCAGGAATACATCAATCCGCCACGCGCCGAACAAGACCCCCACCGCGAGCGCGTGTCGCGCAGGGTGATGCCGGCATGGCCCTGCCCGAGGGCCGCGGCATACCGGTCCGACGCGGTGGCGAGCCTGTCGCGCGCCTGTGTCTTGAGCCATGCCCGGACGCGCGCACCGACTGCCCGGCCCGCCGGCACCTCGAGCACGTCACCCCGGGCCCTCGTGCGGGGGGCGCCGGCAGCGATTCGCATCTGCCGTCCCTCGAAGGGGATCAGCGCGCCGTGATCGACGGTTACCGCGGCCGGCGTCGCGCCAAGCTTGTCGCGCAGCCAGTCACCTTTCCGGCGTGCGAAATCCAGCGCCTCGGCCTCGCTCACCTGCACGGGATGGGTCAGCGTCACCCGTCCGTCCAGCCCCGAGATTCGCAGGGAAATGCGCCGCGCCCGCGCGGACCGCCGGAGGGTGATTTCAACCGGGGGATTGCCCGTCAGAACATGTTGGCCCATTTCCCCTCGCGAACAGGCGGCCCGACGGGCGCGCAAAGCCTTTGACACCTGGATCCAGTTATGGCAGGTCGCGCGGATCGTCGACAAGACCCGAGATTGAAAGGGATCACCCATGCCCAAGGAAGAATGGGGCGTAAAGCGCGTTTGCCCGACAACCGGCAAGCGGTTCTACGACCTGAACAAGGATCCGATCGTCAGCCCGTATACCGGCGAAATCGTGGAGCCGGAAACGGGCAAGAGCCGGTCGATCAAGGCTGACTCCGAGGATGCCGAGACCAAGAAGATGGAAGAAAGCTCGTCGAATTCCGGTTCCGAGGTGATGGCTGACGAAGACGTCGACGTGGATCTGGGCGACGACGTGCTGGACGATGAAGATGACGACAACGTCTCGCTGGATGACATCGCGGACGTGGCATCCGAAGACAGCGAAAGCTGATGCGGCACGGCGGGATTTTTCCACTTGATCCCGCCCGCCGCTTTGCGTAGACCGCGCGCACCGGCCATTTCGGCCGTACATAAGGGGCCTTAGCTCAGCTGGGAGAGCGCTTGCATGGCATGCAAGAGGTCAGGGGTTCGATCCCCCTAGGCTCCACCAACTCCCATTCCTCGGAAATATGATTGCACCGCTCCGCGGTGAGCCGGGAGGCATCGGCCTGCCGGCATTGTGTCGAGGCGGAACTGTGAGGCATGTCGGGACGCCCGGGCGCGGGTTGGTGCCCGGCGAAACCGTGACATCACCGCGACCGCCGATTCCTAAGCCGCCGCGCCATGGTTCATCCGCCGACGGCCCCGGTCATCCCGGCACCTGAGCATGGTTGCTGCACCCTCGTTGGGCGGCGAAGATGCCGGCGGACGGAAAATTGCAGGAAAATCCGAAAAAGGACTTGCAGACCCCGCGAGTCGTCTGTAAACGCACATCTCACCGGCGGCGTTGAGGCGCGGTTGGTTTTCCGGACGGGGTTGCGGGCAGGATGTTCGTTGTTCCGTTGGATTGAAATACTGAGGTTGATGACGCGGGTTGCGCCAAGGAAGAAGTGGCGCTTCTTGTTGATTTTGTCTCTGCGCTTTTTGACATCGCGAGTATCTGAAG
>JAVLCJ010000039.1:0-23525 GCA_031580875.1 Roseovarius sp.
TGGTGCCCGATCAAGCACGCCGCCCGGGTGGGCGCCCACCACGCCTATTACGCGCAATTCGTGGATTACGGCGATGCCGAGGGCTTTGCGCCCGGTCTGGCGGCCTCGCGTGACCGGGTCACGCAGCCGGGCCTGTCGGGGATCGAGCCGGGGGGATGACCCGGCGGGAACCGGGTGCTGCGGAGATGCCGGGGCGGGGGTGCCTTGCGCGCCTTGGCCCGGCGACGCCCGGCGATGTTACGGCACAACCGAACCATGGTTTCGTTCGCCCCGCCGCCGATCCGTCAAAGGCGGCTAGCCCACGTCCAGCAGCACCGCGCCCGCCCGTCCGGGCTGCATGACGGCCTCGTGCGCCGCCGCGCCCTGCGCCAGCGGCAGGACGCGGTCGATGGCGGGGCACAGCGCGCCGGACCCGAGCGCGGCATGAAGCCTGTCGATGGCCGCCTGTCGGGGGGCGTCGGGCAGGATGTAGACAAGCGTGATATCCAGTTTCAGCGCCTTGAACAGGAACGGGCCGAAGGGCAGGTGCGGCGTCATGTCCTTGCCCGAGCCATAGGCCGCGACCGTGCCGAGCGGTTTCATGACCTCGGCCAGCAATGCGGCGTTGGCGCCGAACTCCACCTCGATCGCGCGGTCGATGCCGGCACCTTGTGTGGCGTCGGTGATGCGGGTGGCAAGATCGGGGTCGGCGTAGTCGACGACGTGATGCGCCCCGGCGGCGCGCACCCTGTCGGCCGCGCCGGCCGATGCCGTTGCGATCACCGTCGCGCCGCCCCAGGCGGCCAGTTGCACCGCGTTGTGCCCGACCGCGCCCGCGCCGCCGCTGACCAGCAACGTCTTGCCCGCCACGTCGCCATCGCCGAAAACCGTATGCGCCGCCGTCAGCCCCGGGATGCCCAGCGTCGCGCCTGTTTGCAGGGAGACATCCGCGGGCAGGGGGACGGCCTGCGCGGCGGGCAGGGCGATGTATTGCGCGGCGGTGCCGAAGGGGCGTTGCCATTGGCCATTCCAGACCCAGACGCGTTGCCCGATGCGCGCGCCGTCCACGCCCGCGCCGACGGCCTCGATCACGCCCGCGCCGTCGGAATGGGGGATGATCATGGGGAAGTCGGGCGTGGTGACGCCGGGGCGGGCGCCGGCCCGCGCCTTGGCATCGGACGGGTTGACGCCGGAATAGGCCAGCCGGACCAGCACGTCGCCGGGCCCGGGGGGCGGGGTTTCGGTATCGACGGGGGCCAGTACCTCGGGGGCCGGGCCGAAGCGGGAATAGGCGAGAGCGTGCATCGCGGGTTTCACTTTCGCATCTTCATGATTTGTTAACCGTAATGCCCGATTTCTGGCATCCCGGTTCGGGCCTTGGCGGCGCGGCCACGCCGCGATTGATCGCATTAAAGACAGGAGGTCACAATGAATTTTCCACGCCGCTGGGTCACGGCACCACTTTTCGCCGCCGCGGGGGGGCTTGCGGCCTGCGCCGTGGACATGGAGCCCGCCGTTTCCTCGTTCAACGAGGCGAGCGTCGGGATCCAGATCGACGGCAACGCGCTTGAATTCGCCGACGAGGCCAGCCGCGCCGAGGCGATCCGCAAGGCCGATGCGCGGGCGGCCGAGGTCTGCGCGCGCGGCCCGAACCGCAAGGCGGAGTTTGCCAGCAGCCGCCAGATCCCTACCGGGCAGTACAGCTACGTGGTCGAACGGCTTTATCTCTGCCTGAGCTGACGCGGCGGGGCGCCGGGGCCGTCCCGGCGCGCCACGACGCACCTGTCATCAGGTGCGGCGCAGCCGGATCACGACGTCGACGCTGGCGATTTCCGCGCCGTCCGGGGCGTTGGGCAGCCGCGCGATCTCGAGCTCGTCGGCGGGCGCGTCGGTCAGGCTGTTCTCGTCTTCCCAGAAGAAATGGGGGTGATCGTGGGTGTTCGTGTCGAAATAGCTTTTCGAGCCGTCGACCGTCACTTCCTGGATGAGGCCGGCGTCGCAGAACGCCTTGAGCGTGTTGTAGACGGTTGCCAGTGACACGCTTTCGCCCTGTTCACGAACATCGGCGAACAGGCTTTCGGCGGTCACGTGGCGGTGCTGGCCGTCACCCACGAGCATCGCGGCGAGCGCGACGCGCTGACGGGTCGGGCGCAGCCCAGCTCCGGACAGCCAGTTTGCTCCGCGGTCTCGCGCTTGCGGTGTCATGGCGCACGCCTCCTTCGTCCTCAGGGGAATATAGGGGGCGAGCGGCGGTGATTTCAAACAAATTTCCGCGGCGCTTGCGGGCGGCCCGGCGTCGCGGCAGGCTTGCAACGGGGAACAGGCGGGTGATACAGGGATTGCTGATACCGCAGGAACGAAGCAAAAGGGGCCGCCTGAATGGCCGATTATCCGAGCAGTTTTGACCGTGACGAGCTGTTGAGATGTGCCAGGGGCGAACTGTTCGGTCCGGGCAACGCGCAACTGCCGGAGCCGCCGATGCTGATGATGGACCGGATCACCGACATATCCGGGGATGGCGGCCCGCACGGGGCGGGCCACGTGGTGGCCGAGTTCGACATTCATCCGGACCTGTGGTTCTTCAAGTGCCATTTCCCGGGCAACCCGATCATGCCCGGCTGCCTTGGCCTTGACGCGCTTTGGCAGCTCACCGGTTTCAACCTCGGCTGGCGCGGCTGGCAGGGGCGCGGCTACGCGCTGGGCGTCGGCGAGGTCAAGCTGACGGGGATGGTGCGGCCCGACCGGACCATGCTCACCTATTACGTGGATTTCACGAAGGCCGTGCAGACGCGGCGGCTGACCATGGGCGTGGCCGATGGCCGGGTTGAGGCCGACGGCGAGGTTATTTATCAGGTCAGCGACATGAAGGTCGCGCTTTCGGAAAGCTGACCGCCGGCAATCTAGGGAGTACGCAAAATGCGTCGTGTTGTCGTGACCGGGCTGGGCATCGTTTCCAGCATCGGGAACAACGCCGAGGAAGTCCTGTCATCTCTCAAGGAGGGCCGCAGCGGCATTACCGCCAACCAGGAAATGACCGATCACGGTTTTCGCAGCCAGGTGGCCGGGGCGCTGGATATCGACCTGGCCGAGCACGTGGACAAGCGCGCGCTGCGGTTCATGGGGCCGGGCGCGGCCTATGCCCATATCGCGATGACGCAGGCGATCGCGGATGCGGGGCTGGAAGAGGACGACATCGTCAACCCGCGCACCGGCCTCGTCGCGGGGTCGGGCGGGCCCTCGACCAGCGCGATGCTGGCGGCCCACCAGACCGTGCTGGAAAAGGGCAGCCCCAAGCGCATCGGCCCCTTCGCGGTACCCAAGTGCATGAGCTCGACCATATCGGCCAACCTTGCCACGGGGTTCCGGATCAAGGGGATCAACTATTCCATCACCTCGGCCTGTTCGACCAGCCTGCACTGCATCGGCAACGCGGCCGAGCAGATCATGATGGGCAAGCAGGACGTGATGTTCGCCGGCGGCGGCGAGGAGCTGGACTGGACGCTGTCGTGCCTGTTTGACGCGATGGGCGCGATGTCGTCGAAATACAACGACAGCCCCGCGACCGCGAGCCGCGCCTTCGATGCCGACCGCGACGGTTTCGTGATCTCGGGCGGCGGCGGGATCGTCGTGCTGGAGGATCTCGACCGTGCGGTGGCGCGCGGCGCGCAGATCTACGCCGAGGTCACGGGCTATGCCGCCACGAGCGACGGGCATGACATGGTCGCGCCGTCTGGCGAGGGCGGCGAGCGGGCCATGCGGCTGGCGCTGGAGCAGCTGCCGGAGGCGCGCGAGGTGGGTTACATCAACGCCCACGGCACCAGCACCCCCGTCGGCGACGCGGGCGAGGTGGAGGCGGTGCGCCGCATCTTCGGTGCGGGCAACGTGCCGCCCATCAGTTCCACCAAGTCCATGACCGGCCACGCGCAGGGCGCGGCCGGCGCGCTGGAGGCGATCTTCTGCCTGCTGGCGCTGGAAAACGATTTCATCATCCCGTCGATCAACATCGAAACGCTGGACCCGGCGATCGAACCCGGCGAAATCGCGACCGCACGCGTGGACGGTGCCGGGCTCGACACGGTGATGACCAACAGTTTCGGTTTCGGTGGCACCAACGGGTCCATGCTGCTGAGCAAGTATCACGGATGACACGCACATGAACGGTTCAATGCAGGGCAAACGTGGCCTGATCATGGGGGTGGCCAATGACCGCTCCATCGCGTGGGGGATCGCGCAGGCGATGCATGGCGCGGGCGCCGAACTGGCGTTTTCCTACCAGGGCGAGGCCTTTGCCAAGCGCGTCGAGCCGCTTGCGGCCTCGGTCGGATCGGACCTGCTGCTGAACGTGGATGTCACCGATGACGCCTCGCTCGACAGCGCGTTCGCGGAGCTGGGGGAGCGTTGGCCGACGCTTGATTTCGTGGTCCACGCCATCGCCTATTCGGACAAGTCCGAACTGGCGGGGCGGTTCGTGGACACGTCGCGCCGCAACTTCAAGCACTCGATGGAAATCTCTGCCTATTCCTTCATCGACGTGGCCCGCCGGGCCTATCCGCTCATGAAGGAGAATGGCGGCTGCATGCTGACCCTGACCTATCAGGGATCGAACCGCGTGGTGCCAAATTACAACGTGATGGGCGTGGCCAAGGCCGCGCTGGAGGCCGCGACGCGCTACCTTGCCAATGATCTGGGGCCGGAGGGCATCCGCGTGAACGCCATCAGCCCCGGCCCGATGAAGACGCTTGCCGGGGCCGCCATCGGCGGCGCGCGCCGGACCTTCCGCCACACCGAGGAAAACGCGCCGTTGAGGTGCAACGCCACGCTGGACGCGGTGGGCGGCACCGCGGTTTACCTTGCCTCGGATGCCGGGGCCTGCACGACCGGCGAGATCATCAAGGTGGACGGCGGCTATCACGTACTGGGCATGCCGCAGACGGAAAACCTTTAACAACCCGGCAGATCGCCGCCACCGTTCCGCCGCACTTTCGCCACGCAGTTATGGCATCGTGCCACGATGCAGGACGGGATGCCACGATATCTCCAGCGGCCCGGCCGCGGAGCGCGGCAGCGCCAGCGTGCCGCGGTGGCCCGGCGATGGGCCCGTTTCGTGATGGTGCTGCTGGGGGCGACCGTGCTGTTGGCGATCTGGCAGGATGAACGGCTGGCGCCGCCCGTGCATGCGCGGATGGAACGGGCCGTCATGGCCCTGACGCAGATGCCGGCCAGCAGCGAGGAGATCCGGGCCCATCTCGCGCGGCTGTCGCGGTCCGCGGGCGGCGGCGGCGGCTCACCCGTCGTCGGGTGGCTGATGAAACTCAATCAGTAATACGTGATCGCGGGCGCGGCGTTCTTGATGCGACGGGGATGCGCGCCCAAGTTTATAGTATGACTTGGCAGAACCGCTCACACCCGAACGTGCCCGGCGTGGATCAGTCGGATCGTCTGATGCCGGTCAATCTGCGCCAATCCGGGCCGACCCCGGTGCAGATGCTGGTTTCCACCCGCGTCCGCAAATCCCCTTTCTGGCACCTGTCCGTCGAGGCGGGCGCGTGGCGCGCGACCGTCTACAACCGAATGTACCACCCGCGCGGCTACGTGAAGCCCGAGGATGGCGGCGCCATGGCAGAGTACCGCGCGCTGGTGACCGGCGTGACGCTGTGGAACGTGGCCGTGGAGCGCCAGATCCGCGTCAAGGGTCCGGATGCCGAGGCATTCGTGAATACCGTCATCACGCGCGACGCCACGCGGATATCCCCGATGCGCGGCAAGTACTGCATCCTGTGCAATGACCGGGGCGGGATCCTGAACGACCCGGTGCTGCTGCGGCTGTCGCGGGACGAATTCTGGTTCTCGATCTCGGACAGTGACCTGCGGCTGTGGCTGGAGGGCGTGAACACCCCGCGCCGCTGGGATATCGGGATCGACGAGATCGACGTGGCGCCCTTGCAGGTTCAGGGACCGCTTTCCGAGGACATGATGGCCGACCTGATCGGGGAGGAGCTGCGCGAGATCCCCTATTACGGCCTCATGGAAACCGAGATCGCCGGCTGTCCCGTGGTCATCAGCCAGACCGGGTTCAGCGGCGAGAAGGGCTACGAGGTCTACGTTCGCAATGCCACTGAGACGGCCGAGCCGGTCTGGTATGCCCTGCGCGGGATCGGGGCGCGGTATGGCCTGCGGGTCATCGCGCCGGCGCATCACCGGCGCATCGCCGCCGGGATCCTGTCATGGGGGCAGGACATGGACGCCGAGACGTCGCCGTTCCAGGTGAACCTCGCCTACCAGGTGCCGCGCGAGAAGGCGGCGGATTACATCGGCAAGGCGGCTCTGGAACGGCAGCGCGCCCAGATCGAGGCGGGCGGCTATCCGTTCAGCCTGAAACTTGTGGGGTTGAAGATGGGCGGCAAGCCCATCACCGATTACGCGCCCGATTTCTGGCTGATCGGCGATGAGACGGGGCGCCGGTGCGGCTATGTCACCTCGCCCTGGTGGTCGCCCGAGCTGGAGACGAACATCGCGCTGGGATACGTGCCCTGGGCCCGGTCCGCGATCGGGACGCGGCTGTGCGTCGAATTGCCCGAGAGTTACGCCGACGCGCCCGGCGCGCCGGTGCCGGCGATCGTCAGCGAGGTGCCGTTCGTGCCGTCGGCCCATCCCAGTGCGCGCGAACAGGCCAGGAAACAGGGCCGGGACGCAAGCGCGTAGAGCAGTCCGGGCGCGGACGGGTCAGAACCACTGGCCCGGCTCCATCAGCCCGAGGTCGAGCAACTGGCGCGAGTGCCATTCGAACGGGGTCGAATTGTGCCATTTGAACCCGTGGATGTCGAAGCGCGAGCCCGGGTTGCGCTTCAATGCCTTGGCCGTTCTGAACGACACGATGGCCGCTGTCAGGTTGTTGTGCCACGGGCAGGCATAGGTATTGTATTCCTCGTCCGAAAAGGTGTGGTCGGGGCGCAGCGCGAGATCCGGCTTGCTGCGGAACAGCGCGATGCGGTCGATCTTGCGCCGCTTGGCGGGGATATGTTCCTCGTAGCGCCAGCGCAGGCCGCCGTAGAAATTTAGCTGCCGCTCCTTGGGGTGGTCGTGATTTTCGGGGTCGTGCCGGGCCAGCGCGTAATAGCCCGACTTGTCCATGTAGGCGTCTTCGAGCGACACCGCGCCGGGGCAGGCGTCGAGGTCACCGGCGTAGAGGTCGATCACGTAGGTCAGCATCGCCTCGCGCCGTTCTTCGGTGTGGAAGGTCAGCATCTCGCCGACGGTGCGCGTTTCGCAGAACGGGTAGAACAGGTACTCGGTATTGAAACAGTAATACAGCCATATGCCCGGCGCGGCGGCGATGACCGCGTTCACCGTGTCCTCGAACGATGCATCACGGTTGAGGTCGTGGCTGATTCGATCCACCCGCGGGGCGATATCGTCGGCGAGGTCGAAACCGTCGGGCATCAGCACAAGGACCTTGCGAAAGCCGGCATCGAGATGGTGGCGCACGGTGCTGTCGATCTCGACCTCGTCCTCGACGAGGATCAGCGCGACCGGCCCCTTGGCCAGCGCCGTTTCCGGGTTGGAAAGGTAGGTTTCGAGATCCGGGTGCTGCATCGTCATCCTGCCGTTTTCGGCGCAGGGTCTGCCAATTCGCCGTGCATTGCAAGTGACCCCCGCCTTGATGTAGGCAGACAATCTGAAACCGTGACGGGACCGGGTATCATGGCTGATCCAAAGAAACTGTTCATCAAGACCTATGGCTGCCAGATGAACGTCTATGACAGCGAGCGCATGGCCGAGGCCATGGGCGGGGCGGGCTATGTCGAGACGCAGAGCCCGGAGGAGGCCGACATGATCCTGCTCAATACCTGTCACATCCGCGAGAAGGCCGCCGAGAAGGTGTATTCCGAACTGGGCCGTTTCCGCGCCCTGAAGGAGAACAACCCGGATCTGAAGATCGGCGTGGCGGGCTGCGTCGCGCAAGCCGAGGGCGAGGAGATCATGCGCCGCCAGCCGCTGGTGGACATGGTCGTCGGCCCGCAAAGCTATCACCG
The DNA here is from genome assembly GCA_031580875.1 of Roseovarius sp. Lineage (GTDB taxonomy): Bacteria > Pseudomonadota > Alphaproteobacteria > Rhodobacterales > Rhodobacteraceae > Roseovarius. The sequence goes on from JAVLCJ010000039.1 coordinate 8,013, forward strand.
CCTGCCGCAGATGGAGGCGCGGGCGCGCCAGGGCAAGAAGGCGCTGGATACCGACTTCCCGCTCGATGACAAGTTCGAGACCCTGAAGAACCGTCCCAAGGCCAAGCGCGGGCCCTCCGCTTTCCTGACGGTGCAGGAGGGGTGCGACAAGTTCTGCGCCTTCTGCGTGGTGCCCTATACCCGTGGTGCGGAAGTGAGCCGCCCGGTGGCCCGCGTGCTGGCGGAGGCGCGCGACCTCGTGGAACGCGGCGTGCGCGAGATCACCCTGCTGGGCCAGAACGTGAACGCCTATCACGGCGAAGGACCGGACGGGCGCGACTGGTCACTGGCCCGGCTGATCTGGGCGCTCAACGACATCGACGGGCTGGAACGCATCCGCTTTACCACCAGCCATCCCAACGACATGACAGACGACCTGATCGAGGCGCATGGCGCGTGCGAGAAGCTGATGCCGTACTTGCACCTGCCCGTCCAGTCGGGCAGCGACCGCATCCTCAAGCGGATGAACCGCAAGCACACCGCCGAGAGCTACCTGCGCCTGATCGAGCGTATCCGGGCCGCGCGCCCCGATATCCTGATGTCGGGGGATTTCATCGTGGGCTTTCCCGAGGAGACCGAGGCCGAATTCCAGGCCACGCTGGACCTGATCGAGGACGTGAAATACGGCTACGCGTTTTCCTTCAAGTATTCCACGCGGCCGGGCACCCCGGCGGCCGAGCGCGCGCAGGTGGACGAGGACGTGAAATCGGAACGGCTGCAGCGCCTTCAGGCCCTGATCACGCGCCAGCAGCGCGAGGTTCAGGACGCGATGGTGGGGCGCACGGTCAAGGTCCTGTTCGAAAAGCCCGGCCGGCTCGACGGCCAGTTGGTGGGGAAATCGGAATACCTGCACGCGGTGCATGTCGCTGATTCCCCGGCCCGGGTGGGAGAACTGGCGTCGGTGGACATCGTGGAGAGCGGGGCGAATTCGCTGGGCGGACGGATGCGCGCGGCCTGAGCCGCGTCAAGACCGCGCAATAACATGGCGAATTCGCTGGTGAATGCCCTTTGGTCACCAGTGCCTGCGTATCTCTAGGTATTGTTTCCAAAACAGCCACAATATCTGGGGAATTATGCTTCACATCATCCAATTTCTTGTTAAACTTTGGCGACAATTTGCTTATTCGGTGGCGTCTCGTGCGACGGCCGAAGCTGGGGAAATGAACAAAAGGATTAGGGGCTGTGACAAGGGATTTTTCCAGAACAGTTCGCGGCATGCTGGGCGCCGCCGTCATCGCCGCCCTGGGTGCCGTGGCACTACCTGCCGACGGGCTGGCGCAGCAGGACGGACGCACGGTTCAGGGCGAAAGGTACGTTCCGACCATCTGGGTCGATCCCGACGGGTGCGAACACTGGGTGATGGACGACGGCGCGGAAGGTTACATGAGCCCGCACGTGAACCGTCAGGGCGTACCGGTCTGCCGCGAGGCCAACCTGTGCGGCGTGATGAACACCGACACCCTGTTCGCCACCGACAGCGCACGGATCAACACATCCGGCCAGAGCCGACTGAAGGATTTCTTCCGGCAGGCCGACGCGGTCTCGTACACGATCGTCGGGCATACGGACAGCCGCGCCTCGGACGCCTACAACATGGACCTGTCGCTGCGCCGGGCCAATTCGGTCGCGGCCGTGGCGCGCAGCGTCGGCGCGCGCATCGCGGATGTCCGCGGATACGGCGAACGGATGCCGCGGGCGACCAACAATACCGTGGCCGGCATGGCGCAGAACCGCCGTGTCGAAGTTATGTGCTGGCGCTGAGGGGGCGACGTGATGAGAACAGTTAAAATCCTGATGGCCCTGCCGGTGGCCGGCCTGCTGGCCGCCTGCGACGCGGGGCCGGACAAGAGCATGGACCGCAACCTGATCGACCGCGACCACCTGAGCACGATGCGGGCCGGGATATGGGTGGATCCGAACGGCTGCGACCACTGGATCATCGACGACGGCGTCGAGGGCTACCTGTCGCAGCGGCTGGACAAGTTCGGCAAGCCCGTCTGCTCGGGCAGCGCGCCGCCGACCGTGGCGACGGGCGATTTCAAGCAGGGGTCGACGAACACGATCGGTGATCCTATCTGAGAACTTCGAAGCACCCTACCAGGCGGCCGCCGGTCCACGTGCCCGGCGGCCGTTTTCGTTGCGCGACCATGACAATTCATCACGTGCGGCCTGTTGTGCTTGAACCACGGGGCATGACAGGGCACCATTTCATGGCACAACCGCCGAAGGAGATCCGAGTGGCCACGACCGCGCCGATATCGGCCCCCGACCCGAGCGCGATGCACGAAAGCGTTGTCGAGTTTCCCGACAACCTTCTGCTGATCGACCTGTGCGGCGAATACGACCGCAACCTCGCCGAGATCGAGAAATCTTTCGGGGTACAGATCCTGCGCCGGGGGAACCAGCTCGTCGTCGTGGGCGAGGAGACGGCGGCGAAAGAGGCCGAAAAGGTCCTGCGCGCGCTTTACCTGCGACTGGAAAGCGGCAAGTCGGTGGAGCCGGCCGATGTGGACCGCGCGCTGCGCATGGGCGCGCCCGAGCCCGAGACGGGCACGCGCGACGGTGACCAACTGGAGATGTTCAAGGGCGGCCCGGTCGAGATCAAGACCCGCAAGAAGCTGGTGGAACCCCGGACCGACGCGCAACGGTCCTACGTGACCTCGCTTTTTGCCCATGAACTGGCGTTCGGCGTGGGCCCGGCCGGGACGGGCAAGACCTACCTTGCGGTGGCCGTCGGGGTGTCGATGTTCATGGAGGGCCATGTCGACCGCATCATCCTGTCGCGTCCGGCCGTGGAGGCGGGCGAGAAGCTGGGATACCTGCCCGGGGACATGAAGGAAAAGATCGATCCCTACATGCAGCCGCTTTACGACTCGTTGCACGACTTCCTGCCCGGCAAGCAGCTGGCCAAGCTGATGGAGGAAAAACGCATCGAAATCGCGCCGCTGGCCTTCATGCGGGGGCGGACGCTTGCCAACGCCTTTGTCGTGCTGGACGAGGCGCAGAATGCCACCTCGATGCAGATGAAGATGTTCCTGACCCGCCTCGGTGAAGGGTCGCGCATGGTGGTCACCGGCGACCGCAGCCAGGTTGACCTGCCGCGGGGTGTCACGAGCGGCCTGCACGACGCCGAGCGCCTGTTGAAGCCGATCGAGGGCATCGGGTTTACCTATTTCTCGGCCCGCGATGTCGTGCGCCACCCGCTTGTCGCCGCGATCATCGACGCGTATGAGGCAGACGGCTAGGCGCGCGGCGCCGGGGCGATGTCCGGCAAGGCCGGGATGGACAGGATGCTGACGGATACGCTTGTGGAAGATGACAGGTGGGCGGCGCTCGACCTGCCCGGTCTGGCCGAGCGCGCGGCCGCCGCGGCCCTGCGGCATCTGGATCTGGACCCGGCCGACTGGGAAATCAGCCTGCTCGGGTGCGACGATGCCCGGATTGCCGCGCTCAACGCGGATTTCAGGGGCAAGGCGCGGCCGACCAACGTGCTGAGCTGGCCATCAGCCGAGCGCGCCGCGCCGCAGGACGGCGCGCGGCCCGGGCCGCCCGGCATGGTGACGGACGGCGAACTGGGCGATATCGCGATTGCCTACGACACCTGCGCGGCCGAGGCCGAAGCCGCCGGCCTGCCGCTGGCCGACCACGTGATGCACCTGCTGGTGCACGCGGTGCTGCATCTCCTGGGATATGATCATATCCGTGACCAAGATGCCACCCTGATGGAGGCAACCGAAGTCTCGATACTTGGCAAACTCGGCATCGATGATCCATATTGCCCGGAGGGGCGCGCGCGGCGGCCTGATTCCGGAAAGTGACAATGGACGACAGTATCGACGGGTCCTCTAAGGCAGCGCATGGCGCGCAGCCCGAGGGGCAGGAAAGCGAAGACGAGCATGGCGGTTTTTTCCGCCGCATTTTCGGGGCCCTGAGCCCCGGTGACGAAGAAGCAGACGAAACCCTGCCAGACAGGGCCGCGCGGCCCGGCGAGGGGCCGGGGCTGGGCAATCTCCACCGCCTCACGGTCGAGGACGTGTCGGTGCCCAAGGCCGACATCATCGCCGTGTCGTCCGACATCACCAAAGACGAGCTGGTGCAGGTGTTCCGCGACAGCGGCCTGACGCGGCTGCCCGTCTACGAGGGCACGCTGGACAACCCGGTGGGGCTGGCGCACCTGAAGGATTTCGCGCTACAACACGGGTTCAACGGCACGGGGGAGCGGTTTTCGCTGAAATCGCTGCTGCGCCCATTGCTGTTCGTCCCACCATCGATGACGATCGGTGTCCTGCTGCAGAAAATGCAGAGCGAACGCCGGCACATGGCGCTTGTGATCGACGAGTATGGCGGCGTGGACGGGCTGGTCACGATCGAGGACCTTGTCGAGCAGGTCGTGGGCGAGATCGAGGACGAGCACGACATCGACGAGGGCCGCGACTGGACGCTGGAGGCACCCGGCTGCTACGTGGCGCTGGCCAAGACCCCGCTGGAGGACTTCGAGGCCGAGACGGGCCTGTCGCTGACCGAGGACGAAAGCGTCGACGAGGAAGAGATCGACACGCTGGGCGGGCTGGTCTTCATGCTGCTCGGGCGGGTGCCGGTGCGCGGCGAGGTGCTGGAACATCCCAACGGGGCCGAGATCGAGGTAATAGACGCCGACCCGCGCCGGATCAAGCGGTTGCGCGTCAGGCTGCCGGAAGCCGTGGCGGGATAAGGCGTGGCTTGGGCGGCCCGGTTTGCCCGGCATACGGACGGGATGCGGCCGCGAAACCGGCTGATGGTCTGTGCAGGGCTCGGGGCGGCGGCGGCGCTTGGTCAGGCGCCCGTCAACGCGTGGCCCGTGACGCTGGTGGCGCTGGCGCTGCTGTACGGGCTGTTCGCGCGCAGTGCCGGCTGGCGGGCGTCGGCGCTGCAGGGCTGGGCGGCCGGCACGGGCTATTTCATGCTCGCGCTGAGCTGGATCGTCGAACCCTTTCTGGTGGATATCGCGCGGCACGGCTGGATGGCGCCCGTCGCGCTGCTTTTCATGGCGGGTGGCCTTGCCCTGTTCTGGGCGCTCGGCTGGGCGCTGGCGCGCCTTGCCGGGGGCGGGGCGATGGCATGGATCGGCGCGCTGGTGCTGGCCGAGGCGCTGCGCGGCACGGCCCTGACCGGGTTCCCGTGGGCCCAGATCGGGCATGTCTGGATCGCCACGCCCATTCTGCACTGGGCGGCCTATGGCGGGGCATTGGCTCTGACGGCTTTGACGGCCCTGACGGCGGTTGCGCTCTGGTGGGGGCTCGCGGGGCGGCGATGGATGGCTGTGCCGGTGCTGGTTGTCGTGGCGGTCCTGTTCGCGGGCGGCGGGGTGGTGCACCCGTCACCCCCGGTCCCCGATGGCGCCCCGACGGTGCGGCTGGTGCAACCCAACGCGCCGCAGCACCAGAAATGGGACCCGGCCCTGATGCCGGTCTTCTACCAGCGGCAACTGGCCTTCACCCGCGCCGGGCAGCGGCCCGACCTGATCGTCTGGCCCGAAACCGCCGTGCCGGTGATGCTGGGCCGGGCCGCGCCGGTCTTCGCGGAAATTTCCGACGCGGCGGGGGCGGTGCCGGTGGTGGTCGGGCTGCGGCGCCGCAGCCGGCAGCGCCTGCACAATTCGATGGTCGCGCTGGACCCGGCGGGGAAGGTGGGCGCGCTTTATGACAAGCACCACCTTGTGCCCTTCGGTGAATACGTGCCGTTCGGTGACGCGCTGAGCCGTTTCGGCATCACCGGGCTGGCGGCGCGGCAGGGGCATGGCTACTCCCCCGGACCGGGCGCGCAGGTTATCGGGCTGGGCCCCGTCGGCCGGGCGCTGGCGCTGATCTGCTACGAGGGGGTGTTCCCGCGGGACGTGGCCGCCGCGCCGGAACGGCCCGATTTCATGCTGCTGATCACCAACGACGCGTGGTTCGGGCAGGTGTCGGGGCCGTACCAGCATCTGGCACAGGCGCGGTTGCGCAGCGCCGAGCAGGGCCTGCCGATGGTGCGCGTGGCCAATACCGGCGTTTCAGCCATGATCGACGCCACGGGCCGGGTGACGGCGCGTATCCCGCTGGGCAGGGCGGACTGGCGCGACGCGCCCCTGCCGGCCGCGTTGCCGCCGACGCCGTATGCCGTGACGGGCGACTGGCCGATGCTGGTGCTGGCGGCCGCGCTGCTGGCCGTGGCGGGGCGCCGTCGCCGTGCAAATAGCGATTGACGCCGTCCCGCGCAGGGCCTAACGCATCATGATCCGTCACAACGGCTTCCTGGCGTGGCGGCAACACCCTAATGGAGCACTATAAATGTCCCGGAAAAATTATATCTTCACCTCCGAGTCGGTCTCGGAGGGTCACCCCGACAAGGTATGTGACCGCGTCTCGGACGCTGTCCTAGATGCGTTCCTGTCGGAAGAGGCAAACGCCCGCGTCGCCTGCGAGACCTTCGCCACCAGCGGCATGGTGGTGATCGGCGGCGAGGTCGGGCTGTCGGATCAGGAAAGGCTCAGGGATTACATGGGCCGCATCCAGCAGATCGCCCGGGACTGCATCCGCGATATCGGGTACGAGCAGGAAAAGTTCCACTGGAACACCTGCCATGTCCTCAATTTCCTGCATGAGCAATCCGCCCATATCGCGCAGGGCGTCGATCGTGACGGGGCGGGCGACCAGGGCATCATGTTCGGCTATGCCACCAACGAGACCGACGCGCTCATGCCCGCGCCGATCCAGTTCTCGCACGCCATCCTGCGGCGGCTGGCCGAGGTGCGCAAATCGGGGGCGGAACCCGCGCTGCGGCCCGACGCCAAGAGCCAGGTCACGCTGCGCTACGAGGACGGCAAGCCGGTCGAGGCCATGCAGATCGTCCTGTCCACGCAGCACGACAGCGAGCACCAGACGAGCGATGACATCCGCGGCATCGTGGAGCCCTATATCCGCGAGGTGATGCCGGCGGAATGGATCACGGACGCGACCGAATGGCACGTCAATCCCACGGGCACCTTCGTGATCGGCGGGCCGGACGGCGATGCCGGGCTGACGGGGCGCAAGATCATCGTCGACACCTATGGCGGGTCCGCGCCGCACGGGGGCGGCGCGTTCTCGGGCAAGGACCCGACCAAGGTGGACCGCTCGGCCGCCTATGCCGCGCGATACCTCGCCAAGAACGTGGTCGCCGCGGGCATGGCCGAACGCTGCACGCTGCAGCTTTCCTACGCCATCGGCGTGGCGCGTCCGCTGTCGATCTACGTGGACACGCACGGCACGGGCGAGATCCCCCCCGAGCAGATCGAGAGGGCCGTGGCGCAGGTGATGGACCTGACCCCGCGCGGCATTCGCGACCATCTGGAGCTGAACAAGCCGATCTACCAGCGCACCGCGGCCTATGGCCATTTCGGGCGGGAACCCGAGGCCGATGGCGGCTTCAGCTGGGAACGCACCGACCTGGCGGAGGCGCTGAAAAAAGCCGTGTGACGGCGCGCGCAACGAATTGGGCGGCGTGGTGGTGCGTGCCCGGTTGCGACCGCCGTGCCGCCCCGCTACACCCGTGCCCGATGAGCGAGACGAAACATCCCACAGGCGCCCCGTGGCGCAACTTCTACGGCCGGTTGAAGGGCAAGGCGCTGCGCCCGTCGCAGCAGGCCTACCTGGAAGAGGACTTGGGGCGGCTGTCGCCGGGGCCGGTGGGATGGGACGTGAACCCCGGCCGGCAGCCCATTGATCTGAAATCCCTTTTCGGGGGCCGGGACGTGTGGCTGGAAGTGGGCTTCGGCGGGGGGGAGCACATGGTGCATCAGGCCGCCCGCAACCCGGACACGGGCATCATCGGCTGCGAGCCCTACATCAACGGCGTTGCCATGCTGCTGGGCAAGATCCGGGAGGCGGATACCGGGAATGTCGCGGTTCATCCGGGCGACGTGCGCGACCTGTTCGACGTGCTGCCCGATGCCTCGATCGCCCGGGTGTTCCTGCTCTATCCCGATCCGTGGCCCAAGAAACGCCACCACAGGCGCCGCTTCGTCACGGCCGAGCATCTAGACCCGCTGGCCCGGGTGATGCGCCGGGGCGCGATTTTCCGGGTGGCCACGGATATTCCCGATTATGTTCGCCAGACGCTTGAAACCGTGCCGAACCATGGCTTCGAGTGGCTGTGCGAGGGACCGTCGGACTGGCGTGAGCCGTGGGACGACTGGCTGCCGACCCGGTACGAGCGGAAAGCCGTCCGCGAGGGACGCACGCCGCATTACCTGACGTTCCGGCGAAGCTGACGCGGCAGCGCGGTCAGGCCGACAGCTTGAGCGACAGGCGGTGCAACATGTCCACGCATTGCTGCAACTGGTCCAGAGAGACGAATTCGTCGGGCTTGTGCGCCTGTTCGATCGAGCCCGGGCCGCAGACCACGGCCGACATGCCGTATTCCTGGAAAATCCCCGCCTCGGTGCCGAACGGCACCACGTCCGCCGTGTTGGCGCCCGTCAGTTCCATCATGATCTTGCGCGCCTCGCTGTCGTCGACGGGTTCAAGGCCGCCGACCTCGCCGATGGTCTCGGTGGTGATGTCGGCGTCGGGGCAGACGGCGCGCATCGAGGGCAGCAGTTCATCTTCGCAGTAGCGGCGCAGTTCGTCCTTGACGAATTGCGCGTCGGCGGCCTGAACGGGCCGCATTTCCCATTCGAGCGCGGCGATCGAGGCGATCACGTTATGCGCGACGCCGCCCTTGATGCTGCCGGTGTTTATCGTGGTCCACGGCGGGTCGAAACGGCTCCCGGCCGGTGCACGCGCGCGCAGCATGTCCTTGAGTTCCAGCAGCCTGCCGACGTAGCGCGCGGCGTATTCCACGGCGTTCACCCCCCGGTCGGGGCTTGAGCCGTGGCCGGCCAGCCCGGAAAAATGGGTGGTGTACTCACAACAGCCCTTGTGCCCTTCGATAATGCGCATCGACGTGGGTTCGCCGATGATCGCCACGCCGGGGCGGATGCCTTTCTGCTTGAGGCTGTCGACCAGTGCCCGCGCGCCGAAACACCCGACTTCCTCGTCATAGGTGAAGGCGAAGTGAAGCGGGCGGTCGCGGACCTTGTCGGCAAAGAGCGGCGCCATGGCAACGGCGGTGGCGATGAACCCCTTCATGTCGCAGGCGCCCCGGCCATAGAGACGGCCGCCTTCCTCGATCATTTCGAACGGGTTGGACGCCCAGTCCTGCTCGTCCACGGGGACAACGTCGGAATGGCCGGACAGGACGATGCCGCCATCCGTTTCCGGGCCGATCGTGGCGAAAAGGTTGGCCTTGTGACCGTGCTCGTCGTGAAAGACATCGACACGGGCGCCCGCGCTTTCCAGACGGTGGGCGAGGTAGGCGATCATGTCGAGATTACTGAGTTCCGAAATCGTCGGAAAGGCGATCAGATCGCCAAGAAGGGCAACGGTATCGGAAAGCTGAGTCGTCACGAGGCAACCTCTCTGCGCAATGTACGGAAAGCAGCGCGACTGTGTTGCCACAGCCGTTCAGGGTCAAGCGGATTTTGCCTTGGGGGCCGTGTTGCGACCCGGGTCAGGAGCCGCGGCACGCCGCGGGTCGCCTAGACATCGATGGAGATGGTCACCGGGCCATCATTGCACAGCTCGATCTGCATGCTGGCGCCGAAGTGGCCCGTTTCAACCGGGATGCCCTTGTCGGCGAGGGCGTCGCAGAACACGTCGTAGAGTTGCCGGCCATCCTCCGGCGGCGCCGCCGCCGAAAAGCCGGGGCGGTTGCCGCGCGACGTGTCGGCCCCCAGCGTGAACTGGCTGACGACCAGCGCCGCGCCGCCCGTTTGCCCCAGCGACAGGTTCATCCTGCCGCTATCGTCGCTGAAAATGCGCAAAGCTGCCACCTTGGCCGCGGCCCGTGCCGCCGCCGCGTCGTCGTCGCCCCGCATGGCGCAGACCAGAACCATGAGCCCGGGACCGATCCGCCCGACAACCGCGCCGTCCACCGACACCGACGCCGTCGTGACCCGTTGCAGAACAGCGCGCATGACCAACCTTTCCAGATTACCCGGCATTGGTGCGCCGGTACATGATCGGTGTCAATGCGACTCGGTCCGGGGCGGGACATGATCGCGGTGTTTTCCATGACGGAGGATTCGGAAATGGTTGAAAAATCTCATCTTGGCGGGCTTTGGCCGTCGTTCTACGAACCGCTGCGGCAGTTCGGCTCACGCGTGGCGGAGTTCCTGTCGCCGGCCTCCGACGCGTCGTCGGACGAGAACGGCTATCACATCACGCTGGAACTGCCGGGCGTCGAGGAAAAGGACATCGACATCGCGGTGCATGACGGGGTCGTGACCGTGAAGGGCGAAAAGAGCGACGAACGCGAGGAGAAGGGTGACACGTGGTATTTCTCCGAGCGGCAATACGGCAGCTTCAGCCGCACCTTCCGCCTGCCGGCCGATGCAGATGGCGACCGGCTGGAGGCGCATTTGAAAGATGGCGTGCTGTCGCTGGTTGTGCCCAAGGCCCAGCCTGCCGCGTCCGAGGCGCGCAAGATCCGCATCAACAAGGGCTGAACGCCCGCGCCCCGCTGCGCGCGGGGCGCTGTTGCGCGCGTCAGAGGGCGCCGTTTTCGAGCGCGAGAAGGTAGCCCAAAGCGCCCGCCACCGCGGCGCCGGCGAGTATGGCCAGCGCGACTTTCCATGCCGACCAAGGCCGTTCGCCCTGTACCCGGCCCGTGCGGCCGTTGACCACGAAGCGGTAGGTTTCGCCGCGATACTTGTAGGCGGCCAGCCAGACCGGCAGCAGCACGTGCTTGAAGGTCACGTCCGACACCTGTGTGTCGATGGCATGGATGCGTTGCCGGTCGCCGCCGATGTCGAAGCGCACGTCCCGCCCGATGCGGCGGTCCATGCGCGCGCGGGCCTGCTTGAAGCCATCCTCGATTTCCACCGTGTAGCCCTCGGCCCGGAACCCGGCGAGGAATTCGGGGCGGTAGGGCTCCAGCGCGGCGAGGTCCCACGGCTCCAGCGCGTCGGTGAACCGTTTGGGAAGCGCGTGCGAGGCCAGCACGAGCACGTCGTCGAAGGCCCGCGCGACGCGGCCCGAAACGGGGCGCCAGCGCACCTTGGCCACGCGGACCTGCTTGCGGTCGCCGTCGCGCGTGACGGTGCGCGTCTCGTGATAGACGGTGCCGCGCTCACCCCGGTAGGTGGACTCCGTTCGGGCGTCGAAGGTCCAGTACGGCACGTAGATGCCCTGCATCGGGCGGCCCTTGCGGGCATAGGCCTGCAGACCGTCGGGCGCGAACCAAAGCCGGCCCAGCCAGCCCGTCATCGCCGCGTGCGCTGCGCGCTCGTCCAGGGCAAAGGGCAGCAGGCCCCGTGGCTTGATATGGCGGTGCGTGCCGGTACCGGTCACGACGGGCGTGGCGCAGAACGGGCATTCGGTTGCGTGGGTCGCCCCGTCCAGCTCGACCTGCGCGCCGCAGTTCGGGCATTGCAGCACGCGCGTTTCCTCGATCTCGGTGGCGTCCAGCGCGCCGGCGAGGGCGGTTTCGAAATCCAGTTCGCGGATGCGACCCGCCCATGGGCCTGCCTGCGTGATCTTGTCGACATGGCCGCAATGGGCGCAGACAAGCTGTCCCCTTTCGGGGTCGAAGCGGTAATCGGCGCCGCATTGATCGCAGGGAAAGCGGTGTTCCCGCGGGGGCGGGGGGCTGGCGTTTCCGGTCATGGGCCGGGCCGCTCAGGCCCCGGGCGGGGGCGGCGGCAGCACGGTGAAAAGCTGCGCGAGTTCGGCCACGTCCTCGGCACGCATCCAGCCGTCCTGCCCGGGGGTCCAGACGTGGCTGTCGCGGGTCAGTGTACCCTCGGTGGCCATGCGCCCCATCGCGGCCTTGGAATAGGGGCCGTGGGTCTTGCCGTCCTCGGCGATGTGCCAGACATGCTCGACCGGCGGCGGGGGCGGGGGTGGCGCGGCCTGCCCCGTGCTGCCCGAGCCCGCACCCCACGGCCCGGCGCCCGTCACCTGCTGGGCCATCGCCATGCCCATCCCCATGCCGAGCCCCGCGCCGATGCCGCCGCCGCCCGAGGGCGTGGCGGCCGCAGTCGTCATGGCCTCGGCGGTCGCGTACTCGGTGTAGTTTTCAAGGTCTCCGGCGAGGCCCATCGAGGTGCGCTTGTCGAGCGCCTTCTCGACGGCCGGCGGCAGCGAGATGTTCTCGATGTAGAATTCCGGGATCGTCAGGCCGTATTCGGCCACCACCCTGGAGATTTCCGCGGCCACCAGCTTGCCCAGATCGCGGGTGTTGGCGGCCATGTCGAGCACCGGAATGCCACTGCCCGCGATGATGCGCGAGAACGCCTGCACGATGATGTTGCGGATCTGGTAGCCGATCTCGTCCATCGTGAATTCGCCGTCGGTGCCGACGATCTCGGACAGGAATTTCGCCGGGTCGGCCACCCGCACGCTGTAGGTGCCGAAGGCGCGGATGCGGGTGGGGCCGAACTCGGGGTCGCGCAGCATGATGGGGTTCTTGGTGCCCCACTTGAGATCGTTGAACCGTGTCGTGTTGACGAAATAGATTTCCGACTTGAACGGTGAGCGAAAGCCGTGATCCCAGTGGTTGAGCGTGGTCAGCACCGGCATGTTGTTGGTTTCCAGCATGTAAAGCCCGGGCGTGAACACGTCGGCCAGTTGGCCCTCGTGCACGAAGACGGCCGCCTGACCCTCGCGGACCGTCAGCTTGGCGCCGTACTTGATCTCGTGGCCCTCGCGCGCGAAGCGCCAGACCATCGTGTCGCGGGTGTCGTCCACCCAGTGGATGACATCAATGAATTCACCGGTGAGGAAATCGAAAATACCCATCTTGTCGGGTCTCCCTTGTGATCAGATCGGCCCGCTGCGCCCGGCGAGGATGCGCGCGGCGATCGGGCGGGCCTGCTCGGGGGTCATGCCGGGTTTGAGCGCCGGATCGTAGAGAAGGCGCAGAAGTTCCTCGTCATGGCTGGTGAGCAGGGCGAATTCGTCGTCGTCGTTGAAGATCGAGGGGCGCGCGCGGGGGCTGTCATTGGCCAGCCCCAGCCCCTGCGCCAGTTCCTCGTGCACGCAGGAGCGGCGCATGAGCTCGGGATGCTCGGCCCGGATGAAGGCGACCGCCCGGGTGTACCGGTAGCTGGCCTCGCCGGCCGAGAAGGCCACCACGAAACAATGGATCGACCGGGGCAGGCCGCGGAACAGGTCAAGCGAGTCCGGCCCGATGCCGGGGACCAGCCGCCGCACCGTTCGCACCATTTGCGCGCGGTCGTCCGCGCTCATGATCAGCACGTGGAAATTGGCGCGGGCGCGTTGCACGCTGATCGGGTGGCGGGTCACGCGCGCGAGCCGCGCGGCGTAGCGCGATATCATCGCGCGGTCCGCGGCGCGCTGGTCTTCGGGGACGGTGTCACCGAATTCGATGCCTATGCGCACCGGCTGCGTCCACTTGCGCAGCCCGCCCGCGCGGCCGCTGGCCCGGCGGAAGCCTGCGCCCTGCATGTATTCGTCATAGAAGGCGAGCGTTTCGAAATTGTTCAGGATGTCCCTGTCGGAATAGGGGGTGTCGACGCCGCCGCCATCGGTGCGCAGCAAGCCCCGTACCAAAAGATCGGCCTGCAACTGCTTGTAATACTCGGCAAGTGCCTGGCTTCGGGGGGACGGCGTTGCGTCGTCCGTCGGGGTCAGCGCGGCGGGCCGCGCGCGCGGCGCGGTGTCGGCGGTGCCCTGCAGGCTGTCGCAGCCCGCCACGGCCAGAAGGCCGAGCGCACCCCCGAGGGCCGATATGACAGCACGTGCGCGCATGGGCCGCCTCAGCCTGCCGGGACGGCGGTAGCGGCGGTGTCGCCCGTCCCGTCCCCGCGCGCCTTGGCGGCGGCAAGCGTGTCGCGCAGGTCGGATTCCATCTTGGTCAGTTCCTCCTCCGCCTCGGCGCGGCGGGCCTTGCCCTCGTCGGCGATGGCGAGGCTTTCCTCGATCGTGCCGATGAGATCGGCATTGGCCTGCTTGACGGCCTCGATATCGAATATGCCGCGCTCCATCTCCTCGCGGATGGCCTTGTTGCTTTCGCGCAGGTTGGCGGCGTTGGAGGTCAGCAGCTCGTTGGTCAGATCGTTGGCATCGCGCACCGCCGCGGCCGCCTCGGAGGAACGCTGGATCGTGACCGCCTGCGCCAGCTGGGTTTCCCACAGGGGCACGGTGTTCACCAGCGTCGAGTTGATCTTGGTCACGAGGCTCTTGTCGTTTTCCTGCACCAGCCGGATGGAGGGCAGCGACTGCATCGTGACCTGCCGCGTCAGCTTGAGGTCGTGCACCCGGCGTTCCAGGTCGTCGCGGGCCGCGCGCAGGTCGCGCAGCTCCTGTGCCTTCATCACCTGCGCATCCTCCGGCGCGGCGTCCGCCTCGGCCGCCTTGGCGGGGATGTCCGTCTCGTCCAGGTCGCGCAGCTTCTCTTCGCCCGCGGCGATGTAGAGCGCCAGTTCGTCGTAGAACTGGAGCGTCTTTCCATAGAGCATGTCGAGCGACTTGATGTCCTTGAGCAGCGTGTGCTCATGCTTGAGCAGATCGTCGGTGATCCGGTCGATCTGGCCCTGTACCTCCTCGTAGCGGGCGGTGAACTTGGCGAAGGGGGCGGCCTTGCCGATGAGCTTTTCCCACCAGCTGCGGTCGCGGCGGACATCGAGTTCGCTGACCGAGAAGCCGCGGATCGTCGTGACGATGCCGCGCAGGCTGTCACCGGCCGGGCCCACGTCCTTGTTGCGCACGCCCGACAGCATGGATTGCGAGATTTCCTGAAGTTCCGCCTGCGCGGCCGAACCGAACGAGACGATGGAGTTTGTGTCCGACAGGTCGATCTCGGCCATGCGGGCGCTGATCTCGGAGCGCGCGGTGGCGTCGGCCTCGGTCATGTGCACGATGGCGTCGGGGTCGGCCGGTTCGGGCAGGGCGGCGCGGCTGACCTCGTCCACCTCCGCGATGGCCTTCTCGGCCCTGCTGCGTACGTTGTCTGACATGACTGGTCCTCTCACTTCATGCGGATTTGTCCAGCTGGACACCTTCGCGCTGCAGCCGGTCGCGCAGCACGCCTATCTCCACTTCCAAATCGGTTGTGCTGTCTTCCATCATCGCGCGGGTCTTGGCGACGAAATTCTTTTCCAGATCGTCGAGAAGCATCAGGTAATCCGACCGTGCCGCGGCATCGCCGGAGCGCGCGTAGACGTCCGCGAATTTCTCGGTCGCGTCGCGCGCGCCCATCAGGTAGACGCCCAGATACCGGCGTGCCGCTGTCAGGTCGCGCGGGTCGTCCTCGACGGTGCGCAGCATGTCGCGCACGCTTGCCTGGAACCGCTCGACCCGCGCCTCGGCCTGCCGGTCGCCCGCCCGGCGTATCGCCTCGGTCATGCCGCCCAGGTAGCTTTCGGCCTGATCCACCACGCGCGCCACCCGGTTGGTCTGGAACTGGTCCACGCCG
>JAVLCJ010000003.1:0-72182 GCA_031580875.1 Roseovarius sp.
CCTTTTTTCGGCCCAGCGTCATTTTTTTGTAAAAAACCGGATTATCCCGTCATTTCAGACGCCTACGCTAGTCATGTTTCTTCGGACGGCAGTTATTGGAAATGAAATTTCGGCGTCACGATCCAGCCGAGTGCGGCCTACCGGCTTATCCACAGACTTACCCCCAGACCGTGCGGAACTCAGCCCTCAATCCGGCTTGGCCGGCGAGTCGCGCATATCCGATGGCCGCGACTCGCACCGCCCTGAGTCGGCAGGATCTGCCCGTTCTCACCATGATCCTGAAAGAATGCCGTGCCGCGGCTCATTTCACGGCCTCACGCCGGCTGTTTCTTGCGTGGCCGGCGAATGCGAAGCGCCAGGAGCCCCAGAATCACGACCAGGTAGATCAGCGGCTCGATCTGGAAGCCCTTCACCAGCCAGACGAAGTGGATCGCGGCCAGAAGGGCCGCCGCGTAGGTGAGCATGTGCAGCCGCCGCCACGTCGCCCCCAGCCGGCGCACCGACCAGTTGTTGGATGTGACCGCCAGCGGCACCATCAGCAGGAAGGCCGTGAACCCGACCGTCACGTAGGGCCGTTTCAAGATGTCCGCCCAGATCTGCGCGGGGATCGCCACGTCCAGCAGCAGCCAGACCAGCAGGTGCAGCGTGACATAGACAAAGCCCAGCACCCCGATCGCGCGGCGGAACTTCAGCAGGTTCACCCCGGCAAGGCGCCGCAGCGGCGTCACCGCGAGAACGGCCACCATCAGTTGCAGCGCGATCTCGCCCAGTTCATGTTCAAGCACCTCGATGGGCTCCACCCCGAGCCTGCCTGTGGTGCCCAGCCAGAACAGCCAGACCGCCGGCACAAGCCCCAGCAGGTAAAGCGGCCATGCAGGAACCCGCCGGATGCCGCGATTGACCGTCTCGACCGCCGCGTTCATGTGTCTGTTCCCCCGGCCCTGCCCGCGATCAGTACTTCCTGGTAAGGTCCATCCCCGCGTAAAGCGACGCGACCTCGTCACCGTAGCCGTTGAACATCTGCGTATCTATGCGCGGCGAAAACAGGCCGCCGCCGATGCGCCGCTCGGTGGCCTGGCTCCAGCGGGGATGGTCCACCTCGGGGTTCACGTTGGAATAGAACCCGTATTCGCGCGGGTTGGCCTTGTTCCAGCTCGTCGGCGGCTCGGTGTCCGTCGCGGTGATGCGCACGACGGACTTGATGGATTTGAACCCGTATTTCCACGGCACGACCAGCCGTAGAGGCGCCCCGTTCTGGTTGGGAATGTCGCGGCCGTAAATCCCGGTGGCCATGATGGTCAGCGGGTGCATCGCCTCGTCCATGCGCAGCCCCTCGACATAGGGCCAGTCCAGAACAGGGTAGCTGACGCCCGGCATCTCGTCGGCGCGCAGCACCGTCTCGAAGGCGACGTATTTCGCCCCGGGCCGAACGCCTGCCATGTCCAGCAGGTCGGCCAGCTCGAACCCGTTCCACGGAATCACCATCGACCAGGCCTCGACACAGCGGAACCGGTACAGGCGGTCCTCTACCGTCATCTTGGCCATGATGTCCTCGAACGCGTACGCGCCGGGCCGGTCCACCATGCCGTCGATCCGCACCGTCCACGGTTCGGTCGTCAGCATGTGGGCGTTCTCGGCCGGGTCGTCCTTGCCGGTGCCGAACTCGTAGTAATTGTTGTAGCCGGTGATGTCGTCCCAGCTGTTCGGCTCCATCGCCTCGGCCCGCGCGCGCCCGCCGGCGACTGCAAGGCCCAGCCCGGCCGTCGCGCCGGCCACCAATTGCCGACGGTTCAGCCAGTCACGTTCCGGCGTGACGTCACTTTCCTTGAGGTCGCTCTTCCATCGAAAGGCCATTGTCGAGGTCCACCATACGTAATGCGATTGACTGGAACATAGTTTTCCCGCGATCCGAGGCCAAAGCAATGCGCTTCACGAAGCCGTGGGCGCGTTGTAACTCGGCCGGATCTTGTTGAACGGCACGCTTGTGCCGTCGGCCTGCACGATACGCACGTGCCGCCGCCGCATCAGGCGCGGTTCGCCCACGCCGACGGAATGAGCGATGGTTTCGACCTCCCCGATGACCGAGCGGGCGTAATTCGCCACTTTCTCGTACTTGTCCTCGACGACAAGCCCGGCCTGCAGACGCGGGTCATGGGTGGTGATGCCCGTCGGGCAGGTGTTGCGGTTGCACTTCAAGGCCTGGATGCACCCCAGCGAGAACATGAAGCCCCGCGCGGAGGTGACGAAATCGGCCCCGGCACAGATCGCCCACGCCACGTCACCCGGATTGACCAGCTTGCCGCTGGCAATGACGCGGATCCGGTCCTTCAGCCCGTACCGGTCGCGCATGTCCACCATCCGCGGCAGCGCCTCGCGCAGGGGCATGCCCACCAGGTCCATCAGCGGCATGGGCGCGGCACCGGTGCCGCCGTCGCCACCGTCTATCGTGATGAAGTCGGGGGCGGCCTGCTCGCCACGCTCGTTGATCAGCTCGAAGAAGGCCGCCCATGCATCGGACGAGCCGATCACCGTCTTGAGACCGACGGGCTTGCCCGTGACCTCCCGGATATGCCCGATGAAATCCAGCAGCTCGCCGTAATCGTTCACCTCGCGATGGCGGTTGGGCGAGATGCTGTCCTGCCCGATCTCGATACCGCGGATCCGGGAGACCTCGGCATCCACTTTCGCACCGGGCAGGATGCCGCCCTTGCCGGGCTTGGCGCCCTGCGCAAGCTTCAGTTCGAACATCTTCACATGCGGGTTGGCCGCCACCTCGCGCAGCTTGGCGTCATCCAGGTTGCCCGCCGCGTCGCGTACCCCGTATTTCGCCGTGCCGATCTGGTAGACGATGTCGCAGCCGCCCGTCAGGTGATGCGGGCTCAGCCCGCCTTCGCCGGTATTCAGCCAGATCCCCGCCTTGGCAGCCCCCCGGCTGAGCGCCTCGACCGCCGGGCGCGAAATCGCGCCATAGCTCATGCCCGAGACGTTGAAGATGGATTTCGCCTTGTAGGGAATCGCGGCACGGGGGCCGATCTCCATCGGCGCGGTCACGCTGAACTGGTCGTCCAGCGGCGGAAACGCTGCCGGCACGAAGATCGGCGTGCCCGGCACCCCGAGGTTTCGCGTCGAGCCGAAGGCGATCGTGTTGCCCTTGCCGCGCGTGGCGTGTTTCACCCAGTCGCGCTGTGCGCGGTTGAACGGCATCTCCTCGCGGTCCATGGCAAAGAAGTACTGGCGGAAGAACTCGCCCAGCTTGGTGAACAGGCCTCGGAAACGCCCGATCACCGGGTAATTGCGCCGGATGGCATCGCCGGTCTGCGTCTTGTCCAGCACGTAGAACAACATGGCGACGAAAACCGCGCCGCCCAGCACCAGCACGAAAAGCAGCGCCAGCACCTGCAGCGCATTCATCGCGAATTCCATGCGTTGTTCTCCCTCTTCTTCTTGGGCATCCCGCCCTAAAGCTTGTGAACCACCGCCACCTGATCCTTGCGCCCCTTCTGGTAGAAGGCCGGCACCAGCATGCAGCCCGCGATCGCGGGGATCAACGCGTCGAACTCCGCCGCCACGCCCGGATCGGAATGGGCAAACCGGCGCGTATCCAGATAGCTCCGGAAAAGGTCCGCCGTCTTGGTGATGCCAGCCTGCTCGTAGGTCTTGGGCTGCCAGCGCAGATCCTCGATCACGTACAGCCCGCCGGACGGCATTTTGGGAAACACCTCCAGAAACGCGTTCTGCTGATGGTGGCTGGCGTGGCTCGCATCATCCACCACGATCATCGGCGCGGGGTCGATCCCGGCAACCGCGCGGGCGATCTGGCTGCGGTCGCCCATGTCGCAGCGGTGAAAGGTGAAACGCTCATGCTCGAACCAGGAGAAGTCCGACACATCGAGCCCGTGAACCCGTGCCTTCGGAAAATAGTCCAGCCACATCCGCACCGAGGGCAGATCCGCCGTCGGCCGGTCCGCGCTTTCACCATGTTCGGGCCCGCCGATCAGCAGGCCCATCTCGAGAAATCCGATGCGGCGGCGCCGGAACGGGTTGAACAGCATGTGGTAAAGTTCGGTATAGCGATGCTTGGCCGACCCCTTGTCGGAGCCGTACCGGTCGGCGAGCGCTGTCAGCGGGTTCGCCACCGGCGTCGGCGCGGATGCAGCGACGGGCGATGCCTGCGCCGCGACCGCCGCGCCGGTCTCTTCCACCATTGCCGCCGCCCGGCGTTTCTTGGCCGGTGCGGGCAGTGGCGCGGGCTTGTCGATGACCGGCTCGGGCGCCATCCCGTGCTGGCGCAGCAGCGCGTCCAGGTAGCTGCCCGGTTCCGGCACGCCCCCGTGATTGCCGATGAAGCGCTTGATCCGCCGTCCGTAGAAATGGATCGAGACGGTCTCGGGGCGGACCTGCGCGGCGATCTTGTCATGTCCGGCGGCGCGCACCAGCTTGCGCCGGTCGCCGAATCCCACCGGGTAGAGCACCTCGCGCGGCAGGGCATGGCGCGCTTCGCCGGTCTTGTGAAGGTAATGCGTCAGGGCGTGCGGCCCCCAGACGCCCCAATCCATCTCGCTCACATGCATTGGCGTTCCCGCATCGCGGAGCCGCGCGAGCGCGTCACGCTCCTCGGGCCGGAACCATTCGGGAATGCCGTATTCGTCGCGCGTCATTTCCAGCAGCGCGCCCAACGCCTCGCTGTCGCGCGGCAGGCCGAGAACCCCGCCATTGATGTGGCGGGGGCTTTCCCAGCCGAAGAAATGCCCCGTGTCGCTATGGAAGGGCCGGCGGCAATAGGCATCCAGATCCGCCCAGATCACCCGGTCCCGCTTTGCCAGCAGGTGATACCGGAAAACGTCGGAGAAAAGCGCGAAGCTGCCCGTGCGGCCGTGGCGGATGAACCGGTCGATCTGCAGGATCTCGTTGCCGTGTACGCATTCGACACCGTCGGGCACGTTGGACACTTCGCCGTAGTGGTACAGTTTCACCGCGTGTCCCGCATCGACGAAGGATTTCGCGCACAAACCCTCGATATAGCTCAGCGGCCCCTCCACCCAGAGCATCCCGATCTCGTACTCGCGACTCATGTTGTCTCCTTTCACCCCGACCTGCCGGCCCGCCCCTACCGGAACTCGCTGTCATACCGCGCGTGGTTTTCAGGGTTTTTCTTGAATTTCTGTGTCCTGTCGACCGCGTTGAGCGCGGGCCACGCCTGCTCGACCAGCATGACGTTCAGCTTGTTGGCACGCCGGGTCTCCGGCGGCAGCGCCAACGCGGTGCGGATCAATCCGCGGTCCGCGAACGGGTTCATGTAGAATTGCGGCCCCATCGCCGTGAGATGCCCACCCAACGTGTTGGGCAACAACTGCTCGGTGAATTGAAAATCATGAATCCTGTTGCAGGCGTTCCGCGGCAGCGTATCGGCCCACATCATGTAGTCGGGGCCCCATATCGCCGCCTGCGTCGCATCGACCGTTTGCGCCACCCGCAGGCGTTCCAGCCCCTGCGCCAGCGAAAACTCCCGTTGCCCCGGGCGGTACTGGTTGGCGCGCAGGATCTCCATGACGTTCCCGCGCAACAGCAGGTCGGCGTCGGGCGCAAGTTGCTCGGCCACCAGCGTGCGCGCGTCCCGCCCCCTCGTCTGATATCCCGAGGCGATTTCCCGGTCCCGCTGAACCCGCTCGATCCGGGCCGTGTCGAACAGCGGCTTGTGGCGCGCCGCATGCGTGTCGATGATCTCGACCGGCAGCCCGGCGAGATCACCCAGTTGCCGGGCGATCATGAAGTCGAAACCGCTCATCTTGTTGACGTGATGCGTGAACAGCCGCGTGCCGCGCAACTGCTCCGGCGGCGCACAGGCCAGAAGGTTGCGCGAATCGTTGCCGCCCGTGACCGGCAGCGCGCAGCGGTAATTGCCCAGCAATGCCGCCATGATCGCGCGCAACCGCTCGACAATGGCCGCGCAGCTATCCGCCAGCGCGGTGGCGTCACGCTCGAAACCCTCGTCGCCGCGCGGGTAATGCCGCACGAGGCAGAAATTGCGCAGGTCGAGATAATGATTGTTGATCATCCGCTTCACGTGGCGGTCCGCGGTATGCTGGAAGGCGTAGTTTTGCGCGCCGCTCAGCACCGCGTCAGGGTCCACCCGCCGGTTGCGGACCAGCGGTCGATGCAGGCCCGGCAGCAACGACGACGCCACGACACGCGCCACCGGGTCGTAAACCGCCGACAGGTCGCAGACCGGGTCCATGTAGACGCGCTGCCGCGCCCCGTCCGACAGGATCACGACGTAGCGCCCGGCGATCCCCTCGATCACCCGCTCGGCGGCCTCCCAGAAACCGGCCTGCCCCGCGACCCCCGGCACGACCGGGTCCGCGGCGAAAAGCCCGCCCCGCGCATCCACCCCGATCCCGAGGAACAGCCCCGCCTCGGCGCCCGCCCCGTCGCGGATCCGGCAGACCGGCAGGTCGGGGCAATGGCACAGGTGCCAGCCGTCCAGCACGGCCTCCCGCCATCCCTCCGGGCAACATCCCGCCGCGCGGGTCAGGAAATACTGCCGGCGGAACAGCGTGGCGAAATCGCGGCCCTCGGCCCGGCAGACCGCGAGCGCCTGCACCTCGTCGCGTCTTTCCGCGCGCGCAGCCATGCCGTCAGCCGCCATCGGGCGTCACCATGATGATGTCGGGGTTCGCGGCGATCTCGGCCACGTCCCTTTCGTAGATCCGCGTCAGGTGCGCCCGTTCCTGCGCCGTCCACGGGTCGTAACCGCCATGCTCGGGACCGCGGGGGTATTTTTCCTGCAGGGCCACGCGCTCGGCCAGCGCCTGGTCGGCCCCGACGCGGTGGATCATCTGCAACAGCTCCGCCACGGCCCGGCCGCTGGCGGTGGGCCGCTTGTTGCGGTCCTTCGGCTCCTTCAGCGCGTCGGCGTCGATGCCAGGCCCGCACAGCCCGGCCAGCACGCGCCGGTCCATCCGCCGGAAATCCTCGTAGCGCCAGACATGCACCGCGGCGTTCGGAAAGAAGGTAACGACGGATTTCAGGATATTGTGCCAACTCGGCATGTTCTCCATGACCTGCCGGCGCATCCTCCACTCGTCCACGAACCACTGGCCGCGGACCGACCGCAGGTACTCGACATAGGCCGAGGCGAAGAAATCGGCATAGTTGCGGATGCCAAGGTGTACCTCTGCCACCTCGTGCGGGAACTGCGCGGCGAAAACCTCGATCAGCTTGCGCCGCCAGCGGTAAAGCACGCCGCGCTTCACGCAATGCCCGCAATGACCGGCCATGTTCTCGTCCGACAGGATGATGCGCTGCGCCCCCGTTTCCAGCAACTCGCCGAAGAAGACCGCCGTCATCTCGTGCAACTCCGCGTCGGAAATCTTGGGGTCCCAGTCCATGCCGACCGCGTTGTAGACGTTGCACTGCACCGGCACCGTCAGCCGCTTGCGGGTGTCGCGGTGATGCACGTAATGCACGCCGGCCCGCGCCAGCGTCTTGGAATTGCGCGCCAGCATGGACTGGACATGACTGGTGGCCGTCTTGTGGAAGCCACCATGCAGGATGAAACGCGGTGGCCCGGTCATTCTGCCGCAAGGTCCTGAAGCAGGCGGTCACGGTTCACCGGCATCTCGCCGGGACGGTTGATCTGCTGCAACAGGTCATGCAGCGCCGACCAGTCCTCCCGCGCCTTCAGGCTCTTGATCCGCGCCCGGTGCCAGTCGCAGGCGGCCGCGTGCAGCCGGGCCAGTTCCGGGTCCGCCAGCAGCCCGTCCAGTTCGCGCTGCATGGCCGCGACCATGGGGAGCAGGCTGCGATCCTCGGCCATGTTCAGGTTCATGTCCGCCCAGTAGGCGACGCCCTGATCGCGGTCGACATGGTTGGTCCGCCCCCGATCACGCTTGACAAGGAAACTGTCCACCGACCGCACGGCATAATGGTGCAGCCGGGCGTGATCGTGGCTGAATTTCGGATAGGCCGACCACCCCGCCTCGAAATACTTCCCGGGCATGTCCCGGCCGCCCGCGTCGCGCCAGACGAACCCGTCGGGTCGGCCGTCGAACTTGGGGCGGTGCACGCCGATTTTCACGATCGCCTCCGACGGGCGGAACAGCGTCTTCAGGCCGCGCGCGCGGTATTTCTCGGTGTAATCTTCCGGGGCGGCCCAGACGAATTGCTCGATCACCGGGCGGTCCGCGTACTCGGCCACGCCGCCGCAGCCGAAAATCTTCCAGCACAGCGAAATCGCGTCGGCCTCGCCGACCGCGGCAAACAGGTCGTCCAGCCGCCCCTGGCCCGTGCGTATCTTCAGGAACTCGTCACAATCCGCGCAGATGATCCAGTCCGCCTCTTGGTAGACGGGTTCTTTGAGCGCGCGGCGCAACGCCACCCGCTGCGGGCTCGCCCCCGTCTTGAACCTGTTGTCCACGTGCCGGGCCAGCCCCAGTTCTTCCAGCCGCGCGCCGATCCGGTCGGTCCCGTCGTCGCAATTGTTGGTATAGATCAGGAAATCGGTGAACCCGATGGCGCGGTTGTAGGCCACCCATTCCAGCATGAACGGGCCTTCGTTCTTCATCGTCGTCACGATGGCGCGCCGCGCATTGCCCCGGCGCGCCTGCAGCACCGCCGGGGCGGTCTTTTCCGGCACCGCCGCCGCGGGCTGCGGAGGGCCGCCTGCCGCGGGCGCCTCGCGCCGCTCGCGCAACCGCGTCCGGAAAGCCCGCGTCGCGCGCGCCGCCATCTCGTCACGGCCCTGTTCCTGGAAATGGGCCACCAGCGCGCCGCGGAACCATCGCAGGTCGCGCCGCGCGCGATAGAGGCGATAAAATTCCGCCGCCGTCAGCTCGTCGAAGATCGCGCGCTCCATCACCGGCTTCAGCGCCCCGATCTTGCGCAGGAAAACGGCCGTCTTGTGGTTGGAATAGCGGCAGTTGAACACCCGGATATTGTCGCCCGAGAACCGCGCCACGTGCTGGCGGTCAAGGGCATGATAGGGATCGTAGAAGATGTTGACCCGGCCGAGGCCCCCGGTCAGCGCCGCCGCGTCCGACAAGGGCAGCGTCCAGTCCTGCCGCCGCCCGTTCTCGTACCGGCTTTCCCACGGCACGATGTCCGGGTCCAGCGTACTCTGCGGGTTGACCGACACGACATGCGCCCCCGGCACGAGCGAGGCAAAGGCGATGGCGGCGAACCCGCCCATCGAGACACCGGCCATCACCACCCGGTCGTAGCCGTCGAAGAACCCGTCGTCGGCCAGCTTGCGCATCCGGTCGATGAGGTCGGGGTCGCGGTACCAGTCGCTCACGTGCGCCATCACGCCCAGATGCGCGATGTTGCAATCCTGCGCGAACTTGAACCCCCACGGTTCCCGCGTCATGGACGCGTCACCGACGTTCGACAGGTTGTCAAAGGTGACGAGAAGCCGTTTCACCGGCCTTTCGACGAAAAGCAGGCTGTGCCGCAGGCGCTTTTCAAGGAAGCCCGCGCCCTCCGTGCCCGGGCGCAATTCCTCCAGCCACCGCGGCAGCGCCTCGCCGTTCCCGGTTGCCGTGTCCTGCTCTGCCATCACTCGAACTTTTCTTGTCACCCGGCGCACCGCCGCCGGAACCCGTTTTGGCGCCAAGCATACTCCCGCCGGGGCTGCCCGCGCAACAGCCGCGTTTAATTGTTCGCATCATGCCCGGCCTGTCGGCCCGGCAACGGCGCAACGGGCACGGATAGGATCGCGCAAGACAGGCGAAAGCCCCCGCCGGGCAGGGCCGGCGGGGGCTGGATCATGTCACGGGACCAAAGGTCAATGCACCACGGCATCCTCGGGCGGTTCGCGGTTCGTCGATCCGACACGATCGCCGATGATCAAGCCACTGGCACCAGCCGTCACCGGCACCGTGCTGCCATCCAGGATATCGCCCGACAGCAACGCCTCGGCCAGCGGGTCCTGCAGGGCCTTCTGGATCACGCGTTTCAGCGGCCGCGCGCCATAGACAGGGTCATAGCCCTCGTCAGCCAGCCATTTCTTCGCCGCGTCGTCCAGCTCCAGCTGGATTTTCCGGCTCGCCAGACGCTTGAGCAGGCGACGCATCTGGATTTCGACGATGCCGCTCATCTGCTCGCGCGTGATCCGGTCGAACACCACGATCTCGTCCAGCCGGTTCAGGAATTCGGGCCGGAAATGCGACCGCACGGCATCCATCACGTCGCGCTTGGCCTCGCCGGCATCCGCGCCCTCGGGCAACTGGCTCAGCGCCTGGCTGCCAAGGTTCGATGTCAGCACGATCAGCGTCTGCTTGAAGTCCACCGTGCGGCCCTGCCCGTCGGTCAGCACACCATCGTCGAGAACCTGCAACAACACGTTGAAGACCTCGGGGTGCGCCTTCTCGACCTCGTCGAACAGCACCACCTGGTAGGGGCGCCGGCGCACGGCCTCCGTCAGGACGCCGCCCTCGTCATAGCCGACGTATCCCGGCGGCGCGCCGATCAGGCGCGCGACCGAGTGTTTCTCCATGAACTCGGACATGTCGATCCGCACCATCGCGCTGTCATCATCGAACAGGAACTCGGCCACGGCCTTGGTCAACTCGGTCTTGCCCACGCCCGTCGGGCCAAGGAACAGGAAACTGCCCAGCGGCCGGTTCTCGTCGTTGAGCCCGGCGCGCGCCCGGCGCACCGCGTTGGCCACGGCCCGCACGGCGGTATCCTGCCCGATCACGCGGCGGTGCAGGTTGTCCTCCATGCCAAGCAGCTTCTCGCGCTCGCCCTCCAGCATCTTGGCGGTGGGGATGCCCGTCCAGCGTTCGACCACGCTGGCGATCTGCTCGGGGCGCACGGCCTCCTCGACCATGACATCGCCTTCCTCCTCGGCCTGCTCGGCCTCGGCCAGCTGTTTCTCAAGCTGCGGGATCACCCCGTAGGACAGCTCCCCGGCGCGGGCCAGGTCGCCCTCGCGCTTGGCGTGGTCCAGCTCGATCCGCGCCTTGTCGAGCTGCTCCTTGAGGTCGCGGGCACTGGCCAACTTGTCACGCTCGGCCTGCCACTTGGCGGTCATCTCCGCGGACCGTTCCTGCAGATCGGCCAGTTCCTTTTCCAGCTTTTCCAGCCGGTCCTTGCTCGCGGCGTCATCCTCCTTGCGCAGGGCTTCGGCCTCGATCTGCTTCTGCAGGATGTCGCGGTCGAGCGCGTCCAGTTCCTCGGGCTTGCTGTCCACCTCCATGCGCAGGCGGCTCGCCGCCTCGTCCACGAGGTCGATCGCCTTGTCCGGCAGGAACCGGTCGGTGATGTAGCGATGGCTCAGCTGCGCCGCCGTCACCAGCGCGCTGTCCGAGATGCGCACGCCATGGTGAAGTTCGTACTTTTCCTTGATGCCGCGCAGGATCGACACGGTATCCTCCACCGTCGGCTCCTCGACCATCAGCGGCTGGAACCGCCGCGCCAGCGCCGCGTCCTTCTCGACATGCTTGCGGTACTCGTTCAGCGTGGTGGCCCCCACGCAGTGCAGCTCGCCGCGCGCCAGCGCCGGCTTGATCAGGTTGGCGGCGTCCATCGCGCCGTCGGTCTTGCCCGCACCCACCAGCGTGTGCATCTCGTCGATGAACAGGATGATCTCGCCGGCAGCCGACGTCACCTCGTTCAGCACGGCCTTGAGCCGCTCCTCGAACTCGCCGCGGTATTTCGCCCCCGCGATCAACGCGCCCATGTCCAGCGCCAGCAGCCGCTTGTTCGCAAGGCTCTCGGGCACGTCGCCGTTGACGATCCGCAGCGCCAGACCCTCGGCGATGGCCGTCTTGCCGACGCCCGGCTCCCCGATCAGCACGGGGTTGTTCTTGGTGCGGCGGCTCAGCACCTGCATCGCGCGGCGGATCTCGTCGTCGCGGCCGATGATCGGGTCGATCTTGCCTTCCTCGGCGGCCTTCGTCAGGTCTTGCGCGTATTTCTCGAGCGCCTCGTAGGTGTCCTCGGCGCTGGCCGTGTCGGCGGTGCGGCCCTTGCGCAGGTCGTTGATCGCCTCGTTGAGGCCCTGCGCGCTCACCCCGCCCTGGTCCAGCGCGTCCTTGGCGGGGCTCTTGACCACGGCCAGCGCGGTCAGCATCCGCTCCACCGGCACGAAGCTGTCGCCGGCCTTGGTCGAGAACTTTTCCGCCTCGGCGAGCACCTTGCCCGTCTGCTGGTCCATGTAGGTCTGCCCGGCATCGCCCGACACCTGCGGGATCTTGCCCAGCGCAAGGTCCAGCGCCTGCGTCACGCGGTCCGGCTTGCCTTCCGCCCGCTTGATCAGGTTGCTGGCCAGCCCCTCGGGATCGTCCATCAATGCCTTGAGAATGTGTTCGGGCGCCAGCTTCTGATGGCTTTCGCGCATCGCGATCGTCTGCGCCGCCTGGATGAAACCGCGCGACCGCTCGGTGAACTTGTTCAAGTCCATCGTCTCTCTCCTTTTTACAAGCGTTCCCTCTTGTGTCGTGCACCCTCCCCGAGGCGTGCGGCGTTCGGGAACCTCGGCGATTGAGATGGGAAAGGGGGCCGCGATCTTCAAGGCGGCAACACCGCCGACAGCGGGAAATTCCGCCTGCCGGCGCCGCCGCGGCCCGGGGCGCTTGACGCCGCGTGCGCGCCGCACGACAAAGGCGCCACACCGGATCAGGAGCCCGCGCCATGCCAGATGACCGCCTCATCGTCGCCCTCGACGTCCCCAACGCGCTGGAAGGGCTGCAACTGGCCACCCGGCTGGGCGACGACGTGAGCTTCTACAAGATCGGGCTGGGCATGCTGACCGGCGGCGGGCTGGCCCTGGCCAACGAGCTGAAACAGGATCACGGCAAGCGCATCTTCCTCGACATGAAGCTCTTCGACATCGGCGCCACGGTCGAGGCCGCCGTGCGCGGGCTGGCGCAGTTCGATCTCGATTTCCTCACCGTGCACGGCGACCCTCACGTCGTGCGCGCCGCCCGCGAGGGCGCGGCGGGCAGCAACACGAAAATCCTTGCCGTCACGATCCTCACATCGCTCGACCGCGACGACCTCGACGCCGCGCTAATCGCGCCCGGCCATGTCCGCGATCTCGTGGCGATCCGCGCTGCCCGCGCCTTCGAGGAAGGGGCCGACGGGGTCATCGCCTCTCCGCGCGAGGCCGCGCTGATCCGTGCCCTGCCCGAAGCGCACGGCAAGCTCATCGTCACCCCCGGCGTGCGCCCAGAGGGCAGCGACATGGGCGATCAGAAGCGGGTCGCAACGCCCGCGCAGGCCGTCCGCGACGGCGCCGATCACATCGTGGTGGGCCGGCCCGTCTGGGCCGCGCCCGACCCGGCCGCCAGCGCCCGCGCGATCCTCGACACGTTGCCCTGACGTGCCACGCCCCCACCGCCGGCCCATGCCGGCAAGGGCCGGGAAAGGGTATTTTCACCGAGAAGAAGACCGGAGGGGCGAGGCTGACGTGATCGGCACATGACCGGTCGCGACCGGACAGGACCGGGCCGCGGAACCGCGGCATCCGGAGGCTTCATCCCGGAAACCGGAGCCTGCCGCCATGACCACCATCGTGATCGTCGAAGGGAACACGCCCGCCGCCGTCGCCGCCGGTAAATCCGGGGCGCGGGGATTCCTGCGCAGCCTTGCCATGCTGGACCCGGCCGCGCGGTTCCACGTGGTCAACCCCTATGCGCGCCGCGTGCCGGCGACAGAATTCGACGGGGCGCAAGGCATCGTTTTCACCGGCGCCGGGGAGCCCTGGGGCGTCACCGCGCCGGAGGCCGCGCCGCAACGCGCCGCCATGGAGACCGCGCTGGCCAGCGGCCTGCCGGTCTGGGGCAGCTGCAACGGGATGCAACTGGCCGCCGTGGTCGCGGGCGGGCGTGTCGGACCATCGCCGCGCGGCACCGAGGTGGGCGTGGCGCGCGACATCCGGCTGACCGCCGAAGGGCGCGCGCATCCCATGCTGTCGGGCCGCACGGACGGTTTCGCCGTGCCCTGCATCCACCGCGACGAGGTGCGCCGCCTGCCGGCCGCCGCGCGCCTGCTGGCCGGAAACGATCATTCGCCCGTGCAGGCCATGAGCATCACGGCGGACGGGGTGGATTTCCGCGGCACCCAGTACCATCCCGAGCTGACCCCCGGCGACATTGCCGACTATGTCCGCGCCAACGGCATTTTCGCGGCGCTGGCCGGGCTGGAGGCCGTGCTCGATGCCGCCGAGAGCGATCCGGCCGCCGCGCGGCGCCTCGGCACCTCGCCGCAAGAGCTCAGCGTGGACAACCGCACGGCCGAGCTGCGCGCCTGGCTGCGGCACGTGGCCGACCGCGCCGGCACCGCGCCGGCCGTGGCATCCCCCTGTCCAAACCCCGCCGCAGCCGGTATGATGGCACCCGAACAAGGCCATCACCCATGCCCGTCCTTTGCCGCGACTGCCTGACCCGGTTCGACATGCCCGCGCGCTGCCCCGCCTGCGGCAGCCCGCGCACCGTCGCGCATGACGAGCTGGAAACGCTGTCCATCGCCCACATGGATTGCGACGCCTTCTACGCGAGCGTCGAGAAACGCGACAACCCCGAGTTGGAGGCTCGGCCGCTCATCATCGGGGGCGGACGCCGCGGCGTCGTCTCCACCGCCTGCTACGTGGCGCGCATCCGGGGCGTGCATTCGGCCATGCCGATGTTCAAGGCGCTGCGGCTGTGTCCGGACGCGGTGGTGATGAAACCCCGCATGGAGGTTTATGCCGCGATTTCCCGCCGGATCCGCGACATGATGCGTGACCTGACCCCGGCGGTGGAACCGCTTTCGCTGGACGAGGCGTTTCTCGATCTCACGGGCACCACGCGGCTGCATGGCGCGCCCCCCGCGGTCATGCTGGCCGGGCTTGTGAAACGGATGCGCGACGAGCTGGGGCTGACCGGCTCCATCGGGCTGAGCCACAACAAGTTTCTCGCCAAGCTGGCCTCGGACATGGACAAGCCGCACGGTTTCTCGGTGATCGGCCGGGCCGAGACCGCCGCGTTCCTGCATGACAGGCCGGTCAGCCTGATCTGGGGCGTGGGGCAGTCCAGCCGCGCCGCGCTGGAGGCGGCCGGCATCCGCCGCTTCTCGGACCTGCTGCGCTGGGACCATACCGACCTCGTGGCCCGCTTCGGCACCATGGGCGACAGGCTGTGGTACCTCGCGCGCGGGCAGGACACGCGGCGCGTCTCGGCCGATGCGCCGGTCAAGTCGATTTCCAACGAAACCACCTTCGCCGAGGACACGGGCGACGCGGACCTGCTCGACGGGCATCTCTGGCGGCTGGCCGAGAAGGTGGCCGACCGCGCCAAGGCCAAGGAGCTCGCCGGCCGGGTCGTGACGCTCAAGCTCAAGCGCGCGGATCATGGCACGCTCACGCGGCGTCACGCCCTGCGCGACCCCTCGCACATGGCCGACACGCTTTATCGCACGGCACGCCCGCTTCTTGACTCGGCCCGGCTTCAGGGGCCGTTCCGGCTCATCGGGGTGGGGATCAGCGACCTGGTGCCGGGGGCACAGGCCGACCGGTCGGGCGACCTGCTGGATCCGGACGCCACCCGCCGGTGGCAGGCCGAGCGGGCGACGGACACGATCCGCCGTCGCTTCGGCAAGCAGGCGATCGTCAAGGGCCGCTCCCTGCGGTGATGCCGCCCGCCGGCGCGGCGGCGCGGGCCTATTCCGCCGCGAGCGAGCCGTCGACCACCCGGCCGATATCGGCGATGCCGGCAATCACCGATCCGAGGAGCGTCCGGAACGCCTCGAAACCGGCATCGGGCCGGATGCGCCGCTCGTCCATGTAAAGCGCGCGGTCGATCTCGACCTGGATCGCGTGGCGGTTGCGCGTCGGCCGCCCGTAATGCTGGGTGATGTAGGCGCCGGCGAAGGGCGTGTTGCGCGTGACGACCAGCCCGGCATCGGCGAACGCCGCCTCGATCCCGTCAACGATCTCGGGGGCAGCGGCAGCGCCGAACCTGTCGCCCAGCACCACCTCGGGGCGCTTGCCGCCGCGGCGCGCCACCGAATCCATCGCCTCGTGCGGCATCGAGTGGCAATCGATCAGGATCGACTGTCCGAACCTCCCGGCGGCATGGTCAAGCTGCTGTTGCAGGGCCCGGTGATAGGGCCGCCAGAAGGTGTCGATCCGCCACGCGGCCTCGGCACGATCGATCTTGCCGGCATAGATCGCCCGGCCGTTCGCCACCACCCGGGGAATCACCCCCAGCCCGGACGCGACGCGCGGATTGTGCCCGCCGCGCGGCACCCCCTCGACCAGGGCCGGGTCCAGTTCCTCGGCGCTGCGGTTCAGATCGACGAAGGCGCGCGGCATCCCGGCCCGGAGAAACGGCGCGCCGACCTGCGGCGCCACCTCGAACAGCCGGTCGACGAAAGCGTCTTCGGAACTGCGTATCTCGTGATGGTTGAGCACGCTGCGCCGAAGGAAGGCCGCCGGATAATCCCGCCCGCTGTGAGGCGATGCAAAGACCACCGACGTGGTCCGTGCCGCGGGATGGACGAGATGATAGGCGGCCTCGGGCATCGTTCCTCCTTGAGCGACATCATAGTCGTAAATTGACCGTGGAAAAGCCCTTGATCCCCGTGCCGACTCCTTTTATACGCCCTTGCTACCGGCGCGGGGAACCGCGCCCCTTTTGGTTGGGGCATCCTGCGGGTCGGCAACACGGGCGATTAGCTCAGCGGTAGAGCACTTCGTTGACATCGAAGGGGTCACTAGTTCGATCCTAGTATCGCCCACCATTTCACTGTCCGCGCATTGCGCGGACACCCGCGAACCCGAGGCGCTGGCCCGCGCCGCGACACAAGGAGAGGACCGATGAAGGTCAAGAACTCGCTTCGTTCGCTCAAGAACCGGCACCGCGATTGCCGTGTCGTGCGCCGCAAAGGCCGCGTCTACGTCGTGAACAAGACACAGCGCCGGTTCAAGGCCCGCCAGGGCTGACAGGACGATCTTACGACGGACTAACGAAAAAACCCTGCCCCCGGGCAGGGTTTTTTCATGCGGTGTCGCTTCCTGTCCGGCAGCCGCGTGGCAATCCGCCGGTCCGCCGCAAACCGCGAACGCCCCGCCGCACGATACGCGGCGGGGCCTCGTGGCCCGCGGGCTCACTTGTGGTTGTCGTACTTGCTCATCTCGGTCTTCTGACCCATGGCCAGCGCCAATATGCACAGGCCGATAGCAATGATCGTGTAAAGCCCGGGCATGGCGCCGCCGGCGCCCATGAATATCGCGCCGCTCGCGGCGTCCCAGCTTTGGGTGTCAAACGGAAATCCCATGTCTTTCTTCCTCCTGTGTCAAACCGATGCCGGCGGTGATGCGTTGATGCCCTCGGGATAGGCCTGTGCCGGCACCTTCACGGTGTCCAGACCCGCCTTCTCGGCGGCCTCGGGCACGCGCAGCATTCCCAGCACCTTGAGAACCAGCGAACTGACATAGCCGGTCGACAGCCCGATCACCACGAAAACGATGGCCCCGACGATCTGCCCGATCAGGCTGATGGTCGGCGCGTCCTCACCCAGCAACGCCGGGTAACCGTTGGCGAAAATGCCCAGCGCCACCATGCCGTAGACACCGATCGTGCCATGCACCGTCACGGCGCCGACGGCGTCGTCGATGCCCATGCGCTCCAGCACGTTCGCCGCGGGCTTGAGGATCACGCCGGCGCCGAAGGCCAGTATGAAGGTCAGGCCGGGCCAGTAGATGTCCAGACCGGACGCGACCGAGATGATCCCGGCAAGCGCCCCCGACATCATCCAGAACGGATCCCGCGTGGCCAGCCACGCACCGATGATCCCGCCGGCGACCGCCATCAGGATGTTGAAGGCCAGCGCCCCGAGATTGGTGGGCGTACCGTAGATCGTGCTGAAGTTGCCCCCCCACGACCACGCTTCGCCGCCCACGACGACACAGGCCATCAGGAACCCCCAGAAGCCCACGATGATCAGCATGAGCCCGGTGGCGGTGAAGGGCAGGTTGTGCCCCGCCAGATGGTTGGCCGTGCCGTCCTCGTTGAACTTGCCGATGCGCGGCCCGAGATTGATCAGCACCCCGAGCGCGAAGAACGCCGCGACCGCGTGCACCAGGCCGGCGGCGCCGAAGTCATGCACGCCCCATTGCTGGACCAGCCAGCCATCGGCGTGCCACCCCCATGCGGCCGCCAGCGTCCAGCTGAAGCCGCCCAGAATGACCGCCAGTATCACGAACCCGACGGTCTGGATCCGCTCGATCACGGCCCCCGACATGATCGAGGCCGTCGTCGCGGCGAACAGCGTGAAGGCCCCCCAGAAGACGCCGCTGATTTGGTCGTCGATATTGGGCCCCATGAACGACGCGGCCTCGCCCCAGCCCCATGCAAAGCTGCTGGCATAGGCCGCGCCGGAAATCTCGTTCGGGCCCGCCGACAGGGAAAACCCGGTCGGAAACGCCCAGTAGACCCACCAGCCGAAGAAATAGAAGGCCGGGATCACGAACGCGATCGCCAGAATGTTCTTCACGCCAGACGACAGCGCGTTCTTGGCGCGCGAGGCGCCCATCTCGTAGGCCAGGAACCCGGCATGGATGATCACCATGAGCGGGATCGTGATGTAGTAATAGGTCTCCGCGAACATCGTGTTCGTCAGATTGCCCTTGGTTTCCATCGCGGCGACCTTCGCCGCGAGTTCCGCAAGTTGTTCTTCCATGTTTCATTACCTCCGTGTTGTACCGGTTCCCGCCGCAGCGCGGGCGACCGGTTCACAACCGGAATACAAGCGGTTCGCCCCGGCCCATGACAAACCTTTCCCGCCTTCCGGGAAAGCCGCGCCCTTGGCCAAGCCCCCGGCCTGGCGGGCGCCGTCTGCGCCCCTTCCCGGCGGCGAGCGCGGCCCGCCAGAAAGCTGATCTTAAAGCCATTTTTCATGCTCCCGGCCGCGCCGGCGGGGCTTCCGCACCGCGTCACCCCTGCCGTGCCGGCCCGCTCGGCGCCTGTTTCGGGGTCTTTTGCGTCCCTGCGGACGCCCAATTTTTCTGCTTTCTGCCGAGAAAGCGGGCATACATGAATCTCTCAGGGGGCCGATTGCGCCCGTGACCGGCCCCTTGTGGCAGCCGCATGGCACGAGTCGAAAAAAGCCCCGCTGCACGGGGCAGCGGGGAAGGAAGACACGGCAGGGTGCGCGCCGCGCCGCATCTGAATGGATCTACAGCCGAAACAGGCCGCCCCGCCGGACGCCATGCCGCGGCGCGCGGCATCCCCCCGCTTGCCGTCAATTTCAGCAGCATCCGTGCCGTTTCCGGGCCGATGCCCGCGATGTCAGCGGTCCGTGTACGCGGCCGGCGGGATACCGCCATGCGCCCCTCATCACCACGGTGACATGAACATGATTCGCTCCCGCCGGCTTGCCCCGCCCCCCGAACCGGGGTTAGGTGACGCCCCAGCTAGGCACAATTCGGGGGCATCCGATGTCTGGATCACGCAACATCGTCGTCATCGGCGCCGGCATTTGCGGCCTGTCCGCCGCGATCTGGCTGCGCCGCGGCGGCCACGCGGTGACGCTGCTGGACCGTGACCATCCCGGCGCCGGCGCGTCCTTCGGCAATGCCGGGCTGCTCGCGCAATGGGGGATCGTGCCCGTCAACACGCCCGACCTGATCCCCACCGCGTTGAAATACCTTGCGAACCCGGCCTCCCCGCTGTTCATGCAATGGTCGTACCTGCCCCGGATGCTGCCGTGGCTGGCGCGCTTCGCGGCCAACGCGACCGAGGCGGGCACGCGGCGCATGGTCGCCGGGCTGATGCCCATCGTGGGCGACAGCGTTGACCAGCATCGCGCGCTCGTCCGCGGCACCATGGCCGAGAAATGGCTGGCCACCAGCGATTTCGGGTATGTCTACGGCTCCCGCAAGGATTTCGACAAGGACAGCTATTCATGGGCCATCAAGCGCGAGATGGGCTTTGTTCCCGACCTTCTCGAAGGCCCCGCCGTGCGCGAAGCCGAGCCCATCCTCGGCCCCGCCGCGGGCTGCATGGCCCTGCTGAAGGATCACGGCCATATCCTCGATCCCGGTGCCTACATGGCCGATCTGGCAAAGGTCCTCGACGCAGAGGGCGGTACCTACCGGCAGGCCGAGGTCCGCGACATCACGCTGTCGGACGGGCATGTCACGTCGGTCGAGACCGATCACGGCCCCCTGCCCTGCGACAGGGCGGTGCTTGCCGCCGGCATCTGGTCCAAGCCGCTGCTGCGCAAGCTGGGCCTGCGCGTCCCGCTGGAGGCCGAACGCGGCTATCACCTGCATTTCACCAATCCGTCGCAATTGCCGCGCAACCCGATGATGATCGCCAGCGGCAAGTTCGCGGTGAACCCCATGAACAACGGCCTGCGCTGCGCCGGCACCGTGGAACTGGGCGGGCTGTCGAAAGGGCCTTCGCGCGCGCCGCTGGCGCTGATACGGCGGCACAGCAAAAGGTACTTTCCCGACCTGTCCCACGATGGCGCCGAGGAATGGATGGGCTTCCGCCCCTCCACCCCCGACAGCCTGCCGCTGATCGGCGAGATCGGGCAGACGGGCGTGCATGCCGCCTTCGGCCACCAGCATGTCGGCCTGACAGCGGGGCCCAAGACCGGGCGCATCGTGGCCGGCCTCATCGACGGGACGCCGCCCAACATCGATCTGGCGCCCTATGACGCCAACAGGTTCTGAACAGGCGACAGGCCCGTTACCCGCCTGTCATGATAGAATGATCGGATACACGCGCGGGCACATCGCCCGGACCGACGAAAGGACCGCACTGAATGGATCGCACGACGACACAGCCAGACAAGCAAACGCCCCGTTCCCCGGCCCCCGCGGGCCCGGATGGCCGCAACAGCGTCGATCGCGCGCTGCGCGCGGCCACCGCGCAGATGACCGGCGGGCTGTCCCCCCATGCCACGGCCAGCGCCCTGACGGACTGGGCCCTGCACCTTGCACGCGCGCCCGGCCGCCAGATGGAACTGGCCCGCCACGCTACGGAAAACGGATTGAAACTCTGGTCCTACAGCGTGTCCGCCCTCATCCCCTCGACCCCGATGCCCGAGCCGCCCTTCCGGCCCACCCCGCAGGACCACCGCTTTACCCATGACGGGTGGCAGGCCCCCGTCCCCGCCATCCTGCAGCAGAATTTCCTTGCCATGCAGGACTGGTGGGAAAATGCCACCACCGGCCTCAGCGGGTTGCAGGAAAAGCACGGCGACCGCACCCGGTTCATGTTCCGGCAGGCGCTCGACACGCTTTCGCCGTCGAACTTCCCGGCCACCAACCCCGAGATCATCGCCGCCGCGCAGGAAACCGGCGGCGCCAACTTCCTGAACGGGGCCGCGCTGCTTGCGCAGGACACGCTCGGCACCGCGCCGGAGGATCCGCCGCTGCAGGTCGGGCGCGATCTGGCCTGCACGCCGGGCGAGGTGATCTATCGCAACGATATCTGCGAGGTCATCCAGTACAGCCCGCAGACCGAACAGGTGCATCCCGAACCGGTGCTGATCGTCCCTGCCTGGATCATGAAATACTACATTCTCGATCTCAGGCCGCAGAATTCGCTGATCAATTGGCTGGTGGGGCAAGGGCACACGGTCTTCGCCATCTCGTGGTGCAACCCGACGGCGGATCAGGCCGGGCTCTCGCTCGAGGATTACCGGAAATCCGGCGTCATGGCCGCGCTCGATGCCGTCACCCGGATTCGGCCCGACACCCGCGTGCATCTGTGCGGCTACTGCCTTGGCGGCACGATCTCGGCCATCACCGCGGCCACCATGGCGCGCGACGGCGATGACAGGCTGGCCTCGCTGACGCTTCTGGCGGCACAGACGGATTTCGCCGAGGCGGGCGAGTTGATGCTTTTCGTGGACGAAAGCCAGATCGCCTTTCTCGAGGACATGATGTGGGAACAGGGCTATCTCGACAGCACCCAGATGGCGGGCGCCTTCAAGGTGCTGCGCGCCGAGGACCTGGTATGGAGCCGGGCCGTTCACCGCTACCTGCTGGGGCACGAAGACATGCCGACCGACATGAGCATCTGGAACGCCGACGCCACCCGGATGCCGGCGCGGATGCACTCGGAATACCTGCGCGGCCTTTTCCTTGAAAACCGGCTCAGCGCCGGGCGCTTCGCGGTCGCGGGACAAGTCATCGCCCTGAGCGACCTCAAGGTGCCGATGTTCGTGCTCGGCACCGAGAAGGACCACATCGCCCCGTGGCAATCCGTCTACAAGGCGAGGCTCTTTACCGAGACCGACATGCACTTCGTTCTGGCCAGCGGCGGGCACAACGGCGGCATCGTGTCCGAGCCCGGCCATCCGCACCGGCACTACCGCACGGGCCACCGCGCCCCCGGTGATCAGTACATGTCACCCGAAACGTGGCTCGATGACCTGCCGGCGCAGCCGGGGTCATGGTGGCCGCACTGGCATGACTGGCTCAGGGCCCGGTCGGCAGCCCCCGTGGCGCCACCATCGACCGGCGCCCCGGACCGCGGGTTGCCGCCCCTCGGCCCGGCCCCCGGAAGCTACGTGCTAGAGAAATGACCGCCCGGAGGCTCATTCATAGCTGCGCCTGTCCTCGATCACCTTGCCGTCATTGGGCAGGCTGCCGCGCGCGACGATCTCGACCCGGCCCGTGAGCTTCAGCGCATCCGCCACCGATCCGGCATAGCTGTCCGCGTCCCCGCCATCCGCCTCGATCTGCACGGTCATCACGTCCATCTCGCCCTCGCGGTCGGCGATGACGCGGGCACGGGCGATCTCGTCATGCCGCGCGACAAGGGCGGCGACCTGCTCGGGGCGCACGAACATGCCCTTGATCTTGGTCGTCTGGTCAGCGCGGCCCATCCACCCCTTGATGCGAATATTCGTGCGGCCGCAGGGGCTTGCGCCCTCCATCAGGGCCGACAGGTCGCCGGTGGCGAACCGGATCAGCGGATAGTCGGGGTTCAGCGTGGTCACCACCACCTCGCCCACCTCTCCCGGCGCCACCGGATCGCCGGTGCCGGGCGTCACGATCTCGACGATCACGCCCTCGTCCACGATCAACCCGTCCTGCGCCGGGCTTTCATAGGCGATATTGCCCAGATCGGCCGTGGCATAGCATTGCAGGCACGCGATGCCGCGATCCGCGTATTCCTGCCTGAGCGACGGGAATAGCGCCCCGCCCCCCACGGCGGCCTTGCCGATTCCTGTGGGCAGGCCCATCTCGTCCGCCTTGTCGAGGATCACCTTCAGGTAATCGGGCGTCCCGGCATAAGCGGTGATGCCCACGTCATGCGCCGCGCGGGCCTGCAACTCGGTCTGGCCCGTGCCGGCCGGCAGCACGGCGGCCCCGACGGCGCGCGCGCCGTTCTCGAAGATCATGCCGGCGGGTGTCAGGTGATAGCCGAAACAGTTCTGCACGATGTCGCCCTTGCCCACGCCGCAGGCATGCAGGAACCGGCCCATGCGCCACCAGTCATGGCTGTCGCTTCCCGGCTCGTAGATCGGGCCGGGGGACTGGAACACGTGGGCGAACTGGCTGGCCGTCCGGGTCGTCAGGCCGCCGAACGGCGCGGCATCCCCCTGCGCGCGGCCAAGGTCGGATTTGCGCAGCACCGGCAACCGGCGCAGGTCGGACGGGTCCCGTACCGCGGCTGGGTCCACCCCGTCCAGCGCCCCGCCATAGCCCGCCAGCGCCTTGGCCCGCGCGATCTGTTCGGGCAGCATTCGGGCGATGGCCGCCTGCCGCAAGTCCGCGCTGCGCGTTTCCAGAGTGTCGAAAAAATCTGACATTGCCCGTTCCTCCGCTGGCCGCCCCGCTGCGGCGCCTTGCACATCCATGACCCCGGTCAGCTCAGCCACCGCTTGCGGCGGCGATAGCTGCGCACGTCGCGGAAACTCTTGCGCCCTTCCTCCGACATGCCGAGGTAGAATTCCTTGACATCCGGGTTCTCGCGCAGGTCGGCGGCGGGGCCGTCCATCACCACGCGCCCCGATTCAAGGATGTAGCCGTAATGCGCGAAACGCAGGGCGACGTTGGTGTTCTGCTCGGCCAGCAGGAACGTGTACCCTTCCTCCTCGTTCAGCGACCTGACGATGTTGAAAATCTGTTCCACCAGCTGCGGGGCCAGCCCCATCGACGGCTCGTCCAGCAGGATGGTTTCCGGGCGGCTCATCAGGGCGCGGCCGATGGCCACCATCTGCTGCTCCCCGCCCGAGGTATAACCGGCCTGGCTGCGGCGCCGCTCCTTCAGCCGGGGGAAGTAGGTATAGACCAGCTCCAGGTCCGTCTCGATCTCGCCCCGGCTCGACCCGCGTGTATACGCGCCGGTCAGCAGGTTCTCCTCCACGGTCAGGTGCTCGAAGCAATGGCGCCCCTCCATCACCTGTATCACGCCCTTCTTCACCAGGTCCGACGGCACAAGGTCCTGCACGCGCTCGCCGCGATAGCGGATATTGCCCTTGGTCACCTCGCCGCGTTCGGATTTCAGCAGGTTGGACACCGCCTTGAGCGTGGTGGTCTTGCCCGCGCCGTTCCCGCCCAGAAGCGCGGTTATGCCGCCCTTGGGCACGCTCAGGCTCACGCCCTTCAGCACGAGGATCACGTGATTGTAGATCACCTCGATGTTGTTGACCTCCAGAAGGGTCGCCTCGCCGTGTCCTGCGTCCTGCATTCTCGTGTCTCCGTCATAGCCGGGGGGCTGGGACGGGCGCGGCGGCACCGCCGCCACGCCCCGATGTCACGCCGACCGCCTTACTGGCAGCGCATTTCTATGTCGTTCTCCTCGGCATAGGCCATGGAGTCCTCCATGATAAGCGGCATGATCAGCTCCCGGTCGGCCACCATGAAATCGGTGATGGCGTTCCATTCCTGGGCTTCCGCGTCCCACTGTTGGACCAGCGCCTTGCCCGGGCCGCTGTGGTTTTCGCAGCTCACCTCGAATGTCGGCGCGAAGTCCGGCAGGCCGAGCGCCTCCAGCTTCGCCGCGGTGATCTCGAGGTTTTCCATCCCGTCGCGCATCATGTCGCGGTCGATCTTCGACACGCCGTGCATCTCTTGCGCGGTCTTGATCGCCTCGGCGGCCATCATCGCGGCGAACATGCCGCGGTTGTACTGGACCTGGCCCAGGCTGGTGCCGTCACCGGCGGCCTTCCCGGCATCGACGACATGTTCCTGCATGTCATCGAAGATCGGGTAATCCGTGCCCGTCCCGGTGAAGTTGATCGACTTGTAGCCGTGCGCGGCCTCACCCGCGGGCAGAACATCGGGTTCCGCCCCCGACCACCAGACACCGATGAAGTTCTCCATCGGGAAACGGATGTTGGCGGCCTCCTGGATCGCGACCTGGTTCATCACGCCCCATCCCCACATGAACACGTAATCCGGGCGCTCGCGGCGGATTTGCAGCCACTGGGATTTCTGCTCCTGCCCGGGATGATCGACGGCCAGCAGTGTCAGGTCGAATCCGTGCTTCTCGCTGAGCGCTTCCAGCGTGCGTATCGGCTCCTTGCCGTAGGCCGAGTTGTGATAGACCAGCGCAATGCTCTTGTCCTCGAGGCTGCCCTCGACCTCGAGCGCGTGCTTGACCATGATCGAGGCGGCATCCCAGTACGTGCCCGGATAGTTGAACACCCACTTGAACACCTTGCCGTTGGCGGCGGACGTGCGCCCGTAGCCCATCGAATGCAGCGGGATTTCATCCGCGGTGACCTTGGGGATCAACTGGTAAGTGATACCGGTGCTCAGCGGCTGGTAGACAAGCGCGCCGGTGCCCTTGGTCGACTCGTAGCACTCGACGCCCTTCTCGGTATTGTATCCCGTTTCGCACTCGGCGATCCTGACGGGCTCCCCCCCGATGCCACCGTCGCGTTCGTTCAACAGCGTGAAGTAGTCCTGGTACCCGTCGGAAAACGGGATGCCGCTCGCGGCGTAGGGGCCTGTCCGATAGCTCAGATCGGCGATGACCAGTTCCGCCAGTGCCGGCCCGGCGGCCATGATCGCCGCCACCGCTGCACCAAAAAGTTTCCGTTTCATCGGTTCACATCCTCCCTTGGTTTCTCCGATGCACTTTCCGGGCGGGGTTGCGCCCCCGCCGCACCTCCTTGGGCCCGCCCTAGTGCGGGAAGGGCCAGAGCCTCAGTTTCTCCTTGGCAACGCGCCACAGCTGCGCCAGCCCGTGCGGCTCGGCCACCAGGAAGGTGACGATCAGCCCGCCAACGATGATGAATTCCAGATGCGCCGCCAGATCGGTGGGCCAGCCGAGCCCGCCCACCAGAACGTTCTTCAGAAGAACCGGCAGCAACACGAGGAACGCCGCCCCGGCGAAACTCCCGAAGATCGAGCCGAGCCCGCCAATGATCACCATGAACAGCACGAGGAACGACTTGTTGATCCCGAACGCCTCTCCCACCTCGACGGCACCGAGATAGACGGCGAAGAACAGCGCCCCGGCGATGCCGACGAAGAACCCCGAAACGGCGAACGCCGTCAGCTTGGCCTTCAGCGGATTCACCCCGATGATCTCGGCAGCGATGTCCATGTCGCGGATGGCCATCCACTTCCGCCCGGCCATGCCGCGTGTCAGGTTCCGCGCGAAGATCGCGCTGCCCGCGCAGAACACCAGGCAGAAAAGATAGGCCGCCCACGGCGCAGTTTCCGCCCCCGTCACCGGGATCCCGAGGATTGTGCGCTCGGGCGCGCTGATCTGCCCCGAGGCGGAGTAGTTGTAGAACCACGGCACGCGGTTGAACAGCCAGACGAGGAAGAACTGCGCCGCCAGTGTCGCGACCGCCAGGTAGAACCCCTTGATACGCAGGCTGGGCAGGCCGAAAAGCACGCAGACCACCGCGGTGATCCCGCCGGCAAGGATGACGTGAATGAAAATGCTGATGTCGGGGAACCCGGTCATCAGCTTGTAGACGGCATAGGCCCCGACGGCCATGAACCCGCCCGTGCCAAGGCTGACCTGCCCGCAATACCCCACGAGGATGTTCAGCCCGATCGCCGCGATCGAGTAGATCAGGAAGGGCAGGAAAACCGCGTTCACCCAGTAATCGTTTATGACGAACGGGATGATGGCGAACCCGACCAGAAGCACCGCGTAGTACCGGTACCTGTCGAACTTGATCGGAAAGGTCTGGCTGTCCTCCGCGTAGGAGGTCTTGAAATCACCCGCTTCCCGGTAAAACATCTAGCGCACCTCCCCGTGCATGTCCTCGTCCTCGCGCTTTTCCGCGCGGTTGGGCCTGCTGGCATACCCGGTGGCCTCCGAGTGGCGCACAAGCCAGAAAAAAGCGAGCATCCCGACACCGCCGCCAAGGGCGGCCAGCACGGCGGCCAGCACCATCTGGCCGGTCTCTTCCACACCCGCCGTCAGCGCGAGATAGCCGAAGGCCCAGAACCCGCCCCAGGCGATCACGTTGGCGATGGCGATGATCTTGCTCATGTCGGTCACACCCTCTCGATGATCTTCTCGCCGAACAGGCCCTGCGGCCGGAAGACGAGGAAGATAAGCGCCAGCACGTAGGCAAACCAATTCTCTGTCGCGCCGCCCACCAGCGGCCCGATCAGGAATTCGAACAGCTTCTCGCCCACACCGATGATCAGCCCGCCCACGATGGCGCCGGGGATCGAGGTGAAACCGCCCAGCATCAGCACCGGCAGCGCCTTGAGCGCGATCAGCGACAGCGAGAACTGCACCCCGGATTTCGTCCCCCACATGATGCCCGCCACCAGCGCCACGAACCCGGCCAGAGACCAGACCATGACCCAGATGAAATTCAGGCTGATCCCGACGCTCAGCGCCGCCTGGTGGTCGTCGGCCACGGCCCGCATCGCCCGGCCCTGCTTGGTATATTGCGCGAAAATCACAAGTGCGATCACCAGCAGGGCGGCGATGCCCGTCGCCACGAGATCCAGATTGTCGATGAAGAAACCGTAGCCGAAGATCCGGTAGGTCACCTCGTCGATCACCGGGTTGATCCCCTGCGGCAGGCCAACGTTCAGGGTCTTGATGTCGCTGCCCCACATCAGGTCCCCGAACCCTTCAAGGAAATAGGCCAGACCGATCGTCGCCATGAACAGGATGATCGGCTCCTGGTTGACGAGATGCCGGAAAATGAACCGGTTGACCGCCCAGGCCAGCAGGATCATCACCGCCATCGTCAGCAGGATCGCCGCCAGTGCCGGCACGTGCCAGCCGAAATGGTGTATCTCGGTGCCGAAGACGGCATTGATCAGGTGACTGAAGGGCACCTGCCCCTCCATGACCCCGACAAGCGTCAGCGCCGCGAAAAGCGCCATGACACCCTGACTGTAGTTGAAGATGCCGCTGGCCTTGTAGATCAGCACGAAGCCAAGCGCGACGAGCGCGTAAAGCACCCCGGCCATCAGGCCGTTCAGGAACACCTCCATTCCCCATACCAGCTGATCAGGCATTCACTCGCCTCCTCCAAGTCTGCGGCACCAGCACCGGCGCGATGCCGACGCGATACCGGCACGATGCCGATGGCCCGAAATCAGTCATGCGCAACCCCCAGGTAAGCGTCGATGACGGCTTGGTTGTTGCGCACCTCGTCCGGCGTCCCGTCCCCGATCTTCTTGCCGTAATCCATCACGACCACCCGGTCGCTCAGGTCCATGACCACGCCCATGTCATGCTCGATCAGCACGATGGTGGTGCCGAATTCGTCATTCACATCAAGGACAAAGCGCGACATGTCCTCTTTCTCTTCAACGTTCATGCCCGCCATGGGCTCGTCCAGCAGCAGGATCGACGGCGCCGCGGCCAGCGCGCGCGCCAGTTCCACCCGCTTCTTGAGCCCGTAGGGCAAGCGCCCCACCGGGGTCTTGCGGATATGCTGGATCTCCAGAAAATCAATAATCTTTTCAACGGCCTCCCGGTTCGCGGTCTCTTCCTCTTCAGCCTTGCCCTTCCACAATGCCTGCGCGAATAACCCGGCTTCCATCTGCCGGATGCGGCCCGTCATCACGTTGTCCAGAACGGTCATCCCCTCGAACAGGGCGATGTTCTGGAAGGTCCGCGCAATGCCTTGGCGCGCAACTTGGTAAGGCTTCATCGGTGGCCGTTTCGCCCCCTTGTACCAGACCTCGCCCTCCTGCGGATTGTAAAACCCGCTTACCACGTTGAGCA
The DNA here is from genome assembly GCA_031580875.1 of Roseovarius sp. Classification (GTDB taxonomy): domain Bacteria; phylum Pseudomonadota; class Alphaproteobacteria; order Rhodobacterales; family Rhodobacteraceae; genus Roseovarius. The sequence continues at coordinate 29,118 of JAVLCJ010000003.1, forward strand.
TACTGGATTTTCCGGCCCCGTTGGGACCGATGATCGCCCGGATCTCGCCTTCCCTGACATCGAAGCTGATATCCTTGATGGCCACCACGCCGCCAAAGCGCAGCGTGATGTGCCTCATTTCCATCACCACCCCGCCGATGGCGCGGCCATCCTCGGTGGTGTATCCCTCGCTTGCGTCAAGCATCGGCTATCCCCATGAAAAAATGAGCATTCCTCGCCTTGCGGGATGGCGGGTGGGGCGATGTTGCCGGTCCGGCAACGAGCGTCATCCGGTCATCCCTCATTCGGCCGCCACCTTCGGCCCGGCAACCGCGACCACCGCCGCGTCCACGATCCTGAGCGTCGCGCTGATGCTGCCCTTGCGGCCGTCCTCGTAGGTGACTTCCGTCGTCGTGCGGATTTCGCTCGACCCGTCATAAAGGGCGGTCAGCAGGTCCTTGAACTTCTCCGAGATCACGCCGCGCCGCACCTTGCGCGTCCGGGTCATTTCGCCGTCATCCGCGTCCAGTTCCTTGTGCAGCACGAGGAACCGATGCACTTGGCAATGCGACAGCATCGGGTCCTCGGCAAGGCTGCGGTTGACCTCCTCGACATGCCCCTTGATCGTTTCCAGAACCTGCGGATGACCGGCCAGTTCCTGATAGGAGGCATAGCCAATGTTGTTTCGCTCCGCCCAGTTGCCGACCGCGTTGAGATCAATGTTGATGAAGGCCGTACACTCGTCCCGCTGGTTCCCGAACACGACGGCCTCCAGGATATTGGGGAAGAATTTCAGCTTGTTTTCCACGTATTTGGGCGCGAACATCCGCCCATCCGCCATCTTGCCGACATCCTTGGCCCGGTCGATGATCCGCAGATGCCCGGACCCTTCCTCGAAGAAGCCGGCATCGCCGGTGGCGACCCAGCCATCGTCATCCTTGGTCTTCGCGGTGCTTTCCTCGTTCTTGTAATAATACTCGAAAACGCCGGGGCTGCGGTAATACACCTCGCCCGAGCCGTCGATCCGCAGCTCGACCCCCGGCGCGGCCACGCCCACGGTATCGCTGCGAACCTCGCCATCGGGTTGCAGGGTGATGAAGACGCTTGCCTCCGTCTGACCGTAAAGCTGTTTCAGGTTGATACCGAGCGACCGGTAGAAATCAAAGATTTCCGGGCCGATGGCCTCGCCCGCCGTGTATCCCACGCGGACGCGTCCAAGGCCCAATGTGTCCTTGAGGGGGCCGTAAACCAGAACATGCCCCAGCTTGTATTTAAGCCTGTCCAAGCCGTTGACCGGCCTGCCATCAAGTATCGCCGGCCCGACCCGGCGCGCATGATCCATGAAACGGTGGAAAAGCCATTGCTTCAGCCGGCCTGCATCCTCCATCCGGATCATCACGTTGGTCAGCTGCGTTTCGAACACACGGGGCGGGGCGAAGTAATAGGTCGGCCCGATTTCACGCAGATCGGTCTGCATCGTGTCGGCGCTTTCGGGACAGTTGACACAGAACGCGCACCAGTAGGCCTGCCCCACCGAGAATATGAAATCCCCCACCCACGCCATAGGCAGGTAGGCCAGTACTTCCTCGTTGCGGGTCAGGGTGTCGAACTCGGCAGATGACTTCGACGCCTCGATGATATTTCGGTTCGAAAGGACCACACCCTTGGGCTTGCCCGTCGTGCCCGAGGTGTAAAGCATCACGCAAACGCTGGAATACGCCAGCTTGTCGCGCCGTGCCCTCAGATCCTCGATGAATTCCTCGTGGGCGGCGCGCCCCTGCTCCTGAACATGGCTGAACTGGTGCAGCTTGTGATGATCATATTTCCGAAGGCCGCGCGGGTCCACATAGATTATGTGCTCGAACTGGTGCAGTCCATCCTGGATATCGATGATCTTGTCCACCTGTTCCTGGTCCTCCACGATGGCGAAGCGCGCACCGCAATGGTCCAGGACGTAGGCCATCTCGTCCGAGGCGCTGTCCTGGTAAACCGGCACCGGCACTGCGCCGACGGACTGTGCAGCCACCATCGACCAATAGAAATGCGGGCGGTTTCGCCCGATGACCGCGATGAAGTCGCCCTCGTCGACGCCAAGGTTCAGCAATCCGAGCGCCAGTGCCTCGATTTCCTTCTCGGCCTGCGCCCATGTCCAGCATTGCCAAATGCCGAATTCCTTTTCGCGGTACGCCATGCTGTCCGCGTAGCGCGTGGCATTACGGTGCAATAGCGCGGGAATGGACTGATGCCCATCTGCCGCCCCTGACGACTGTGCCAATTTTCTCCTCCCTGTGTCCGCAGTGCGAACAAGCCCCTGAAAACGGCGATTCCCCGTCGCCTCAGAGTGCTGTGTTATCGTTCACGGTCAAGTATTTCGCAAAGATTGCCCAATCCTTACGAATTGTAACATGTGTCCCCGGGGGACTTTGAGGTCCTCCGCAAGGGTGCTAGCCATTGAACCCGAGGTTTTCCGCATGACGCCCAAGCAAACCGACACGAACGCCATGACACGGGCCGGGCTGAACCTGATTCAGCAGGCGCTCACGATCTATGACCGCGACCTTCGGCTGGCCGTCTGCAACGCGCGGTTTCAGGAAATGTTCGAACTGCCCGAGTGGCTGGTCACGCCCGGGGCCGCATTCGCCGACACGATCCGGTTCCTGGCGGAGCGGGGTGATTACGGCGACGTGGGCGACGTTGACGGCTTTGTCAAAGCGCGCGTCGAGATCGCCCGTGCGTTCGAGCCGCATTACATGGAACGCACCCGTGCCAACGGCCGCACGATCAGTGTCGAAGGGTCCCCGCTGCCGCAGGGGGGCTGGGTGACGGTCTATACCGATATCACCCGCACCAGTCGTCAGGAGGAGATGCTGCGCGCCCGCTCCGAGGAGCTGTCGGGACAACTCACCACCTATTCCGAAGAGCTGTCGGCCACGAACCGCGAACTGGAATCGACGATCACGGCGCTGGAGGAAGCCAAGCGGCAGTTGACCGCCTCCGAGGCACGGACAAGGCTCACGACAGAGATGATGCCGGCCCATATCGCGCATGTCGGCCCTGATCGCCGGTATACGTATTCGAACCGTCGCCTCAGCAGCGTTCTGCCCGACAGCCAGTCGGAAATCGTCGGCGCGTCGATCGAGCAAGCGCTCGGCCCGCAGGCCTACAACGCGATCCGCGACCAGCTGGACCAGGCCTTTGCAGGCGAACCGTCGGTCTTCGAATTCACGCATGAGCCCAGCTCGCGCCGGATCCGCGCGGCCTTTACCCCCGACGGGCAGCAGGGTGGCGTGTACATTCTTTCGATGGACATCACCGAGGAGGCGCAAACACGCGCCGCCCTACAACAGACACGCCGCCGCGAGATGGCCGCGCAACTGACCAGCGGCCTCGCGCATGACTTCTCGAACCTTCTGACGATCATTCTCGGCATGCAATCGAGACTGCGGCGCATGGCGTTGCCCGAGGGGGCCGATGACCTCATCAACGGCACCATCGCGGCGGCCCGACGCGGTGGCGGCCTGTTGAACCGCATCGCCGACATGACCGGCCCGCGCGAACACATGCCGACGCCCACGGACTTGTCGGTTTTCCTGAACGACCTCCAAACGCTCGCGCGATCGACACTCACCGAAAGCATGGATTTCCAGGTCAACGACCTGACCCTCGCGGCACGCTACATGCTGGATACCGGCATGTTGCAGGATTCCCTGATCAATCTCGTGCTCAATGCGCGCGACGCCTGCGGCCCCGAAGGCCGCATCACGCTGACGGTACGTGACGTCAGGGAAACGTGGCTTGAATTCGCCGTCACGGATACGGGATCCGGATTTTCCGAAAAGGCCCTTGCGCACGCGCTCGATCCGTTTTTCACCACCAAGGGCGGCGAAGGTTCGGGGCTTGGCCTTTCGATGGTCTACGACATGACAAAACTTGCCGGAGGGCGCATCGCGCTGTCGAACACAGAACACGGTGGCCGGGTATGCCTGCGCCTGCCCCTGCGCCGTGCGGACACGTCCGAGGCACCCGGCCTTGTCCTGCTGGTCGAGGACAGCCCCGATTTGCGGGGCGGCATCCGCGACATGCTGCGCGACGCGGGACACAGCGTGGTCGAGGCCGCAAGCACCGATGAGGCGCTGGCGCTTGTTTCCGAACTGCCGGAAATAGCCGTGGTGCTGTCCGACATCTCGTTGGAAGGCGCCGGGAACGGGTTGGATTTGCTGGATGAATTGCCCGAGAACCATTGCCCGGCCTTCCTGATGACCTCATTGCCGCCCGACAACCCGCTGCACCGGGCCGCGCGCGCGCGGGCGCCCGTCCTGCGAAAACCATTCGCGGCGACGGAGCTTTGGGCATTCCTGCGCGGTGGAGACCCCGCATGACCGCCCCCCTTGTATTCATCCTGGACGATGAACCGGCCATCCGCACGATGCTGGGAGACACGCTCGAGGAAGCGGGATTTCGCACGATGACCTTCGGCCGCGCGACCGAGTTCGAAGCGGCCTTGCGCAACACGGCACCCGATATCTGCCTCGTCGATCTTTCGCTACCGGATCGCGACGGCCTGACACTCGTTCATCGACTTGCGCTTGAGAACGGCGCGACGGTCATCATCATCTCGGGCCGAGGTGACGTGAAAGACCGGGTCACCGGGTTGGAGCTTGGCGCGGATGACTACATCATCAAGCCGTTCGACCCGACCGAGGTGGTGGCGCGCGTCCGGGCCCGGCTGCGCCGCGAGACATCCTCGGCCCGTAAAGGCGACACCGGGTATTTCAATGGCTGGACCGCACGTTTCAATCGATACGTTCTGGAGGACGCGAGCGGCGCTGAAACCCCGTTTTCCCACGCCGAGGGACAGGTCCTGCGGCTGTTCCTCGAACGTCCCAAGCGCCTGATCTCGCGCCAGGCCATGCAGGAGGCTCTCGGCGGTGCTGCCGGGGAAAGTTTCGACCGCGCGATGGATGTGCGCATTTCCCGCTTGCGGACCAAGCTTGGCGAAGACCCGAGAAACCCCCGATTGATCAAGACGATTTACGGCGCCGGCTACATATTTCTCGGGGATGTCTCGTGGGAATGACGTCACCGCCGGCGCATGTCAGCCGGTCAGCGAACGGGCGGGTCTGATGTACAGGCGTCCCACTGCGGCTCGAATCCCAGCACCTCCGTGCCGGGCGGCAGCGAGGGGTTGAACAGCAAGTTATGTGCGATCGTCGCCTGATGCAGAGGGTTGTGCGATGCCAGCCGCCAAACCTTGCATTCAAGATCGAACCGTTGCGCGTAGGCATCGAAGATCAGCCGACACTGCGCCGCCTCGTGAATGCGCGCCGCGCCGGGTGATCCCGGCGGAAACGTGGCGGTCAGGATATCCGAGAATTCGTCAGCCTTTTGGTAATGCGTGGCAGACAGGAATTTCAGCGCCTGCTCTCTCTTCTGTGCGGGGTCGATCGTTTTTGCCGCCATATGCTGTAATTCGGGCGTCACCGAATAGCCGGGCGCCTTGTTCATCACCGTGATGATCTGCCCCAACGGTTCGGAATCCCCGTCGAGCAGTACATCGGGCATGATCCCGTCGTCGGGACGACCCTCGCGATCACGCATGGCGAATTGGCGTACATGGCATTGCCATTTCATGAACGCCTTGCGCATCGGGTGGTCGGAATAACTTTGTCCGAACTGTGCCGCCAAAGAGCTCATGCAACATTCCTTTTCGAATGGGTTTCAATGGTGAAGGGCCTGTCGTTCATCAGGCTGGGGACCCGTCGCGCGGTTTCCGACACCTGATCGAGATCGATTCGCGCTTGCACGACCCCGGGCAGGGTGCCGCCGTCGGCGATGATCTCGCCCCAGGGGTTGACGATCAACGAATGCCCGTAGCTTTCCCCGCCGCCGGGTATGGCGCCGATCGCGCAGGCGGACACGACGAAGCGGGTGGTCTCGATCGCTCGCGCGCGGTTCAGCACATGCCAGTGCGCCTCGCCCGTCTTGCGAGTGAACGCCGCCGGGCAGAGCAGCATCTCCGCGCCACCCTGCGCGAGCCGGCGGAAAAGTTCGGGAAACCGCAGGTCATAACAGATCGTGTGGCCGACCCGGCCAAACGGCGTGTCATGGATCACGGCCCGGTCGCCGGGGCTGACACGCGCGCTTTCACGATAGACTTCCGTGTCCGACAACTGGATGTCGAACATGTTGATCTTGTCATAGTGGCCGCGGATCATGCCCGTATCATCCAGCATGTAGCCCCGGTTGACGATCCGTCCGTCCTCGGCATCCACGGCGATGGAACCAAGGTTGATCCAGATCCGGCGCTTTGCAGCGAACGCCTGCATTTCCTGCAGGAACGGGTGTTTGTCGGCCGGTGCCGATGGTGGCGCGATGGCGCTGCCCTCGGCCTTCAACCCGCCGCAATATTCAGGCAGGAAGATGATATCCGCGCCCGCTTTCGCCGCGGCCTCGGCCAGCGGCAGCGCCTCGTCCAATGCCGACTGGAAGTCAGGCCTCGGACATGTCTGTAGGCAAGCGATATCAAGCGGGCGCGGCATGAGGGTCCTAGAACTTCATGTAGGCCTTGCGCAGCGCCACGAGCGGATGGCGATCCGACATCTGGAATTTAAGCAGCAGTTCGCGCGCGATCATGTCGCGATCCTGCTGGTTGTCCGGCAACTCGATCGAATCCGGAACCCTGATCCAGCCGTTGTTGTTTCTGTCGAACACGGCAGGCGCCCCCTCTTCGTAGCCCATGTGGATATCTTCCAGCCAATTCAGGTCATCCCAGCCCATGACCTCCATGTACTTTTGCAGGTACGGGGTGATCCGGTCGTAATCCGGCACGAGGTTCACATCATAGCGATAGCCGATGTGCTGGCCGATTTCCTTTTCACGCTCCGAGTCGAGGCCAGCGGCATCTTCGAGGAACTGGTTGACATCCTTGATTTCCGAGCCGCGATACTGTGATCCAGCCATTTTCTTCTCCTTTCGGGTGATGCGTTGGTCGGCGCACCCCGCGGTCGGGCCGCGGGATGCGATCTTGAACGCACCGTTACAGGTGGTGATAGTCCTCGACACCAACGGTGTGACCTGTCCCGGCCAGCGGCACGCCGGCCATCGCCGAGGCCTCCATGGTCAGCGCGGCCAGATCCTCCGGCTCAAGGCTGTGCAGGTAGGTCTTGCCGCAGGCGCGGGCAAAGAGCTGGGCCTCGATAGTCAGCGTGTGCAGGAAGTTGTAGACACGCTCCGCCGCGGCATCCGGGTCAAGACGTTCCCGCAGCTTGGGATCCTGCGTCGCCACGCCCACCGGGCACCGCCCCGTGTGGCAGTGGTAGCAGTAGCCCGGCTCCACGCCCATCTCTTCCTCGAAGTTGGCCTCCGGAATGTCCTTGTTGCAGTTGAGCGCCATCATTGCCGAATGGCCGATCGCGATGGCGTCGGCGCCAAGGGCGATCGCCTTGGCAATGTCGGCGCCGTTGCGAATGCCGCCGGCATAGATCAGACTGATCTCACCATGTTTGCCAAGGTCGTCGATGGCCTTGCGCGCCTGTCTGATGGCCGCCATACCGGGAACACCTGTATCTTCGGTCGCGAGGTGGGGACCGGCGCCGGTGCCGCCCTCCATCCCGTCGATGTAGATGGTGTCGGGATCGCATTTCACGGCCATGCGCACGTCATCATACACACGCGCCGCACCCAGCTTGAGCTGGATCGGAATCTGCCAGTCCGTCGCCTCCCGGATTTCCTGGATCTTCAGCGCCAGATCGTCGGGTCCGAGCCAGTCAGGGTGACGCGCCGGCGACCGTTGGTCGATGCCCGCCGGCAGCGACCGCATCTCGGCAACCTGGTCGGTCACCTTCTGTCCCATGAGATGGCCACCGAGGCCGACCTTGCAGCCCTGCCCGATGAAGAATTCACAACCATCCGCCAGCACGAGGTGGTTCGGGTTGAAGCCGTAGCGCGACTGGATGCACTGGTAGAACCACTTCGAGCTGTACCGGCGCTCGTCCGGGATCATGCCGCCTTCACCCGAACAGGTTGCCGTTCCGGCCATCGTCGCCCCCCGCGCAAGCGCGGTCTTGGCTTCGTAGGACAACGCGCCGAAGCTCATACCGGTGATGTAGACCGGGATATCAAGCTCCAGCGGTTTCTTGGCACGCGGGCCGAGAACCGTCTTGGTTTCGCATTTCTCGCGATAGCCCTCGATGACGAAACGCGTCAGCGTGCCGGGCAGGAAAGTCAGGTCGTCCCAGTGCGGTATCTTCTTGAACAACGAGAACGCCCGCATCCGGTACCGGCCGAGTTCGGCTTTGACATGGATGTCATCCATGACCCGGGGCGGGAAGATGAAGCTGTCGCCGATGCGGTTTACATCGCGCTCCAGCTGTTTTTTCTTCGGCAGATCACCATCAGCCATGTTTTCGTTCCTTTCGCTTCAGATCGGTGGCGCGGCCCGCCCCGCGTGCTCGCGGAGCGGTGCCGGTATCCACGTCACAGGATCAGTTTCTTCTCGGAGGGCTCGAGGTTGTCGTAGTTCCACAGCTGCTTGCCCGCGACGACTTTCGTGAAGTGGTCGACCCCTTTGTCCGGCATCAGGCCGTACTGGGTGAGCTTGCGGGTCAGCCATTTCTTGTCGAGGTCGGTCAGTTCAGCCTCGACAGCATCGACGCCGAGCGACCGGATGTCACCACCGGCATAGATGGTGCCGTCATACATCGAGTCGCCGAGGTTCTTGCCCGCGTTGCCGCAGACGACCATCCGGCCGCGCTGCATCATGAAGCCCGACAACGCGCCGGTGTCGCCGCCCACGATGATGGTGCCGCCCTTCTGGTCGATGCCCGTCCGGGAACCGACCGAGCCCTTGCAAACCAGGTCACCGCCGCGCATCGCCGCCCCGAACGTGGACCCGGCGTTCTTGTCGATGACAACGGTCCCGGCCATCATGTTCTCGCCGCAGGACCAGCCAACGCGACCACTGATGCGGACATTCGGCCCGTCGATCAGACCGACCCCGAAGTAGCCGCAAGAGCCTTCGATGATCAGGTTCAGCTTGTTCAGGATGCCCACACCCAGCGAATGCTTGCCCCGCGGGTTCTGCAGAACGATCGTGCCGTAGCCCTCGCGCATGAGGTCGCGGATATTCGCGTTGACCTCTGTCGTGGTCATCTTGTCGGTGTCGATCTCGGTCCGCTTGTTGAAATCGACATCCGGTGCCCATGGATAGGTGAAACGTTCCGTGGCTTCCGGGTCAAACTCGATGTAGAGCGATTTTCCCGTCAGCTGCTCGGTGCGCATCCCCAGAGCGGTCACCCGCTCTTCCTGGGTCATCTGTTTCAGTTCTTCGTCGGTTACGCTTGCCATACCCGAACCTCCTCGTCATAGGGGTCAGTCGTGTCGATTTCATGCGGCAGGATCGCCCGGATCGCGACCTCTTCCGAGGCCATCGCGATCAGGTCGTCACTCTCGTAGAGAACGAGAGGCTTCGCCGCCATCGTATCCTTGGCCATGCCCAGCTGGTCCTTCGTGGCAACCAGGTAGGTGAACACGCCGTCAATCTCGTTGATGGACTTGCGCAGGCTGTCCTCCAACGCGATGCCGTTAGCCAGATTCTGAGCGGTGTAAACGGCCAGCAGCTCGCTGTCGCAATTCGACATGAAACGGTGGCCCTTGCGTTCAAGCTCCCGGCGCATGATCCAGTAATTGGTGATCTGTCCGTTATGAACGACGCTGACATCGTTGTACGGGAATGCCCAGTAAGGGTGCGCCGACTTGATATCGACATCGGATTCCGTGGCCATGCGGGTGTGCCCGATCCCGTGGGTCCCCTTGAAATCCATCAGGCCATATTGCTGCGAGACGACAGACGCGTCACCGAGATCCTTTATGAGCTCTAGCCCCGCGCCGAGCGACAGGATCTCGACACCGTCGGTCTCCTCGATATGCGTCGCCATCTCGCCGATGTCGCCACCGCCGGTCAGGACATAGCGCAGCGAATACTCAGTGGGCGCTTGACGGTCCTTGATACGGACATCGTGCTCGGTCAGGATGTCCTCGACCGCCTGAATACGGTCCACGATGATCTGGTGAACGCCGCGCCCGCGGCCCATATCCTCGGCCTCGGCCACCTTGAGGCGCATGATAAAGTCGCCTTCCTTGGGTTCGCCGTATACCGCATAGCCGGTACTGTCCGGCCCGCGGTGCTTCAGAGCTTGCAGCATGGCAGTCATTTCAGACCCGACCGCGCTGCTCTTGCCCTTGTGGATCAATCCAGCAATTCCGCACATCTGGATGCGCCTCCTCTAGGTTACGATCTTCAAGAAAGGCGGCAGGCCACAGGGCCCGCCGCCCAAGGTACGGAATGCCTCAGGGCAGACACTCCATGTACATCTCGTTGTCCCACTCCGTCACGGTTGACATGAACCGCGCGAATTCGTCCCGCTTGTACTCGTCATAAAGGCTGTACATCTCGCCGGGCATGCCGCGCTGAACGACCTTGTTGTCGGCCAGCTTGTCCAGCGCCTCGCCAAGGCTCATCGGCAGCTTCTTGACTTCCTTGCCCTGCTCCATGGCTTCGTAGATGTTGCGCTCTTCCGGCTCGCCCGGGTCAAGGTTGTTCTCAAGCCCGTCATCCATCGCGGCCAACAGCGTGGACCCCATCAGGTAGGGGTTCACCATCGAGTCGACGGAGCGATACTCGAACCGGCCGGGGGCAGACACGCGCAGGCCGGTCGTCCGGTTCTGGAAGCCCCAGTCACTGAAGACCGGCGCCCAGAAGCCCGTGTCCCACAACCGGCGGTACGAGTTCACGGTGGAACAGCCGATCGCGGTCAGCGCCTGCAGGTGATGCACCACGCCGCCGATCGCCTTCAGGCCCTCCTTGCCCGGCATCTGCGGGTCGTCGGTATCGGGCATGAAGGTGTTTTCGCCACCTTTCACGTACATGTAGTTCTCGGGCGACCCGGGCAGGTTGTCAGGGTCGTTGCCGGTGGGCTTGAACTCGTCCGTCCCCGGGCTCCACAGCGACATGTTGTGGTGGCAGCCGCTGGCCGACACGCCCATGAAGGGCTTGGTCATGAAACAGGCGAAAATGCCATGCTCGCGCGCGACCTGGGCGCAGATCTGGCGGTAGGTCGTCAGACGGTCCGCGTTGCGCAGCACGTCGTCGAATTCCCAGTTGAGCTCCAGCTGACCGGGCGCGTCCTCGTGGTCGCCCTGGATCATGTCGAGACCCATCTTGCGGGCATAGCGGATCACCTGCAGCGATACCGGCCGCAGGCTTTCGAACTGGTCGATGTGATAGCAATAGGGCTTCGAGAAGCCCGGCCCCGGCTTGCCGTTCTCGTCGAATTTCAGCCACATCATCTCGGGCTCGGTCCCGATGCGCAGCTGCGTGCCGTGCTTCTTCTGGAATTCCTCGTGCATCCGGCGCAGGTTGCCGCGGCTGTCCGCGGTCAGGTAACCGCCGGGATTTTCCTTTTCCTCGCGGTTGCGGAACAGGGTGCAATAAAAGCGACCGATCTCGGGGGCCCAAGGCAGCTGCATGAAGGTCTCGGGCTCGGGAATGCCGACCAGTTCGGCCGCCTCGGGGCCATAGCCTAGATAGTCGCCCGCGCGGTTCAGGAAGAGGTTGACCGTCGAGCCATAAACCAGTTGGAAGCCTTTTTTCGCGACGCGCTCCCAATGATCGGCCGGAATCCCCTTGCCCATGATCTTGCCGGTGACCGAAACGAATTGAAGATACAGGTACTCTATCCCCAGCTCGTCGATCTTCTTGCGGACCGCCTTGACCTTCTCGTCGCGCCCCTCGGCCTCGACAAATCTTTCGATATCCATTTCAGCCACGTTTTTCTCCCTGATGGTTGCGCCGGTTCGGGTCTGTCGCCCGGTAACGGCCAGTTTGAAGGCTCCATTGCGCTGCCCTTCTCCGTTCGCCGTGGAGCATCGGAAACGGGGACAGACCGGCCGCGCGAATTGCCCGCCCGGCCGGTGCATCGGGCTTGTCATGATCAACAACCACGCCAGTTGAACCATCGCAGCGCTTTGCGACGGCACCTTCGGCGTGTATACACGCCCGGATCGTCGCGAGAGCGGCCTGCATCGAAGGTGCCATCTGTCAGCTATCCCTAATCTAGGTCTTGGCGCGGGTGGCGATGTTGACATTGTCATGAGCGACGGAGTGCCGCCCTGTGAATAGTGTTTCCCTTGAGCGATCCAAAAGTCAACCGCTTTTGATCCAAAGAAATGCATTTTCCGCGAAAAACAACCATATTGGTACAATATTGGTTCTTACCTGCCCGGAGACCATCCATGACCAGACGCTTTGAGCAAAAACTGGGCGCGGTCGATATCGCGGCGCTCGTAAGGCGCGAGATTTCCAAGGGAAATCTGCAACTGCACGATCGTCTACCGCCCGAACGAGTCCTGGCTGACACTTACGGCGCCGCCCGTGGAACGATTCGCAAAGCCCTCACGCTTCTTGAGGAAGAGGGATTCGTGGAAATCCGCCCCGGTAGCGGTACATATGTGGTACATCAGCCGGACGAGGCATCCGTCGCCCCCATCGATAACGCGACACCGCTCGAACTGATGGATGCCCGATTCGCTCTTGAGCCGCATATCTGCAGACTGTCGGTCCTTCACGGGCGGCGCACCGACTTCGACCGTATGGAGTCACTCTGCTCGCGGATGGAGGACTGCGTTAACGACCCGGTCGGCTTTTCCGACGCGGACACCGACTTTCACCGCGCGCTGGCAGATTCCACCAGAAACGGTCTGCTGATCTGGATACTGGACCAGATCGCCACTGTTCGCAGCCAGGACGACTGGACGCGGATGCGTCATCTGACACTGGATGCGCGTACGATCAGCACCTACAACGCGCAGCACCGGCAGATATTGAACGCCCTGCGTACCCGCGAACCCGAGCGCGCCGCGAACATCATGAAAGAACACCTTGAGACAGCCCGTCTGTCATTGACGCGGGCTTCGGAAACCTGACAAGCGCGCCCTCAGGCGCGCTTGCCTGCCTTGAGCCGCTCGAAAAGCTCGTAGTTGCGGCAAATCTCCGGCGGGCGACTTGCCTTGCCCTGCCGGGTATCCAACCAGCGTTCACACCCGTCAGGGTTGGAGCAGCCCGTACAGGCAAGAACAGCATCCGTGATATCGTCGACATCAAGACGCGCTTCGAGCATCTTCTCCTCGAGATCGAGCCCGAGGGATTCGGCCATCCGATCGACGAGAGCGGCGTGTCGCTTCAGCGTAGCTGTTGTGGGCATGTCGGTTCTCCCCGCAGTTTCACGAAGCATGACAGCGCAGGCAGTCCGATACCTTGACCTGAATCAATCCTCGATGTCGTCGAGGTAGAGCCGAACACAGTCCTGAACGTGCCGGAACCGGTCCCCACCCAGTTTCTTGCCGCCGAACCACCGTGTCACGACGACGATGTGATCCGCTTTGCCGGCGCGTTCCAGCATCCTGAGAATCACGTTGCCTGCGCCGGCTTCACCGTCATCGGATTTCAGGGCGTCACCTGTGGATAGCAGTACCGCCCACGTGTTGTGCGTGGCCCGGGCGAATTTCTTGTCCTTCTTGAGCGTCTTGAGAAACGCGTCAGCCTGCGCGCGGCTTGCAACGGGCCCGCCCGACACCGCGTACTTCGATCCGCGGTCTTTAATGACCCCGATCAGCTGCCGCATCAGAGGCCGGCGTTCACCCGGCGGACGGTATCGATTCGTTGCGCATTCGGCGGATGCGTCCCGAGGAACCGGTCACCGGGATCCGGGATCCGCGTGAAGAATTCCGCCCCGCGCACCGGGTCGTAGCCCGCGCGCCGCGTGATGACTGTCCCGAGCGCATCTGCTTCCAGTTCGTAATCCTTCGAATAGGTGCGCGCGCCGACCGCGCCGCCGATATCAACGGCCGAATCGATGACGTTCGAACTGGCGCCCGTGATCGCGGCGAGCCCGCCGAGCAGAAGCGCACCGGCGGCCGCATTCTGCTGCTTGCGGGGCAGGTGCCCCTCGATGTGATGCGCCGCCTCGTGCCCCATCACGAAAGCCAGTTCATCGCGATTGCGCACCTCCGCGATCATCGCGAGGTTGAACGCAAGCACGGGACGGCCGTTATCATCGAGTGACTGGTAGGCATTGGCGGGCTGGTTGGGCCGGTCGTCGACGACGATCCGGAAGTCGCAGTTGAGGTTCGGCGCCTGCTGCCGGCAGAGCCGCTCCGCCACCGGCTCAACCCGTGCGACCACTGATTGAAATCGCTGAACCTCCGCCGCGGTCGGCGTCTCGATTTCGCTCGCCGCCGGTTGCGTGGGTGCGGGTTGTCCGGGCCGGGGGCCCTCGACGGTCGAGACGCATCCCGCCAGAACAAACATGAGGACAAGGCTTATGCGGCGCATCGCGTTTTCCCGAATTGATGTTGGTCCGCCCTTTCTAGCAGCCTTTGGGCCTGACAACAGCCCCGGTGACGTGAGGACCGCTGCACTTGCAATGAAATGCCATGCCAGTAAGCTGGGAGCATGTTTTCTATCGAACACGAATTCGACGCGACCGTGATAACACTGGTCGATGATGGCGATGCGCCACTCAAGGAAGACGTGATCATCAACGCCTTCGAGGAATGCATCACCATAGAACAGGTCGACCCGCGCACGGAGCAGGTGAACGTTATCACGCTGTCGATGGCCCAGTTGCGCGATCTCGGCGCGGCGCTCGACCTGCCGGAAGGCGTCTACAACCTCGTTTCCCATAAGTCCTGAAAGCGCGCCGTCACCGGAGCTTGAACACCTTGTCCCGCGATGTGAGGCCGCTGATGACCTCCAGCCGGGTTTTCGGAACGCCCAGTACCGACGCGAGCAGTTTCCTGACACGGGCGTTTGCCTTGCCCTTTTCCGGGGCAACCGTCACGTACACCCGCAGCCTGCCGTCTCGCATCACGATCCTGTCGCGTGATGCCTTGGGCGTGACGGTCACCGCGATTTCTGCGCCGGCCACGGCCAGATGGCTCAGATCCGAAATTTCCATGCCTTGCTGATATCCTGTCCCGGCTGCCCGTCCAATCGAAATCGGCAGGCCCCTGCCCTCTTGACCCGCGCCGCCCGACCGCCGACATGTGGTGGCGTCTCCAACAAAACATCCGGACACATGCCCACACCCAATCCCGAAGCGTTGGCCTTCCTCGAAACGCGACGCTCCCGCCCTGCCAAGACCCTTGTCCGACCGGCCCCCGACCGCGAAGCGCTGCACAGCCTGCTCACGGCCGCCGCGCGCTGCCCGGATCATGGCAAGCTTGAACCTTGGCGTTTCATCGTTCTCGGCCCCGCGGCCCTGGAACGCGTTGGCGATCTTGTCCCGGATTGCGGGGCCCGACTCGGCAGGACCGCCGAGGAAATCACCAAGGCGCGGCTCCAGTTCGCGGAATCCCCTCTGGCCATAGCCGTGATCGAGGTCCGGAAACCGTCCCCCAAGATCCCGGCGATCGAACAGAGTTATTCGGCGGGGGCCGTTTGCCTCGGCCTGCTGAATGCCGCGCTGGCCGCCGGCTGGGGGGCGAACTGGCTCAGCGGATGGCCCAGCCATGATGCGACATTCTGCCAGCAAGCCTTCGGGTTATCCGGAACCGAAAGCGTCGCCGGCCTGATTCACATCGGCACGGAAACCACGGCGCCGCCGGAACGCCCGCGACCCGACATCGCCGCCATCACCCAATGGATGACCGAATGATTCTTTCTTCCTTCTTCAAGGCCCTGTCCCAGACAACCGACCCGCGTTTCCGCAGGGTTCTGTTTCTCGGCGTCGGCCTAACACTGGCGCTTCTTGTCGCTTTCTACGCCGGCTTCCTGGCATTGTTGCAATGGGTCCTCGGCGACAGCAGCACCTTGCCCCTCATTGGCGAGGTGACGTGGCTGAATGATCTTCTGGGATGGGGCAGCTTGCTGCTGATGGTCGTGCTGTCCGTTTTCCTGATGATACCGGTGGCCTCGGCCATCACGTCCATGTTCCTCGAAGAGGTCGCGCAAGCCGTGGAGGATCGTCATTATCCCAACCTGCCGGCGCCGCCGAGGATCCCGCTCGCCGAAGCGTTCCGCGACACGGTCAATTTCCTCGGGATCCTGATAGCGGCCAACCTGCTCGCCTTCATCCTCTATGCCCTGTTTTCACCGCTGGCCCTGTTCATTTTCTGGGCGCTCAACGGTTATCTGCTGGGCATGGAGTACTTTCAGCTCGCCGCAATGCGCCGTATCGGCCGAGCCGAGGCCAAGGCGCTGAGACGCCGTAACGTCGCACTGATCTGGCTGGCCGGCACGCTGATGGCGATACCGCTGTCCGTTCCGGTGCTCAACCTGCTCATTCCGATACTCGGTGCGGCCACGTTCACCCACATCTACCACGCGGTGCAGGCACGGGTCAGTTCATCCGGTTGAACCAGTCGATATCGCGGACAGTGACCGTGCCCGTGATGATGATGCCCGCGATGATGGCCCAAAGGACCGCCGCGACGATCGTCGTGATCTTTGCCTTCTTTTTCAGATGGTGCGTCTGGGGCGACCCGCCATGCGTTCCGGGAACGATGTCACCTGATTCTGCCTGAGTCTGAAGCCGGATCGGGATCACGACGAGAAACGTCATGAACCAGATCACCATGTACAGAACGATACCGGACGTGATTCCCATCAGACCTGCTCCAGCTCCACGAGGCAGCCATTGAAATCCTTGGGATGCAGGAACAGCACGGGCTTGCCGTGCGCGCCGATTTTCGGCTCCCCGTTCCCGAGAACACGCGCCCCCGCTTCCTTCAGGTGATCACGCGCGGCAACGATGTCTTCCACCTCGTAACATACATGATGGATGCCGCCGGCGGGGTTCTTTTCGAGGAAGGCGCTGATGGGGCTGTCGTCCCCCAAGGGATGAAGCAGCTCGATCTTGGTGTTCGGCAGGTTGATGAATATGACCGTGACGCCATGCTCCGGCTCGTCCTGCGGTTCCCCGACCGTCGCGCCAAGAGCGGTGTGATACTGTGCGGCCGCCGCCTCGAGGTCGGGGACCGCAATTGCGACATGGTTCAGACGTCCGATCATTCTTCAAATCCCGTTGCTGTCAGATTAGCCCGTTATGATCCGCCGCCGACGCCCTGACAAGGGACACAGGGACGCAACGTGTGCATTAACCTCTCGTTAGCCATGCGGAATTAATCCTTGAGGTCCCCCTCGTGAAGGACCGCAACCATGGATGACCTCGACACCACTTCCCGCAAGCGCCGCAACGGCACGGCCGCCCGCCCGCTTCTGGGCATGACCGTTCTCGCCGTGGAAGACAGCAAATTCACCTGCGAAGCACTGCGCCAGATGTGCCTTCGCAGCGGCGCCCGGATACGGCGCGCGGACTGCCTGAGATCCGCGCGCCGGCACCTCAAGGTCTACCGCCCCTGCATCGCGATCGTTGACCTGGGACTGCCAGACGGCAACGGCGCCGAGCTCATCTCGGAAATGGCACAGGCCGTGCCGCGCGTCGGCGCGATCATCGGCATCAGCGGGACGCCCGCGGCCGAGCAGACGGCCCGCGACGCCGGTGCGGACACGTTCCTTTCGAAACCCATCGACAGTCTGGCCGGTTTCCAGGCGGCAGTGATCGCGCAACTCCCGCGTGACTGGCAGCCGGTCGGCCCCCGTGTTCTCAACGAAGAAAACGTCGATCCCGATCCGGCCGCGTATCGCGATGACATGGCCCATGTCGCCAACATCCTCGCGCAGCACAGCGACGGCCCGACGATCGACTATGTGGCGCAGTTCCTTGGTGGTATCGCCCGCACGGCCCGGGACAATTCGCTCGCACAAGCGGCGGACGACCTTGCCCAAAGCCATAGCGCCGGGCGGCCGATCACGGCCAACCTAGACCGGCTCGCAAATCTGGTACAGGCCCGTCTCGAACCGAGCCATGCCGTCTGACGATCGCCCCCTTATCCGCGTACGCACGCGCCGCCGGAACGGCAAACGGCGCTTGGCGTGGCGGAAGACTCTGCAAACACCGCGAAATTCTGTTCCCATAAAGTTCCAAGTGACATTCCGTGCCGTTACAAGCTATATGTCGGAAATGGCAACAGACGCCAATCAAGATTTGGCCAACTTTCTGAACCATGACCGTTTCGCGACGGTCATGGCGGATCCCCCGTGGCGGTTCACCAATCGCACCGGCAAGGTCGCCCCGGAACACAAGCGTCTGTCGCGTTATCCGACCATGACGCTGGACGATATCTGCGACCTGCCCGTTGCCGATCATCTCGAGGATACGGCGCATTGCTATCTCTGGGTGCCGAACGCGCTGCTGCCCGAAGGATTGCAGGTCATGCAATCATGGGGATTCGATTACAAGTCGAACATCGTCTGGCACAAGATCCGCAAGGATGGCGGCAGTGACGGGCGCGGCGTGGGGTTCTATTTCCGCAACGTGACGGAGATACTGCTGTTCGGCACACGCGGCAAGAATGCCCGCACCCTTCCGCCGGCCCGGCGGCAAGTCAACATGATCCAGACGCGCAAGCGCGAGCATTCGCGCAAACCCGACGAGCAATACCAACTCATCGAGGAATGTTCCCGCGGACCGTACCTGGAACTTTTCGGCCGCGGCATCCGCGAGGGCTGGACGGTCTGGGGCAACCAGGCCGATGCGGATTACAAACCCGGCTGGAAGACCTATCCCTACAATTCGGGCGTCGCGGCCGAGTAGGGCCGAACGACCGGATCGAGAAGCCAGATCAACGGCAGCGGCCACTGATTGCCCACCCCGCGCGCGATGCCCGCGGCCAGCCTGGCCCGGTGTATGGTGGCCATGCCGTGCTCGCCCACGACGAAAAAACGGGAAAGCCCGGTGCGAAATCGTCCGACAGCTCCGTGTCCGAGACAGGCTCGACCGTCTCGCTAGTCGTCCTGCGGGATCACTCGCAGCCCCAACTCCATGAGCTGATCGCTCGTGGGGTCGGACGGCGCGTTCATCATCAGGTCCTCGGCACGCTGGTTCATCGGGAACATGATGACCTCGCGGATGTTGGCCTCATCGGCCAGCAACATCACGATCCGGTCGATCCCGGCCGCGCATCCGCCATGCGGCGGCGCGCCGTAGCGGAACGCGTTGACCAGTCCGCCAAAGCGCTTGTGCACCTCGGCCTCGTCGTACCCGGCTTTTTCGAAGGCCTTGATCATGACGTCCAGCTTGTGATTCCGGATCGCGCCGGACACCAGTTCGTACCCGTTGCAGCTAAGATCGTACTGGTAGCCAAGCACGTCGAGCGGATCACCGTCAAGCGCCGCCGCCCCGCCCTGCGGCATCGAGAACGGGTTGTGCGAGAAATCGATCGCCCCGGTTTCCTCGTCCGCCTCGTACATCGGGAAATCAACGATCCACGCAAAGGCGAACCGGTTCTTCTCGGTCAGGTCCAGTTCCTCGCCGATGACATCGCGCGCCTTGGCGGCGACCCGCTCGAACGCCTGCGGCTTGCCGCCTAGGAAAAAGGCCGCGTCGCCCTTGCCAAGGCGAAGCTGCTGACGAATTGCCTCGGTCCGCTCGGGGCCGATATTCTTGGCCAGCGGGCCGGCGGCCTCGATCCCGTTCTCCCCTTCCCGCCAGAAGATATAGCCCATCCCCGGCAGCCCTTCCTTCTGGGCAAAGGCGTTCATCCGGTCGCAGAACTTGCGCGAGCCACCGCCGGGCGCGGGGATCGCGCGGATCTGCGTGCCCGCCTGCTCCAGCAACTTGGCGAAAATCGCGAAGCCCGAGCCGCGGAAATGTTCCGACACCTCGGCCATCTTCACGGGGTTGCGCAGGTCGGGCTTGTCGGTGCCATACCAGAGCGCGGCGTCCGCGTAGCTGATCTGCGGCCAGTGCTTGTCCACCTTGTGCCCGCCGCCGAATTCCTCGAACAGCCCTTCCAGAACCGGCTGGATCGTGTCGAAGACGTCCTGCTGCTCGACGAAACTCATCTCCATGTCGAGCTGGTAGAAATCGGTGGGCGAGCGGTCGGCGCGCGGGTCCTCGTCGCGGAAACAGGGCGCGATCTGGAAATACTTGTCGAAGCCCGACACCATGATGAGCTGCTTGAAAAGCTGAGGCGCCTGCGGCAGCGCGTAGAACTTGCCCGGGTGCAAGCGCGACGGCACGAGGAAATCGCGCGCGCCCTCGGGCGAGGACGCCGTGATGATCGGCGTCTGGTATTCGCGGAACCCGATGTCCCACATCCGCCGCCGCAGCGATGCCACAACGTCGGAGCGCAGCTTCATGTTGTCCTGCATCGCCTCGCGGCGCAGGTCGAGGTAGCGATAGCGCAGGCGCGTCTCCTCGGGATACTCCTGATCGCCGAAAACGATGAGCGGCAATTCGTCCGAGCCGCCCAGAACCTCGATATCGCGAATGAACACCTCGATCTCGCCGGTGGGGATTTTCGGATTGATCAGGCTGTCGTCGCGCGCTTTCACGTCGCCGTCCACGCGGATGCACCATTCGCTGCGCACCGCCTCGACCTCGGCGAAGACCGGGCTGTCGGGGTCGCACAGCACCTGCGTGACGCCGTAATGATCCCGGAGGTCGATGAACAGCACCCCGCCGTGATCGCGGATGCGATGCACCCAGCCCGACAGGCGCACGGTTTCGCCAACGTTGGATTTGGTAAGGTCGGCGCAGGTATGGCTGCGAAATGCGTGCATGGCGTCCTCTCTCGGCCCTCTGTGAGGCTTTGCAATCGGTCCGCGCCGATACACCTTGGCCACGCGGCAAAGTCAAGGCCTGCGCGGCCGTCCCCGACCGCGAGGCCGGGCAAAAACGTTTACAGGATTTGCGATTCGGGCAAGAATAGGGTCCCGACGGCGACAGTACCGCCGCCATTCATGACACGGCACGCCGGTTCCGCGCCACGGGATTGATTATTTACAGGCAATTCTTTCTCGGCGAAACTTCCGGCCAATGCGCAGGCCGCCCGTACATATCACAGGGGCACCTCGCCGGGTTCATGCAGGTCTTGTCGCGCTGATCAAAGCGCCGAGGATTGGGGGTGAACATGTGGACCAAAGCCTTGGATGCCCTGCTTTCGCATCTCATTCGCGAGGGCACGTTGACGGTTGCCTTCCCGGACGGGACGGTCCGTAGCTATGGTGACAACGGCAATGCCCGGGCGCAAAGCGTCGCTCTGACATTGCATGAGCCGGCCCTGCCACGGCGCATCGTGCTGTCGCCCGACCTCGCCGTCGGAGAAGCCTACATGAACGGCGAACTCACGATCGAGGGGGATGACCTGCACGGTTTTCTCACGCTGGCCATCCGCAATATCGCCGCGCAGGGGCAACCGTGGTTCCGCCGCCCGCTTGACATGGGGCGCCACATGCTGCGCTACCTGCAACAGTTCAACCCGGTCAAGCGGTCCCGCGCGAATGTCGCGCACCATTACGACCTCAGCGGGGATCTCTACGATCTCTTCCTCGACATGGACAGGCAGTATTCATGCGCGTATTTCCGCGACCCGGCGATGACGCTGGACCAGGCGCAGGACGCCAAGAAGCACCACATCGCCGGCAAGCTGCTGATCGAACCGGGCATGCGGGTGCTCGATATCGGCTGTGGCTGGGGCGGCATGGGCCTGACGCTGGCACGCGACTACGGCGCCGAGGTTACCGGCGTGACCCTGTCGAGCGAACAGCACGCGATGGCCAATGCCCGGGCCGCGAAGGCCGGTCTGTCAGACAAGGCGCGGTTCGAGCTGATGGATTACCGGGACGTCAAAGGCAAGTTCGACAGGATCGTTTCCGTCGGCATGTTCGAACACGTGGGCGTGCCGCATTACAACGAGTATTTCGCGACGGTGCGCGACCGCCTGACAGATGACGGCATCGCCCTGATCCACACGATCGGACGCGCGGGGCCGCCCGGCACGACCAGCCCCTGGATCACCAAGTACATCTTCCCCGGCGGATACGTTCCCGCGCTTTCGGAAACCTCCGCCGCGGTCGAATACCAGGGGCTGGTGACGACTGATATCGAAATATGGCGCCTGCATTATGCCGAGACACTGAAACACTGGTACGCGCGTTTCATGGCGAATATCGACAAGGCCCGGGAACTTTATGATGATCGTTTCTGCCGGATGTGGCGGTATTATCTTCTGGCCTGTGAGCTGACCTTCCGTTTCAACGATCAGGTCGTGTTCCAATTGCAGATGTCCCCGAAACAGGACGCGGTACCCTTGACCCGTGACTACCTGTACCGCGATGATCAGGTGTCCATGTCCCGCGCCGCGGAATGAAACCGGTGTTCGGACACGGGCCTCGCCAAGCTCAGCCGACAAACCGCGCGGGGATCAGTCCACGCAGGGAATTGCCGGCATAAATCGCGCTGGCCGCCATCAGATGCTCCATGCCGAGCACCTGCACCCGCGCACGGCCCGTCGCCAGCAACTCCTCGCGCAGAACACCCGGCAGAAGCCCGCTCGCGACAGGGGGCGTCAGCAACCCATCGCCCATCTCGATGAACAGATTGGTGATCGTGCCCTCGGCCAGTTCTCCGATCTCATTGAGGAATACAAGCTCCTCCACGCCCGCGGGCATCGCCGCGCGCGCGGTGTCGTAAAGCGCGCGCTCGGTCGTCTTGACACGCAACCACGGGTTTGCGCTGTCCAGCCGATGCGGCGACAGGCCCAAGCGCCAGACCGTGCCTTGCGGCAATGGCGTGAAAGGCGCCGTCGTGACCTCGGCGCCACCTCGGCGATCAACCGTCAGGCGGACGCGCATCGGCGCGTCGGCCGCAAGGGTGTCCAGCGTTTCCACCACGTCGCGCGGCACGATCCCGAGCGCCGCCGCCGTTTCTTCCAGCCGTCGAAGGTGGCGGTCCCGGCGGGGAATGCCCGTACCGGGATGCCATCCCATGGTTTCGATCAGGCGGAAGCCGGGCTTGTCAGGCGGGCGAAGCGGGCTTTCCATAGCGCCTCCTCGTACTCGCTCTCTGCCGTGCTGTCATAAACCAGCCCTCCGCCGACATTGAGTGTCGCGCGCGCCCCGTCCAGCATCAGGGTACGGATTGCGACGTTGAATTCCGCCCGACCGTCCGGGGCGGCCCAGCCGATCGAGCCACAGTATATGTCCCGCGGCGCGGGCTCCAGCTCGGCAAGGATTTCCATCGCCCGCAACTTCGGCGCCCCCGTGATCGATCCGCAGGGGAACAGCGCCCGCAGGATATCCCCGAGCCCGGTTTCCGGCAGCATACGACCCGTGACAAGCGATGTCATCTGATGGACGGTGGTGTAGCTTTCCACCGAGAAGAGCTCGGGCACGCGGACGGACCCCGGCACGCATATACGGCTGATATCGTTGCGCAAAAGATCAACGATCATCAGGTTCTCCGCCCGGTTCTTTTCATCCGTCTGCAGGAAATACCGGCGCCGTTCATCCTCGGCCGGCTCGTTGCTTCGCGGCTGCGTGCCCTTCATGGGCCGGGTGGCAATGCGGCCGTCGGCATCGCTGCGAAAGAACAGCTCGGGCGAGCGTGCAAGCAGCGCCGGGCCCTCGTGCTGCTCCACCAGCGCGCCGTATCGCACCGGCTGATGCGCCGCCAGCGCCCGGTACAGTGCCGCCGGGCGGCCCTCGACGGCCATCTCGATGGGGAAGGTCAAGTTCGCCTGATAGATGTCCCCCGAACAGATGTAGTCATGCACCTTCTCGAAGGCGCGCGCGTACTGCGCGACGTCCCAACCGGGCCTCGGCTCCCCGATCGCGGCCCGACCGGCCTGCAGCGGCGGCGCCACACCGGGCCCGGCAAAGGCTCCGAAGCACAGCAGGGGCAGCCGGCGGCGCCCCGGCATCAGGGGCCCGAGACGCGGCTCCAGCGCGTACCCGAGTTCATAACTGGCGTAGCCGGCCAGCCAGAGGCCTGCCGCCTGCGCCTCGGCGAGGGCGGCCAAGGCCGCCGGCACCTCGGCGGGTGTGTGGGCCGCGATCAGCCGTTCGGCCTGCGCGAACTGGCAGGCTGTCCCGTCGGGGCCGTGATCGAATCGGATTTGCACCTGATGTGTTCCCTGTTCGCCTTGTGAGCGTTCTAGTGGGCGCGGACGGTCTTGCCACCCTCAAATGCGGCCTTTTCCGCAAGTTTTCCGATCCCCCTTGCACACCTGCGCGCTATGGATATAACGCCAACAATTTGCGCTGCCCACGGGGAAACCATGCCGAAGAGAACTGACATTTCGTCCATCATGATCATCGGCGCGGGGCCCATCATCATCGGCCAGGCATGCGAATTCGACTATTCCGGCGCGCAGGCCTGCAAGGCTTTGCGCGAAGAAGGATACCGCGTCATCCTCGTCAATTCCAACCCCGCGACGATCATGACCGATCCCGGGCTGGCCGACGCCACCTACATCGAACCGATCACTCCCGAGGTCGTGGCGAAAATCATCGAAAGGGAACAGCCCGATGCGCTGCTGCCCACCATGGGCGGGCAAACGGGGCTCAACACCGCGCTGGCAGTGGCCGACATGGGCGTCCTCGAGAAGTTCGGGGTCGAACTCATCGGCGCGAACCGCGACGCCATCGAGATGGCCGAGGACCGCAAGCTGTTCCGCGAGGCCATGGACCGGCTGGGCATCGAGAACCCGCGTGCCACGATCGCGAACTCGATGGACGAGGCGATGGCCGCGATCGAGCACGTGGGCCTTCCCGCGATCATCCGTCCCGCCTACACGCTGGGCGGCACCGGCGGCGGCGTGGCCTATAACCGCGACGATTACGAACACTATTGCAAGTCCGGTCTCGACGCCTCGCCGGTCAGCCAGATCCTGATCGACGAAAGCCTGCTGGGCTGGAAGGAATACGAGATGGAGGTTGTTCGCGACAAGGCGGACAACGCGATCATTGTCTGCTCGATCGAGAACGTTGACCCGATGGGCGTGCATACGGGCGACTCGATCACCGTCGCGCCTGCGCTCACGCTGACGGACAAGGAATACCAGATCATGCGCAACGGCTCCATCGCCGTGCTGCGCGAAATCGGGGTGGAAACCGGCGGATCGAACGTGCAATGGGCCATCAACCCCGAGGACGGCCGCATGGTCGTGATCGAGATGAACCCGAGGGTCAGTCGCTCCTCCGCGCTGGCCTCCAAGGCGACCGGCTTCCCCATTGCCAAGATCGCCGCCAAGCTGGCCGTGGGCTACACGCTGGACGAACTCGACAACGATATCACCAAGGTCACGCCGGCCAGCTTCGAGCCCACGATCGACTACGTCGTCACCAAGATCCCGCGCTTCGCCTTCGAGAAATTCCCGGGGTCGGAACCCACGCTGACCACGGCGATGAAATCGGTTGGCGAGGGCATGTCGATCGGCCGGACGATTCACGAGTCCCTGCAGAAGGCGCTCGCCTCCATGGAAACCGGGCTCTCCGGCTTCGACGAGGTCGAGATTGACGGTGCGCCGGACAAGGCCGCCGTTATCAAGGCGCTCAGCCAGCAGACGCCCGACAGGATGCGCACCATCGCGCAGGCCATGCGGCACGGGCTGACGAACGACGAGATACAGCTGGCGACGAAGTATGACCCTTGGTTCCTCGAACGGATTCGCGAAATCGTCGATGCCGAGCAGGACGTCCGCCAAAACGGCCTGCCCGCCGACACCGAGGCACTGCGCCGGCTCAAGACGATGGGCTTCACCGACGCCCGGCTGGCGGCCCTGACGGGGTTCACCGAGGCCGACATTCGCCGCGCCCGCCATGCGGCGGGGGTCACCGCGGCCTTCAAGCGGATCGACACCTGCGCGGCCGAATTCGAGGCGCAGACGCCGTACATGTACTCGACATACGAGGCGCCCGTCATGGGCGACGTGGAATGCGAAGCCCGCCCGTCGGACCGCAAGAAGGTCGTCATCCTCGGTGGCGGCCCCAACCGGATCGGGCAAGGCATCGAGTTCGATTATTGCTGTTGCCACGCCTGTTTCGCGCTTACCGATGCGGGCTACGAAACCATCATGATCAACTGCAACCCCGAGACCGTCAGCACAGATTACGACACGTCGGACAGGCTCTACTTCGAGCCGCTGACATTCGAGCACGTGATGGAAGTCCTGCGGATCGAGCAGGAGAACGGCACCCTGCACGGCGTCATCGTCCAGTTCGGAGGGCAAACGCCGCTGAAACTTGCCAATGCGCTCGAGGCCGAAGGCATCCCGATCCTCGGCACGTCCCCCGACGCGATTGACCTTGCCGAAGACCGCGAAAGGTTCCAGGCGCTGGTCAACCAGCTCGGCCTCAAACAGCCGAAGAACGGGCTGGCCTTCACCGATGCGCAGGCATTGTCCATCGCGGAGTCCATAGGCTTTCCTCTTGTCATTCGCCCGTCCTACGTGCTTGGCGGCCGTGCCATGGAAATCGTGCGGGACATGGCCCATCTCGAACGCTATATCGCCGAGGCGGTGGTGGTGTCCGGCGACAGCCCGGTTTTGCTTGATGGCTATCTGGCCGGCGCGATCGAATGTGACGTCGACGCGCTGTGTGACGGTGAAACCGTGCATGTCGCGGGTATCCTGCAGCACATCGAGGAGGCGGGCGTCCATTCGGGCGACAGCGCCTGTTCCCTGCCACCCTACACGCTGTCGCGCGATACCGTGGCCGAAATCGAACGCCAGACCGAGGCGCTCGCCCTCGGGCTGGATGTGCGCGGGCTGATGAACGTTCAATTCGCCGTCAAGGACGACGAAATCTACCTCATCGAGGTCAATCCCCGCGCCTCGCGCACGGTCCCCTTCGTGGCCAAGGCCACCGACTCGGCCATTGCCTCCATCGCCGCACGGCTCATGGCGGGCGAAAAGATGTCTGCCTTCCCGCATCGCGGGGCATACCCCGCCGACGCGAAGCCGGGCAGCCTGCCCATGGCCGACCAGATGACCCTGGCCGATCCCGACATGCCATGGTTCTCCGTGAAGGAAGCCGTGCTGCCCTTTGCCCGCTTCCCGGGGGTCGATACCATCCTCGGGCCCGAAATGCGGTCCACCGGCGAGGTCATGGGCTGGGACGTGTCCTTCCCCCGCGCCTTCCTCAAGGCGCAGATGGGGGCGGGCACGCATCTGCCCGAAAGCGGCAAGGTCTTCTTCTCGATCAAGGACGAGGACAAGACGGAACAGCTGGTGGACACGGCCCGCACGCTGGTCGAGTTGGGTTTCGACCTCGTGGCGACACGGGGCACGGCGGGTTTCCTCGCCGCGCACGAGATAGCCTGTGACGTCGTCAACAAGGTCTACGAAGGCCGGCCCAACGTGGTGGACATGCTCAAGGACGGGCAGATCGCCGTTGTCATGAACACCACCGAAAGCGCCCAAGCCGTCGAGGACAGCCGCGAGATTCGCTCGGTTGCGCTCTACGACAAGATCCCGTATTTCACCACGGCGGCGGGCGCACACGCCGCCGCGCTGGCGATGCGGGCCCGTCAGGACGGGGACCTCGTGGCGATGCCGTTGCAGGGGCCATCGGAGGCGCCCGACTGATCAGGGCCGCACACTGCGTAAGGCCCTGATACAGAAACAAGAATTTAATATGCGCGCTAGTCATGCCGTTTTCCCAGATCCGGTATGACGGAATTGCATGAATTTTCGGCCAGGCGGTCATTGCGCCGTCACGTTTTTTCATTATTTGTCGGTCTAGGCGCAGTTCAGCGCTTACAATTGCAACCTTCAGACGTCAGGAGGCCGAGATGACCCGCGATGAACTGAACCGCGAACTCCGGATGCACAGCGCCACCTGGCAGGCCGTGGTGTTGTTTTATGGTGTGATCGTCGGAACGCTGGTTTTTTCCGCCATGGCGATCACCGCCTGAACCGTCCCGTACAGCAGCCGACAAAACAGGCGCCGGGCGGGAAAACAACCGCCGGGCGCCTTTCTTTGTATACCTGTGAACCCCATTCTCCGCATGGAGGCAGGCAATGGACCGTGACCAACTCAACCGCGAACTCCGGATGCACAGCGCATCCTGGCCGGCAGTGCTGATTTTCTACGCCATCATCGTCGGAACGATGGCATTCAGCGCGATGGCCATTCTCTGATGTCCGCGTCCGGGCCATGTCCGCGCGCGGAACCCCTGAAAAAGAAGACCGCGGGCGGTATCAGCCGCCCGCGGTTTTTTTCTTTCGGGCTTCAGCCTTGCGTGCCTTCGACCTTTTCGTCTTCCGGGTCAATCTTCGAGGTGGCCGCGTCACCAACGTTGTCGACCCCCCTCTCTTCCAGCAAGGTTGACAGCCACTCCGGATCCATTTCGGGCACGGAGCTCAGCAACAGGTCGGTATAGGGGTGGTGCGGCGGCGTGAACATCTTGTCCTTCGCCCCCTGCTCCACGACTTTGCCGTGCTGCATGACAACCACCTCGTCAGCGATCGACCGAACAGTCGCCAAGTCATGCGTGATGAACATGTAGGCAAGGTTCAACTCGTTCTGCAGCCGGTCCAGAAGTCTTAGGATGCCTTCGGCAACCAACTGGTCAAGCGCCGAGGTCACCTCGTCGCAAATGATGAAGCTGGGCTCGGCAGCCAATGCCCGCGCGATCCCGATCCTCTGTTTCTGCCCCCCCGACAATTCGGGCGGGAACCTGTTGTAGAATTTGGCGGGCTCAAGCTCGATCAGGTCAAGCAGCTCGTCCACGCGGTTCTTCAACGCGGTACCTTTGAGCCCGGAATAGAACTGTGCCGGTCGCCCTATGATCTCGGCGATCTTCACCTTCGGGTTCAAGGCCGTGTCGGCCATCTGGTAGATCATCTGGCACTGCCGAAGCTGTTCCTTCGATCTGTCCTTGTAATCCGGCGGGAAAGGTTCGCCCTTGAACAGCACTTCCCCCTTGGAGGGCGGCAGCAGGCCGGTGATCACGCGCGCCGTCGTGGATTTCCCCGAGCCGGACTCGCCCACGACAGCGACCGTCATCCCCTCGTAAATGTCAAAGCTGACATCATCGAGCACCTTCTCACCGCCGGTGTAGGAGGCATCGACGTTCTTGACCGAAATGAGGGGGGGGGACCCGTCGGTCGGCCGCGATTTCTGGGGCCGCTTGAAGCTGCGGACGGCCCAAAGGGACTTGGTGTAATCCTCCTGCGGATTGTCCAGCATCTCCTTCGTCGGCGCTTCCTCGACCTCTTCTCCCCTCAGCAGGACCTTGATCGTGTCAGCCATCTGCGCCACGACCGCCAAATCATGCGTGATGTAGATGGCCGCGGTGTTGAACTGGTCCACGATATCACGGATCGCCGCCAGAACCTCGATCTGCGTGGTCACGTCAAGCGCTGTCGTCGGCTCGTCGAAGATGATCAGGTCCGGCCGGCAGGACATCGCCATTGCGGTCATCGCCCGCTGCAATTGTCCGCCCGAAACCTGGTGGGGATAGCGAAAGCCGATCTCGTCTGGATTGGGAAGCCGCAGGCGGTTGTAAAGGTCCACCGCGTCTTCCTGTGCTTCCAGCCGCTTTTTCAACCGGTACTGGACCGGCGCCTCGGTGTGCTGGTCAATCAGTTTGTGTGCCGGGTTGAATGATGCAGCCGCCGATTGCGCGACATAGGCGATGCGGTTCCCGCGCAGCGCGCGCTTTTCGGCTTCGCTGGCGGTTGTCAGCTCCATCCCGTCGAACTCGATCGACCCGCCGGATATCCGCGTGCCGTCGCGGGCATAGCCCATGGCGGCCGCGCCGATCGTCGATTTGCCGGCGCCGGATTCCCCGATCAGGCCCATCACCTCCCCGCGATGGAGGGTCAGGTCGACACCCTTGATGATGTCGACCCACGTTTCGTCCGAGTACCCCTGGATCTGGAGATCCTTGACCTCCAGCAGGATGTCACTTTCCTTGAACTTCTTTGCCATCTTATGTCTCCTTGAGGCCGGAGGACCGCCACAGCATCCAGTCCACCACGAAGTTGACCGACACGGTCAGCAGCGCGATGGCAGCCGCGGGAATCAGGGGCGTGATATCCCCGAACGAAATCAGCGTCGCGTTCTCGCGCACCATCGAGCCCCAGTCCGCCGTGGGCGGCTGGATGCCAAGGCCGAGGAACGAAAGCCCCGCCACCAGCAGGAACACGAAGCAGAATTCCAGCCCGAACTCCGCGATCAGCGGCGCGGTGGAGTTGGGCAGGATTTCGCGGCGGATCAGGTACCACGTGCCTTCCCCGCGCAGCTTCGCCGCCTCGATATAGTCCATCACCACGATGTTGCCGGCGACCGCGCGGGTCAGGCGGAAAACTCGGGGCGCATAGATGATCGCGACCGCAATGATGATGACGCTTATATCGGGCCCGAAGATCGACAGCATCAGAAGCGCGAAGATCAGCGACGGGATCGACATGATCACATCGGCGAGCCGACCCATGAACTGGTCGAACCAGCCGCCCTTGGTGGCGGCCAGCAGCCCGGCAAGCGCGCCGAGGACGAAGGCCGCGACCGTTGCGGCCAGCGCCAACCCGACCGAGTTGCGCGTGCCGTAGATGATCCGGCTGAAGATGTCGCGGCCCAGCTGGTCGGCCCCGAGCAGCATGTTTTCGTCCCGCGGCGCAAACGCCGAGGCGATCACCTCCGCCTCGCCATGCGGCGCGATCAGCGGTGCGAAGATACCCATGATCACGTAGGTGAAGATGACGAACATGCCGAATGCGGCTGTCAGGGGCGCGGTGCGCAATTCCTTGGCCATCTCTTCGGAGGACATGGCGATCAGGAATTCCTTGAACCCGTAGGAAACCATGCCGGCCAGCGCCAGCAGGCCGGCAATCGCCGCCACCGTCTGCAGCGCCCCGACGCCGCCGACGATCCCCAGGATGAAGGACACCAGCGTGAGCGAGAACAGCAGCATGAAGACCGAACGCTTGTTCAGATACGCCGCGACGCAGGAGGCGGCCAACAGAACCGTGTAGTAGCCGAATATGAAGACTGAGATACTCATCTGTCCACCCCCTTACTTCGGATGCCGCAAACGCGGATTGGTCAGGATCGCGCCAACATCCGCAGCCAGGTTCAGCAGGATGAAGGTGGCGGCGAAGATCAGGCAGCAGGCCTGAACAACCGGGAAGTCACGCTTGCTCACGGCGTCAACGAGTGCCTGCCCGATGCCGGGATAGACGAAGACGACCTCGACCAGCACGACGCCCGTGATCAGGTACGCGAGGTTGAGCGCCACGACGTTGATGATCGGCGCCCAGGCATTCGGCAGGGCGTGCTTGACGATCACCCGCCACGGCGGCGCCCCTTTCAGCCGCGCCATCTCGATATAGGGCGATGCCAGCAGGTTGATGATCGCGGCCCGCGTCATGCGCATCATGTGCGCCGTCACCACGAGAACCAGCGTGAGGGCCGGCAGGAAGGTGCGGGACAGAAGCTCCCCGAGCGTCATGTCCTCGCTCAGGCTCGAAATCGCGGGGAACATGCTCCACTTGACCGCGAAATAGAGGATGAGGATGTACCCGAGGAAGAATTCCGGGCTGGAGATCGAGGTCAACGTCACGACGTTCGCCACGCGGTCGAAGATCGAGTTGCGCAGAAGCGCGACGATGATGCCGAGGATGATGGCGAACGGCACCGCGATCACGGCCGCGTACGCCGCCAGGAACAGTGTGTTCATGAAACGGTCGCTGATCGTGTTGGCCACGCTTTCCCCGGTGACGATCGAATTGCCGAAGTCGAAGAAGATCGCACCGCTCAACCAATCGAGGTAGCGAAGGATCGCGGGCTGATCGAGCCCCATTTCCTTGCGCAGGGCGGCGACGTTCTCTTCGGTGGCGCCCTGCCCGAGCACGGCCGTCGCGATGTCGCCCGGCAACAATTCGACCATGAAAAAGATGATGACCGAGATGACCAGAAGAATGATCGCCCCAAGCCCGAGCCGTCTCGCGATCAGCCCCAGTATGTCTCCCATTTGTCCCTCCTGCTGTTGAACCCGACCGTGCCGCGATGTCCCATGCGCGGTCAGCTTAACAGTTTTTCTTGCGGGTCAGGGCGCTGCGCTCGTCTGGCAGTGCCCACCCCGACTGGTGGCCCCGGTGATGAGATGGGAAGAAATCTGCACCGACCGGGCGGTGAAGGTCCGGCGCCGCCGCGCCGAACCCGTCCTGCAAAACACGTTTACCCGAACCACCAGCGGCTCGCCGCACGCGCACCGTCCATCTGCCAGCTTGCCGCCAGATCCGGGCCGTGCTTGACGTTGCTGCGCCGCGCATACACGAAATTCGAGAAGAACGGGATCAGCGTGCCCCCGTCATTCCGCGCCAGCATCGCCATCTCGCGGTACATCTCGGCGCGTTTCGCGTCGTCCAGCTCGGATTTCGCCTGAAGCAGAAGTTCGTTGAAACGCTCGTTCTGCCAATGGCTTTCGTTCCACGACGCGTCCGCCTTGTAAGCCAGCGAATACATCACGTCCGGTGTCGGGCGCGCGCCCCACTGAACCACGCACCACGGGTCCTTCAGCCAGACGTCGGAATAATACCCGTCGCTGGGCACCCGGCTCACCTTGATGTCGATGCCGGACGCCTTGGCCTGTTCCGCGAAGAGCACGCACATGTCCACCGCCCCGGAAAACACCGAGTCGGCCACCTTGAGCTCCACCGACAAGCCTTCTGCGCCAGCCTTCTTGAGCAGAGATTTCGCCTGGTCCGGGTCATATTCCCGCTGCGGGATGTCATCGGGCCAGTAGGGCATCGCCGGCGAATGGTGGAAATCATTGCCCTTGGTCGCCGCGCCGAACACGATCTTCTCGATCACCTCGTCGCGGTTCATCGACAGCTTGATGGCGTTGCGCACATCGACGTTGTCGAACGGCGCGACATCGCAGAACATCGGCATCGTGATCGCCGAGGCCGACGGCACGTTGTCGATCTCGATGTTCGGGTCGCGCTCCAGCAGGGCAAGCGTCTTGAGTTCGAGCTGCGTCACCGCGTCCACGTCACCCGTCACCAGCGCGGTCTGACGCGCGTTCGGGTCGTTCAGCACGATGATCGTGACCTCGTCGAAATAGGCGCCGTCAAGGTGCCAGCCATCGTGGCGCTGCAGATGATAGCGCACGCCGAACTCCGTCTCGACCAACCGGTAGGGGCCGCAGCCGTCGCCCGACTGCCAGTCGATGCTGCCGTCGTCGTTCGCGGGGCAGATGGCGAAGTGGTAATCCGTCATCAGCCATGGCAGGTCGGCGTTGCCGGTCGCCATTTTGAGCGTCACCGAGTGGTCGCCGTTGTCGACGATGTCCTCCACGTCCGACAGGAGCGCCTTCGCCGCCGAGGTCGAATCGTCCCCGCGGTGGTGGTTCAGCGACGCGACAACGTCATTCGCCGTGACCTTCTTGCCGCTGTGGAACGTCGCCCTGTCATTCAGCCTGAAGGTCCATTCCTTCGCATCGGGGCTTGCCGACCATTCCGTTGCCACGTCCGGCCCGAGCGACCCGTCGGGCTCGATCAGCGTGAGGTAGCTGCGGAATGTGTGGATGAGCATGATCATCGAATAGGTGACGTAGGTCCCCGGATCGTGGCTGTCCGACGTGTTGCCGTCGTGCGCGCCAAGACGGAAACGCCCGCCGCGTGAAGGCTGCGCCTGTGCCGAGCTGCTCCACAGCCCGGTTGCCGCCGAGGTTGTCATCCCCGCCGCCAGCGAATAGTTCATGAAGGAGCGGCGGGATATCTTGCCCTCGCGTGCTGCTGCCACCACCCGGTCTACCAGACCCTGATCCTTGATTTTCGTCATGATGTCTCCCTGAGATTACCCTGAGGTGATTTGTCCCGAGGCTCGTCGGAGCCAAGAGCACCTGCTTCAGTTTATCGCGCCCTGCGCGCCAAGTTATTGAAATCGTAAGCAGGTTGATGAAGTGCGTTCGTGTTTTCGTTGCCCCCTTTTCCGGACCGGGATCACCCGGTCAACGGCAGTGACCCGGCGCGGTCGCGCGCCGGGCCTTTTCTTGCCGCTCAGCCGGCAAACCACCAGCGGCTCGGTGCGCGCGCACCGTCGAGCTCCCAACTCGCGGCAAGGCTGTCACCGCGCATGACGTTGTTGCGCCGCGCGTAAACGAAGTTGTTGAACATCGGGATGATCGTGCCGCCGTCATTCCGGGCCAGCATCGCCATCTCGCGGTACATTTCCGCCCGCAGGCCATCGTCCAGTTCGGACTTGGCCTGAAGCAGCAGCTCGTTGAAGCGTTCGTTCTTCCAGCGGCTTTCGTTCCAGTCGGCATCCGCCTTGTAGGCCAACGAGTACATCACATCCGGCGTGGGGCGCGCGCCCCACGACACGGCGCAGAACGGCTTCTTGAGCCACACGTCGGAATAGTAGCCGTCGTTGGGCTCGCGCACGACGTTGATCGTCACGCCGGCGGCCTTGGCCTGCTCGGCAAAGAGCACGCACATGTCCACCGCCCCCGAGAACAGGCTGTCCGCCGTCGAGATGCTGACTTCCAGCCCCTCGGCGCCGGCTTTCTTGAGCAGCGATTTCGCCTGATCCGGGTCATACTCCCGCTGCGGGATGTCATCGGGCCAGTAGGGCATCGCCGGCGAATGGTGGAAATCGTTGCCCTTGGTTGCCGCGCCGAACGCGATCTTCTCGATGATCTCGTCGCGATTGATCAGCAGCTTCAGAGCGTTGCGCACGTTCACGTCGTTGTAAGGCGCGGTGTCGCAGAACATCGGCATCGTGATCGCAGCGGCCGACGGCACGTTCTCGACGGCGATGTTGGGGTCGCGCTGCAGCAACGCCGAGGTCTTGAGGTCAATCAGCGAAACCGCGTCGACGTCCCCGGTGACCAGCGCGGTCTGGCGCGCGTTCGGATCGTTGAGAACGAGCATCTCGAGATTGTCGAAATACGCGCCCTCCAGATGCCAACCCTCGTGGCGGCTCAGCTTCCAGCCGACACCCCACTCGCCGTCATCGATCTTGTAGGGTCCCGATCCGTCCCCGGACTGCCAGTTCGCGGTTCCGTCCTCGTTCGCCGGACAAATCGCGAGGTGATAGTCCGTCATCAGCCACGGCAGATCCGCAATGCCGCTCGACAGAGTCACGACAACCGCGCTCTCGCCATCCGCCTGAATGTCCGTCACCGACGACAGCAGGGATTTCGCCGCCGAGGTCGATTCGTCGCCCCGATGGTGATTGAGCGAGGCCACGACATCCGTCGCGACAACCTTCCGCCCGCTGTGGAAAGACGCGTTCGGGTTGAGCTCGAACGTCCAGACGGACGCGTCGTCGTTGGCCGACCAGTTGCTTGCCAGATCGGGCCCGAGGCTCCCGTCGGGTTCGATCAGGGTCAGGTAGCTGCGATACTGGTGGGCGAGGTAGATCTGCTGTCGCGACACGTATTGGCCGGGATCATGGGTGTCCGACGAATTCCCGTCGTGCATCCCCACCTTGAACGTGCCACCGCGCTTGGGCTGTGCATAGGCGCTGTTGGTCCAGAGCCCGGTCGCGGCCGACGCCGTCATCCCCGCCGCCATGGAATAGTGCATGAATGACCGGCGCGAGATGCTGCCCTGCCGGGCCGCGTTCGCGAGCTTGTCAATCAGCATCTGATCAGTTTCCTTGGTCATGATCTCTCCCTGTCTTGCTTGCTTATTGGTCATGCCGCGCATTATATCACAGCCGGCCTTCGCATTAAGCTTCTACGTCAATTTTCTTCTCAAGCAGCTTGTTTGCGACATGAAATTACCAAAACACGAATTT
Source organism: Roseovarius sp. (assembly GCA_031580875.1). Classification (GTDB taxonomy): domain Bacteria; phylum Pseudomonadota; class Alphaproteobacteria; order Rhodobacterales; family Rhodobacteraceae; genus Roseovarius. Next base: position 64,753 of record JAVLCJ010000003.1, read on the forward strand.
TTTATTGCATCCACCCTATACTTCGTGAATTCAGGTTTTTTTTAGTTTCGTCCAATAGATAGTGATTTCACGAGGGCCATCCGCGCGTGGGCCACACGGACGAAAGGTGACCGAATGGTCAAAAAACGACACGCTCGCCACGACGTGGCGCGGCCGCCTGCGCGGGGCGGCAGGCGCGACTCAGCTGCGCGATCGGCGCAGGCGGGCGAAATAATCCACCCGTTTTTTCAACTCCCGCTCGAATCCGCGCTCGACGGGGCGGTAGAATTCGTCCCGTTCATGACCATCCGGGAAATAATCCTGCCCGGAGAAACCGTCCTCGGCATCGTGGTCATAGGCATAGCCCGCGCCATAGCCCTGATCCTTCATCAGCTGCGTTGGCGCGTTCAGGATATGCTTGGGGGGCGGTGCGCTGCCGGTGTCCTTCGCCGCGCGCCGGGCCGCCTTGTAGGCGACGTAGGCCGCGTTCGACTTGGGCGCCAGCGCGAGGTATGTCACCGCCTGTGCCAGCGCCAGCTCCCCCTCGGGGCTGCCGAGACGTTCATAGGTTTCCCATGATTGCAGGCAGACCGCCTGCGCCTGCGGATCGGCCAGACCGATATCCTCCACCGCCATGCGGGTTATGCGCCGCGCCAGATAGCGCGGGTCCTCGCCGCCCTCCAGCATCCGCGCCAGCCAGTAAAGGGCCGCGTCGGCATCCGAGCCCCGCACCGACTTGTGCAATGCCGAAATCAGGTTGTAATGGGCATCCCCGCTCTTGTCGTACTGCGCCGCCCGGCGCGTCAATCGCGCCGTCAGCCCGGCGGTATCGAGCTTGCCCTCCCCATGCCACGCCGCGACCTGCTCGATCAGGTTCAACAGGGCGCGGCCGTCACCGTCAGCCATCTCGAGAAGCGCCTCGCGTGCCGCCCCGTCCAGGGGCAGCGCCCGGTCCAGCTCCTGCTCGGCCCGTTGCGCCAGACGCTCCAGGTCGGCCAGCTCCAACCTTTCGAGAACCAGAACCTGCGCCCGGCTCAGCAATGCCGCGTTCAACTCGAAGCTGGGATTCTCGGTGGTGGCCCCGACCAGCAGGATCGTGCCGTCCTCCATGTGCGGCAGGAAACTGTCCTGCTGCGCCTTGTTGAAGCGGTGGATTTCGTCCACGAAAAGCAGGGTGCCGTGGTCGTTCGCGCGCCGGTGCTTGGCTTCATCGAAAACCTTGCGCAGGTCCGGGACCCCTGTGAAAATCGCGCTGATCTGGACGAAGTGCAGGTCGGTTTCGTCCGCCAGAAGCCGCGCGATCGTGGTCTTGCCGACGCCCGGCGGCCCCCAGAAAACCAGCGATGTGAGGCTGCCCCCGGCCAGCATCACGCCAAGCGGCGCTTCGGGGCCCAGCACATGCTGCTGACCGATCACCTCGGACAGCTTTTGCGGCCGCAACCTGTCGGCCAGGGGGCGCGGGGCGCTGTCGGGCGCCGTGCCGGGGGATGTCCCGAAAAGGTCCCCCATCCGTTACAACCTGAAACGCATGACCATGCGCCGCTCACCCCGTTGCACATCCAGCGCCAAGCGCCCGCTGGCCTCGCGCAGCGCCGTCGCGGCGGTTTCCGTGTCAGTGGACGGAACACCATTCACCGCGCGCAGCACGTCGCCGCGCCGCAGCCCGGCGCGCTGCCCGATCCGGCCCGGATCATCCACCACCACGCCCTCGGCGGTCAGCGGAAGACCGTAATCCGCGATCACCGCCGGGTTCAAGGTCGATATGACCAGCCCGGGAATGGCCGAACGGCGGCCGGTTTCGCGCCGGTCCCGCGGCGGGGTTTCGGGCGGCGCGATCAGCGGCACCTCCACAATCCGCGGCGGCCCGCCGTCGCGCACGCGGCTTACCCGGGCCCTTTGGCCCATACCGGCAACCGACATCCGGTAGATCATTTCGGCCGGGGTGTTGACCGGCCGGCCGTTCACCGACAGCAACACGTCCCCGGGCCGCACGTCCGCCGCGGCAAAGGGGCTTTGCGGATGGACCTGTGACACGATGATCCCGCCGGGCCGCGCCAGCCCCAGCCCCTCGGCCAGGTCGGCCGTCACCGGCTGCCCGCCAAGCCCCGCCCAGGGCCGCTCGAACCGGTCATGGCCCGCGCGCGCCTGCGCGACGAACGCTGCCACGAGGTCCGCGGGAATGGCGAAACCGATCCCGTTCGACCCGCCGGAGCGGCTCAGGATACGGGTGTTGATCCCGATCAGGCGGCCCTGCACATCAACAAGCGCACCGCCGGAATTGCCGGGATTGATCGGCGCGTCGGTCTGGATGAAATACCCGCGCGCATTGCCCGCCGCCGTGCCGGACCGGGCCAGCCCGGACACGATCCCGCTGCTCACCGTCTGCCCCACACCGAACGGGTTGCCGATGGCCAGCACCAGTTCGCCCACCTCGACCTTGTCGCTGTCGCGCAGGTCCAGTGCCGGCATGTCCGCGGCACCGTCAAGCCGGAGGATCGCAAGATCGCTCTCCTCGTCGGCCAGAAGGACGCGCGCCGAGTATTCCCGCCGATCGTTCAACACCACGCGGATATCCGACGCCTCGCCCACAACATGATAATTCGACACGACGATTCCGTCGCGGCTCAGGATCACGCCGGATCCCAGCGAATTCTGAACCCGTTTGCGGGGCATCCCGAAATCTTGGAACAGGTTTTCGAAAAAGGGATCGCCGCGAAACGGGCTCGTGCGGACGTTCACGACCTTCTTCGCATAGATGTTCACCACTGCCGGCGCCGCGCGCTTCACGACCGGGGTGAAGCCAAGGGCGATCTCGCCCCGGCTTTCCGGGACCCGTGTTTGGGCCAGCCCCGGCCCGGCCAGCAGGACCGACAATATCAACAATATGCGGATCATGCGCCCTCTCTCCCCCGTCGCAGCCAGATATGCGCCGAGGACGCCCCCAATGCAACCGCTGTGCCGCGCCGCGGCCGCACCCGGAACGAAAAGGCCCCCGCCGCGAACGGCAGGGGCCCCTAACGGACAGGCCGGCGGAACGGGTCTTATTCCGCGTCCGCGGCGGCTTCCTCGGCGGCGACGCGCGCCTTGTCGGCCGCGCCCTTGGCATCGACATCACGATCCACGAACTCGATGATGGCCATGGGCGCCATGTCACCATACCGGAATCCGGCCTTCAGAACGCGGACGTATCCGCCCTGGCGATCCTTGTACCGCGGGCCGAGCACGTCGAACAGCTTGGCGACGTACTGGTCCTGCTTGAGCTGCGCAGCCGCCTGGCGGCGGGCATGAACATCACCGCGCTTGCCCAGCGTGACCAGCTTTTCGATGATGCGGCGCAGTTCCTTCGCCTTCGGCAGCGTCGTCTTGATCTGTTCGTGTTCGATAAGCGAGCCCGCCATGTTCGCCCAAAGGGCCTTGCGGTGCTCATGGGTCCGGTTCAGGCGGCGGTAGCCTCTTGCATGACGCATTTTCGATCTCCTTAAGGTTTATGCTTTGTCAGGGGCCTGATGCGTGTCAGACCCTCTCCTTGGGGCGATTTTGCCCGGGTCGCGGGCGCGCCCGGCGGGCGCGCCGCCAGTTCAGAACTGGTCTTCGAACTTCTTGGCCAGATCCTCGATATTGTCCGGCGGCCAGTCCTCGACATCCATGCCCAGATGCAGGCCCATCCCCGACAGGACTTCCTTGATCTCGTTCAGCGACTTGCGACCGAAATTCGGCGTGCGCAGCATCTCGGCCTCGGTCTTCTGGATCAGGTCGCCGATATAGACGATGTTGTCGTTCTTCAGGCAGTTGGCCGAGCGCACGGAAAGCTCCAGCTCGTCGACCTTCTTCAGAAGCAGCGGATTGAACTCCAGCCCGTCCTCTTCGGACTCGCGACCGGCCGACTCGGGTTCCTCGAAGTTCACGAAGATCGAAAGCTGGTCCTGAAGGATGCGCGCGGCATAGGCCACGGCGTCATCCGGCGACACCGACCCGTCGGTTTCCACCTTCATGGTCAGCTTGTCATAATCCAGCACCTGACCCTCGCGCGTCGGCTGAACGTCATAGCTGACCCGGATGACCGGCGAATAGATGGCGTCCACCGGAATGAGCCCGATCGGCGCGTCCTCGGGCTTGTTCTTGTCGGCGGCGACATAGCCCTTGCCGGTATTGACCGTGAGCTCCATGAACAGGTCAGCCCCATCGTCGAGGTGGCAGATGACGTGATCCTTGTTCAGGAGCTCGATACCCGCGCTGTCGCTGATATCGCCGGCGGTGACGACGCCCGGCCCCTTGGCGTTGATCGACAGGCGCTTCGGCCCTTCGACGTCCATCCGCAGCGCAACCCCCTTTAGGTTGAGCACGATGTCGGTGACATCCTCGCGCACGCCCGACACGCTGGAAAATTCGTGCAGCACGTTGTCTATCTGGACACTGGTGATCGCCGCACCCTGAAGGCTCGACAGAAGAACGCGGCGCAGCGCGTTGCCGAGCGTCAGGCCGAAGCCGCGCTCCAGCGGTTCGGCCATTACCGTCGCCTGCCGCAGCGGGTCATTGCCCGGCTTAACCTCCAGCTGCGTCGGCTTGATAAGTTCAGCCCAGTTCTTGTGGATCATGCGTTCCCTCCATTCCTGTCCCCGGCCCCATGTCCAAAGGCCAAAGACGCCCGAGGTTCAAAATAACGGAATGGGGCCGTGAACAAGCACGCGGCCCCACCGGTAAGTTCTGTCGCTTACACCCGACGGCGCTTGGGCGGACGGCAGCCATTGTGGGTGATCGGCGTCACGTCGCGGATCGACGTGATGTTGAAGCCGACGGCAGCCAGCGCGCGCAGGGCGGATTCACGGCCCGACCCGGGCCCCTGAACTTCCACTTCCAGCGTGCGCATCCCGTGCTCCTGCGCCTTCTTTCCGGCATCCTCGGCGGCCATCTGGGCGGCGTAGGGCGTGGATTTCCGCGACCCCTTGAAGCCCATGGTGCCGGCCGACGACCACGAGATCGCGTTGCCCTGCACGTCCGAGATCAGGATCTTGGTGTTGTTGAAGCTGCTGTTCACATGCGCCACGCCCGTGGCGATATTCTTGGAGACCTTGCGCTTGCCGCGGGTCGCCTTGCGGGTATCACGTGCCATTCTTCAAGCCCTCCCTTATTTCTTCTTGCCGGCGATCGGTTTCGCCGGGCCCTTGCGGGTACGGGCATTGGTATGGGTACGCTGACCGTGGACCGGCAGGTTGCGGCGGTGGCGCAGACCACGGTAGCAGCCCAGGTCCATCAGGCGCTTGACGTTCATCTGCGTCTCGCGGCGCAGGTCGCCCTCGACGGTATAGTTCACGTCGATATGCTCCCGCAGGGCCAGTGCCTCGGCATCGCTGAGCTCGTTGACCCGGCGGGTCTGGTCAATGCCGGTTGCTTCGCAGATGGCCTTGGCCGAGGAATGACCAATGCCGGTGATATAGGTAAGGGCGATGGGCACCCGTTTGCTTGTCGGGATGTTAACGCCGGCGATACGTGCCACGTGTCTGGTTCCTTTCGTTGCGGTTCCGTAGCTCCAGAACCTTTTTTCACAACGCAGGCCCGAGGCATGACGCATCGGGCCGCAGCTGAATTGCAGGTGATCGATCCCTTCCGGGCGTTGGCCCACGGGGAATCGCGTCTCGAACGAGATGACGCTGCGTATGGGCATTTGGCGGGGCCGTCAACCCCCTTGTCCCCGCTTCCTGCAGGGCGGGCAAAGCAACGGCGCGGCGCCCGCGCCTCACGCCGTGGCGTCAGCCGTCGAGGGCGCCGTCGATGGCGGCCTTCACCTCGTCGACCTCGCCCAGCCCGTCGACCGGCTTGAGCTGGCCCTTGGCGTAATAATAGCCAATCAGCGGGGCCGTTTTCTTGTAGTATTCCATCAAGCGGTGCTTGACGCTTTCCTCGTTATCATCGGCGCGTACGGGCTGCCCCGCGGCGCGGGCCTCGTCGGCGCGGCCGACAATGCGTTTGATGAGCGTGTCGTCATCGACGCGCATTTCGATCACCGCATCAAGGGACTCGTCTTGTTCCCGGAGCAGGTCGTCCAGGGCGTCGGCCTGCGCCAAGGTCCGCGGAAAGCCATCGAATATGAAACCGCCCTGCTTGTCGCCTTGCAGTTTCTCGCGAATGAGACCGATCACGATCTCGTCGGTGACAAGGTCACCACGGGCCATGACGTCGGCGACGATCTTGCCCATCTCGGTGCCGCTTTCCTTCGCCTCGCGCAGCATGTCGCCGGTCGAGAGTTGGATCATGTTGCGCGCATCAACCAGCTTCTGGGCCTGCGTTCCCTTGCCGGCGCCCGGCGGTCCGAGGAGGATGATATTCATTTGCGTCCTGTCCCTTTTCTGCGAGCGCGCTTCTTGCCCTTGCCCTTGCCGCTCAGCTGCGATTTCTCGATCAGACCCTCGTACTGGTGCGCCAGCAGATGGCTCTGAACCTGCTGTATGGTATCCATCGTGACGGAAACCACAATAAGAACCGACGTGCCCCCGAAATAGAACGGGATGGCGAACTGGCTGCGCAGTATCTCCGGCAGAAGGCAGACGGCCGCAAGGTAAGCCGACCCCAGCACGAGGATCCGTGTCACGACATGTTCAAGATATTCCGCGGTTTTCTTGCCCGGCCGGACACCCGGCACGAAACCGTTCTGGTTCTTCAGGTTGTCGGCCACGTCGTCGGGCTTGAACGCCACGTTGTACGTGTAGAAATACGCGAAAAAGACGATCATCCCCGTGAAAAACGCGAGGTAGAGCGGCTGGCCGGGACCGAAATAAGCAAGCACCGTCGACATGAAGGGGCTCGTCTGGTTGCCCGAGAAGGTGCTGATCGTCGTGGGTAGCAACAATAGCGACGACGCGAAAATCGCCGGGATAACGCCGGCCGGGTTGACCTTGACCGGCAGATGCGACGAGCCGCCGTCATAGACTTTCATCCCCACCTGCCGGCGCGGATACTGGATATGCACCTTGCGCAAGGAGCGCTCCATGAACACGACAAAGCCGATGACCACCACGACCATCACGATGACCCCGACGATCACCGCCGGGCTCAGCGCGCCGGACCGGCCCTGGCTGAAGAACTGCGCCAATGCCGCCGGCACCTCTGCAATGATGCCCACGAAGATGATGAGCGAAATACCGTTGCCGACGCCGCGCGCCGTGATCTGCTCGCCCAGCCACATCAGGAACATGGTGCCGCCGACCAGCGTGATCATGCAGCTGGCGATGAAGAAGAATCCGGGGTTGGTCACCAACTCGCCGGATTGCAGGCTCACCGCCAGTCCGTAGGATTGCAGCGTCGCCAGCAGCACCGTGCCGTACCGCGTGTACTGGTTGATCTTCTTGCGGCCCTGCTCGCCCTCTTTCTTGAGCTGCTCCAGCGACGGCACCATCGCCGTCATGAGCTGCACGATGATCGAGGCCGAGATGTAGGGCATGATCCCGAGCGCGAAG
>JAVLCJ010000040.1:0-23283 GCA_031580875.1 Roseovarius sp.
TGATGTTCAGATCGTCGCATTACCGCGTGTCGTGAACCTGTCGAAACGCGAGGCCGATATGGCCATCGGCGTCAGCCCGCCGGCCACCGGCCGTCTGCTGGTGCAGAAGGTCACCGATTACAAGCTGCACCTCGCCGCGATGCGCGGGTACCTGCGCCGCAACGGCCCGATCGAGACTCTCGACGACATCCGCGGCCACCGGATCATCGGCTACATCCAGGACATGATCTTCGACAAGGAGCTCGATTACCTCAGCGAGATCGGGCTCGACCGCGTGAATCTCGGGTCGAACTCGGTCTCGGTACAGTTCAACTGGATACGGCAGGGCGGGGGGCTGGGCGTCGTCCACGATTTCGCCATGGCCGCCACGCCGGGCATGGTGCGGGTCCTGCCCGACAAGTTCAGCCTGACCCGCAGCTTCTACCTTGTGCGGCACGCCGACGACCGCCGGCTCGACCGCATGAACCGCTTCGCCGCGGCGCTGGCCGAAGGCGTGCGCCAAGAGGTGGCCCGGCTCGAGGCTCAGGCTTGACAGAAACTTTCTGATCGTGAACCGTGATTTACGCGAAATTTTATTCCGGAGGAATTGCCATGCTGGTCCAACAGATCCTCAAGGCGAAAGGCGACGGCGGGGTCGTCACGATCAAACCGGGCACACGCGTGTCCGATGCCGCGCAGATCCTCGCCGAGCGGCGGATCGGCGGGCTTGTCGTGTCGCAGGACGGGGAGCGGGTGGACGGCATCATCTCCGAACGCGATATCGTGCGCAGCCTCGCGGTGCGCGGGGCGACCTGCCTGACCGAAACCATCGACGAGATGATGACGCGCAACCCGGTCTGCTGCTCGCGGCAGGACAAGTCGGACGCCGTCCTGTCGCGGATGACCGACGGCCGCTTCCGCCACATGCCGGTGGTGGACGACGGCAAGCTGGTGGGCATCGTCACCATCGGCGACGTGGTCAAGGCGCGGCTCGAGGAGCTTTCCATGGAGAAGGACGCGCTGGAAGGCATGATCATGGGCTACTGATCGCCGCCGGCCCGGGCGGGGTTTCTTCTCGGCCCCAATATCCCGGGGTGAATTGGCCAAAGGCCAAGAGGGGCAGCGCCCCTTCGCGGCCGGCCCGTTCCGCTTGCAATCGGTGACGCGTTGTTGTGTCGTGGGCCTGACACAGCAGACGGAGACACGCTTCATGCGGATCGGCCTTTATCCCGGCACGTTCGACCCGATCACACTGGGTCACATCGACATAATACGCCGGGCGGCGGCGCTGGTTGACAGGCTGGTGATCGGCGTGGCGATCAACCGCGACAAGGGGCCTCTCTTCACGCTCGAGGAGCGCGTGGACATGATCGAGGCCGCCTGTTCGAGCCTGAGCGCGAAGACCGGCACGGAGATCGTGGCGCACCCGTTCGAGAACCTGCTGATCGATTGCGCGCATGACGTGAACGCCACGCTCATCGTCCGTGGATTGCGCGCCGTCTCGGATTTCGAATACGAGTTCCAGATGGTCGGCATGAACCGGTCCCTCGATGATTCGGTGGAGACCGTGTTCCTCATGGCCGATGCCGATCACCAGGCCATCGCCAGCAAGCTGGTCAAGGAAATCGCGCGGCTTGGCGGGGATGTCACCAAGTTCGTCACCCCCGCCGTCAAGGACCGCTTGCTCGCCAAGTTTGCCTGAGCCGCGCGGGGCGCGTCAGGCGTATTCCGCGCTGTGGCCGGCGCCAGTGCCTGCCGGGGCGGCGATGTGGCGGCCCATGGCCGCCGCGGTATCCACCATGCGGTTCGAGAACCCCCATTCGTTGTCGTACCAGCTCAGGACGCGGCACATGGTGCCGTCCATAACCCGTGTCTGGTCGGTCGCGAAGACCGAGCTGTGGGCGTTGTGGTTGAAGTCCCCCGAGACGAGTTCGCGGCGGCAGATGTCGAGGACGCCGGTCAACGCGCCCCCGGTGCCCCCGGCGACCGCCTCGTTGATCTCCTCGGCGGTGGTGGCCCGGCTGGATTCGAAGGTGAAGTCCACCACGCTGACATTGGGCGTCGGTACGCGGATGGCCGTCCCGTCCAGTCGGCCGGCAAGGTCGGGCAGCACCAGCCCCACGGCGCGGGCCGCGCCCGTGGTGGTGGGGATCATGTTCAGCGCCGCGGCGCGGGCGCGGTAGAGGTCCTTGTGCATCGTGTCCAGCGTGGGCTGGTCGCCGGTATAGCTGTGCACGGTGGTCATGAAACCGCGGTCGATGCCGATGGCGTCGTGCAGCACCTTGGCCACCGGGGCGAGGCAGTTCGTCGTGCATGACGCGTTGGACACCACGCGGTCATCCGCCGTCAGGCTGTCGTGGTTCACCCCGTAGACGACGGTGCGGTCGGCGCCCTTGCACGGGGCCGAGACGAGAACGCGCTTCGCCCCGTTTTCAAGGTGGCGGGCGGCCGCGTCGCGGTCGTTGAAGACACCCGTGCATTCCAGCACCACGTCCACGTGCCCCCAGGGCAGGTCGGCGGGGTCGCGCAGGGCCGTCACCTCGATCGGGCCGCGGCCCGCGTCGATGGTGGTGCCCTCCGTCTTGATCGTGCCGGGGAAGCGGCCGTGCACGCTGTCGAATTCCAGCAGGTGGGCGTTGGTTTCGACCGGGCCGAGGTCGTTGATGGCCACGACATTGACGTCGGTGCGCCCCGATTCGACGATGGCGCGGAGCACGTTGCGCCCGATGCGGCCGAAGCCGTTGATGGCTATGTTGAGTGTCATGTGTGTCTCCCGAGCGGATTGCAATTGGCGGGTGATGGAAGTTAGCGCTAACATTAGCGCCAAGATACGGGCGCCGGGGCAGGGATGTCAAGGTGCCGGGCCCGCCGTCATGTCAGCGCCAGAACGCCATCCATTCGATGAGCGCCACGAGCTTGCGCAACAGGAACAGGAGGGTCGTGCCGTCGTAGACGGCTTGATCGACGCCGACGGCGACGAGGATGAGCGCGCCGAGAAAGAGAGCGATCTTGTTTGTCATGCCTGACGGGTCCGGACGGAAAAATCCCGCCGGGTATGCCCGACGGGACCGATCTTGACAAGCGCCACGCGCGAGGGCGTCAGGCGAGGCGGCCCATCGCCACGGCCACGTCCGCCATGCGGCAGGAGAAGCCCCATTCGTTGTCATACCACGCCAGCACCCGCACGAGGCGCCCGCCGGTGACCTTGGTCTGGTCGGGGGCGAAGATCGAGCTTTCCTCGGTATGGTTGAAGTCAATGCTGACCTTGGGTTCGGGGTCATAGCCGAGGATGCCCTTCATGGGGCCGGCGGCGGCCTCGGCCACGATCTCGTTCACGTCGGCCTCGGTCACGTCCTTTTTCGCGACGAAGGTCAGGTCCACGGCCGACACGTTGGGGGTGGGCACGCGGATGGCCGAGCCGTCGAGCTTGCCCTTGAGGTCGGGCAGCACCTCGCCCAGGGCCCTGGCGGCGCCGGTTGAGGTCGGGATCATCGACATGGCGGCGGCGCGCGCGCGGTACAGGTCGTCGTGCCGGCGGTCCAGCGTCGGCTGATCGCCGGTATAGGCGTGGATCGTGGTCATGATGCCCGATTCGATGCCGACGCCCTCGTTGAGAACCTTGGCGATCGGGGCGAGGCAGTTGGTGGTGCAGGACCCGTTCGAGATCATCACGTCCCCGGTGCGCAGGTCGGCGTCGTTCACGCCGTAGACGACGGTGCGATCCACGTTCTTGCCGGGCGCCGACAGCAGCACCTTGCCGGCGCCGCGGTCAAGATGCGCCCGCGCCTTGCGGCCGTCGTTGAACTTGCCGGTACATTCGAGGACGACGTCGACGCCGGACCAGTCGAGCTCGTCCATGTCGTAGGTGGAGTACATCTTCATCGGGCCGCGGCCGAGATCCATCGTGTCCGCGCCCAGCGTGATCTCGCCGGGGAAGCGGCCGTGCACGCTGTCGTATTTCATCAGATGCGCCGCCGTTTCCAGCGGGCCGGTGGCGTTCACCTTGGTGACCTTGATGTCGTTGCGGGTGCTCGTGGCCAGGTGGGCCAGCGTGCAGCGGCCGATCCGGCCGAATCCGTTGATGCCGACGGTAATGGTCATGCGATGATCTCCTGCGATACCGGAATGCGCGCGATATAGCCGCCGCGCGCGCCCGCGGAAAGGAAAAAATCACCGGCAGTCAGTATGTTAGCGGTAACCGTTATCGCAAAATCGGGCGTCCGCGCCTTGGTTGCGCTAACGCCGGGCGCGCCGCCCTCACCCGAGGGGCGGCAGGATTTCACCGGCGAGGGCGTCGAACTCCACACCGGCCAGCGCCAGCAGCGCGTCGGGATCGTGCACGCGGATGTCGATGTGATCGGTGGATTCGATGATCCCCGCGTCGGACATCTGCCCGAGGATCCGGCAGACATGCACCGATGTCAGCCCGACGAATTCACCAAGTTTCTGCTGCGTGATCGGCAGGTGATAGGCGCATTCGTCCGTCCGGCCGCGCGCGCCGAGCCGCAGGCAGAGCTCGACCAGCGCGTAGGCGACGCATGTCTTGGCATTGGCCTGCCCGAGTCGAAGCATGCGTTCGGACACGCGTGACCGGGCGGCGCGGCTGAGCACCGTATCGAGGCGGGCGAGGCCGCGATCACCTGCGAGCAACTGGTCCCAGCGGGCCGCCTTGAGCGTGAGGACCGTACTGTCGGTCACCGCTTGCATGGAAAAGGTGGCGGTGTGGCCGTCTGCCGAGGCGGGGTGGACGATCTCGAGCGGGATCGCGAAATCGACGATCTGGTTATGGCCCTCGCCCAACGTCTTGTAGAGCGACACCCACCCGTCGAACAGCAGCACGACCTCGGGCGCTTCGTCCAGTTCGTCGAGTATGTGGGTCTGCGCCGGTACCCGGCGGGCGTTGCGGGCCAGATCCGAAAGTGTCCGGCGCGCATCGCCCGACATGCGGGTTTCTAGAAGGTCCGCAATGCGGTCGGCCCCCGGATTTTCGGTCATATCGTTCACGCTGCGCCCTCGCGTTGTGTCGTCCTCGGTCCGGCCCGGACGGTTGCAGCGGAATCGGCGGTCGCGCACAACCTCGGGGGCAGGGTAATTTCAGCGATCCGCCTCGATCAAGCGGTACCTTGACACCAATGTCACAGCTTGCGGATTTTCAGCTTGGAAATCCGGTTCTCTTTCCGCGCGACAACCTCGAATCGGAAGCCGTGGAAATTGAAAACCTGGCTGACCTCGGGGATCATCTGCGCCTCGTGGATGACCAGCCCGGCGATGGTGTTGGCTTCCTCGTCGGGCAGGTTCCAGTCCGTGGCGCGGTTGAGGTCGCGGATCGTCATGGCGCCGTCGACGAGGAACTGGTTGTCGTCGCTGCGGCGGATCGGCTGCGCGTCGTCGGTGTCGAATTCGTCGATGATCTCGCCCACGATTTCCTCGAGGATGTCCTCGAGCGTGATGAGCCCCTGAAGCGCGCCGTATTCGTCCACCACAAGCGCGAAATGGCTGCGCATCCTGAGGAACTGGCGCATCTGGTCATCCAGCGTTGTCGTCTCGGGCACGAAATACGGGTGCATCGCGACGTCGCAGATATCGAACGCCTTGAGCGCGTCGGGCGGCGCCGCGGTGTCGTCGCTGGCGAGCGTGTACATCGCGCGCAGCAGGTCCTTGGCATGGACCACGCCGATGATGTTTTCGGGATCGTTGCGGAAGACGGGCAGACGGGTGTGGCTGGATTTGAGGCACTGCTGGAGGATTGCCTCGGGGTCTTCGTCGGCGTCGATCATCTCGATCTGCGAGCGATGGAGCATGATCTCCTCCACCGCGCGCTCCCCGAGGTCGAGCGCGCCGAGGATGCGGTCGCGGTCCTCCTTCTCGACCACCCCTTCGGAATGGCCGAGGTAGAGCGCGCCGGCGATTTCCTCGCGCACGGCAAGGATATGGCTGTCGGGATCGGTCTGCACGCCGAAGACACGCAGGACCCCGCGCACGAACCACCGCACCGTGGCCACGACGGGCGCGAACACGCGGATGACAAGGCTGATCACCGGCGCGGTGCGCGAGGCGGCGGCCTCGGCGTTGGTGATGGCGTAGGTCTTGGGCAGGACCTCGGCGAAGATCAGGACCAGCAGCGTCATGACCAGCGTGGCCAGCGCCACGCCGGATTCGCCGAACAGCCGGGTGAACAGCGCCGTCGCCAGCGACGCGGCGAGGATGTTCACGAGGTTGTTGCCCAGCAGGACAGAGCCGATCAGGCGCTCGTTGTCCTCGGTGATGTCGAGCGCGCGCCGGGCCCCCTTGGAGCCCTTGTCGGCCTGCGCGCGCAACTTGCCGCGCGAGGCGGCGGTCAGGGCGGTCTCGCTCCCCGAGAAGAAGCCGGAAAGGACGAGCAGGCCGAGGATTGCCCCGGCGGTGAGCCAGAAGGTGGCGTCAAGAACAGGTGATGCAGTTTCCATCGGGTCTAGGATTGTTTCAATGATTGTCCGGTTATGGGCAGCCGGGCCGCCGCGTTCAAGGGATCATTCGCCCCGTCGGCGCGGCAAATGGCGCGGGGATCAATCCTCGTCCGGGGGCCGGGCATCGGTTGACAGCGGGTGATGGTCAAGGACGAGATCGCGCAGCCGCGCGTCAAGCACATGGGTGTAGATCTCGGTCGTGCCCACGTCGGCATGGCCCAGCAATGTCTGGATCGCCCGCAGGTCCGCGCCGCCCGCCAGCAGGTGGGTGGCGAAGGCGTGGCGCAGCGTGTGCGGCGTGACGTTGCCCGGGGGCACGCCGGCGGCGACGGCGAGTTCCTTGATCAGCAGGTAGAAACGGTGCCGCGTCAGGTGCCCCGTCCGGCCGCGGGACGGGAACAGGAAGGCCGACGGCGGCCGGCCCTTGGCCTTGGCGGCCTCCTCGGCGCTGTCGCGATGGCCAAGCCAGCCTGTCAGGGCGGTTCGCGCGGGCGCGGACAGCGGCACCAGCCGTTCCTTGTCGGCCTTGCCGCGGATCAGCAGCAGGCGCGGATCACCCCGGGCGGCGGCGACGGGCAGCGCGACGAGTTCGCTCACGCGCATCCCCGTGGCGTAAAGCAGCTCCATCAGGCAGGTGTTGCGGCTGCGGTCCGCCGGGCCGCGCCCGTGGTCGCGGGCGGCCTGCAGCAGGCGGTCGACCTCGGCCACGTCCAGCGTGCCGGGCAGTCTTTGCTGTTTGCCGGGCCCGCGGATGCGGATGGCCGGATTGTCGTCGCGCAGCTTTTCCTCGAACGCGAAGCGGTAGAGTTGCTTGATCGCCGACAGGCGCCGCGCCCGGGTCGCCCGTGCCAGCCCCTGATCGTCGCAATGGACCAGATACGCCTCGATATCCGCCTGCGTCGCGGTCGCCGCATCGTGCCCGTTCGCCGAAAGCCACGTGAAGAAATCGCTCAGGTCGCGCGCGTAGGCCTGCAGCGTGTTGTCGGCCGCCCCCAGCTCGGCCGCCTGCGCCTCGAGGAACATCCCGGGCCAGCGCGTAGTGCCGCCGGTCATGCCGGGCGCCGCAGGATCAGCAGTTGCAGGGCGGCGCGGCGGGCCGTGTCCTCCAGCCCCACGGCGCGCAGGCTGCGCAGCGCCGCGCCCAGCCGCGCGCGGTCGCCACGGCGGGCCGTTTCCAGCTGCCGGGCGGCGGCGATGATCGCCTCGCCCAGCTTGCCCGCCTCGATCAGCGGGCGATGGTCGGGGGCCGGGCCGCTGGCGGCAAAGGCGGTGGCGATGGCGCGTTGCAGCGGGGTCGTGCCGGCATCCGGGGCGACGCGGCCGAGCGCCACATCGACGAGGAACGCGGTCTCGCCGTCCATCCCGCCGGTCTGGCGGCGGCTGGTCGCGATGGATTCGTAGGCCGGTGACAGCAAGCCGATGCGCAGCGCCAGCGGCTGCTGATCGCGGGGCAGGTCGCGCTGTGGAAGGTCGGCCCCGAAGAGCTGCGCAAAGGCGATCCCGAGGCCGGCATCGCGCATCGCGGGCCATGCCCGCGGCAGCACGCCGGCCACGGCGCGCGTATCGCCCTGACGCAGGGCGGTATGCACGCGCTGTACCATCGCGGCCCTGTCCCAGACCCCGCCGGAGGCCGCCGGTTCGCGCGCCGTGTAAAGGCCCAGCAGGCGGTTCTCGGGCAGGGCTTGGCGGCGGACCAGACGCTCGGCCGCCTCGATCTCGGCTTTCCAGCCGGCGGTGCCGCGCAGATCGGCCACGGCAAAGGCGCGCGGCAGGCTGCCGGTGGCCAGCGGGGCGCCCGCCGCCTCGAACAGGCGGAAGGTCAGGGGGGTCACGTCGCGCGGGGGCGGGGGCAACGTGGCGTCGTCGATGGCCTCGGGGCTGAGGAACACCGCCAGAAGCTGTTCCTCGACCGGGGTGAGCGCACCGACGGCCTTCGCGGCGTCGAAGGTCAGCGCGGCCGTCTGCCAGTCACCGGCGCGGGCGGTACAGTAGACCCGGGCGGCATAGGCCGTGCTTAGGGCCGGATCGCGCTTGAGCGCGGAACAGGGCGCGGCTTCGGACCCGTCGAGCAGCGCAAGCCCGAGCCAATGGTCGAACAGGCTGGCGCGGGCGGGACCCGCGCGCTCGACCAGCGCGAGCGCGGGCGATACCGCGCCGTAGCGCCGCAACGCATCGAGCCGCGCGGACAGGAACCGCGCGTCGCTCCCCGCGTCGAACGGCGCGTCGGCCTCGGTCAGAAGCAGCGTGTAGAACAGCGCCTGAACGGCCGGCAGGGGCCGGTCGGGCAGACCGTCGAGCGCCGTGACCAGTGCCGATGTCGTGCTGTCCCGCCAGAGCGTGCGCGGCAGGCCCGTGCTGGCGGCGGGCAGCAGCCCCGCCGCGTCGGGCAGCGCGGCATCGAGCGGCATGACGTCCACATCCGGGATGTCCGTGCTGCCGGAAACCGGCGGTTCGGCCGGTGGCGGCAGCGGGCGGTCGGCCCGACCGGCCGCGCCCGGGCTGTCCAGCCAGTCGATCGCGGACAGGGGTTGCTGGGCCGGTGCCGCCGACGCCGCGGCGATCAGCGCGAGCGCCGCGATGTCACTTCGTGTCAATGATGACATCCTGGCGAATCTCCGCGCTGGGCGGCGAGAAGTCCGCCCCGAGAAACGGGCCCACATAGGCATAACCGACAAGGGCGATGAAACCCAGCACGGCAAGATAGAAAAGCCACTTCAGCAATCTCAGCATGGTCGATTCTGCCCGGTTCGTTTTTGCGTTAGTCCAAGTTATAACTGGCATTTCCGACAAGATCACGTCATTCAGGGAAAAACATCGACGATTGGGCAGCGGAGTGCCGAGTGTGGAAGTGACCAAGCGGTGGGACCTGAAAAAAACCGTCGTGATGGTGGGCATGATGGGAGCCGGAAAGACGGCTGTCGGCCGGGCGCTGGCCGCCCGGCTGGGGGTGCCGTTCCTCGACTCGGATGCCGAGATCGAGCGCGCCGCCAACATGACCATCGCCGAGATATTCGCCCGCGACGGCGAGCCGTTCTTTCGCGACCGGGAGGCCGCCGTCATCGGCCGGCTTCTGGAGGGGCGGCCGGGCATCCTGTCGACGGGCGGCGGGGCGTTCCTTGCGGCGCGCAACCGCGAGACGATCACCGGCAAGGGCGTGTCGGTATGGCTCAAGGCCGACCTCGCGCTGCTGTGGAGCCGCGTCAAAACCAAGGACACCCGCCCGCTGCTGCGCACGCCGGACCCGTTTGCGACCCTGCGGGAGATTTACGAGGCGCGGGTCCCGGTCTACGCGCAGGCCGACCTGACGGTCGAGACGCATCCCGGCTATTCGATCGAGGACACGACGGCGCGCGTGATCGAGGCGTTGCTGACGCGGCCCGACGTTCTGGAGAAAGTGACATGAGCGAGATCGTGAACGTGCCGCTGGGCGCGCGCGCCTACGACATCCATATCGGCCCGGGGCTGCTGGACGCGGCGGGGGCGCTGATGCAGGGGCTGCTGGCGCGTCCGCGCGTGGCGGTGATCACCGAGGAAAACGTCGCCGGGCTGCACCTGCCGGCGCTGACCGCGGGGCTGGAAGCGGCGGGCATCGACGTGTCGTCGCTGGTGCTGCCTGCCGGGGAGGCCACGAAATCATGGCCCCATCTCGAGCGGGCGGTGGAATGGCTGCTGGAGGAGCGGATCGAGCGGCGCGACATCGTCGTGGCGCTGGGGGGCGGGGTGATCGGTGATCTGGCCGGTTTCGCCGCCGCCATCCTGCGGCGCGGGGTGCGCTTCGTGCAGGTGCCCACGAGCCTTCTGGCGCAGGTCGACAGCTCGGTCGGGGGCAAGACGGGAATCAACGCGCCGCAGGGCAAGAACCTGATCGGTGCCTTCCACCAGCCCAGCCTCGTGCTGGCCGACACTGCCGTTCTGGACACGCTGAGCCCGCGCGATTACCGGGCGGGCTACGGCGAGGTCGTGAAATACGGCCTTTTGGGAGATTCCGAGTTTTTCCAGTGGCTTGAAGAAAGTGCTTCACGCGCGGCGGCGGGCGACATGGCGGCGCGGGCCTCGATCGTGAAACGCTCGGTCGAGATGAAGGCCGATATCGTCGTGCGCGACGAGACCGAACAGGGGGACCGCGCGCTGCTGAACCTCGGCCACACCTTCTGTCACGCGCTGGAGGCGGCGACCGAATACGGCGACCGTTTGCTGCACGGCGAGGGCGTGGCGATCGGCTGCGCGCTGGCCTTCGAGCTGTCGGCGCGGCTGGGCCTGTGCCCGCAGGAAGAGCCGAGCCGGGTGCGCGCGCATCTGCGCGACATGAAGATGCGCGTGGACCTGTCTGATATCGAAGGTGAATTGCCCGATGCCGACGGCCTTCTGTCGTTGATGGCGCAGGACAAGAAAGTGGTGGATGGCAAGCTGCGCTTCATCCTTGCGCGCGGGATCGGGGCGGCGTTCGTGGCCGAAGACGTGCCGCCCGGGGCGGTGCGGGCCGTGCTGGCCGATGCGCTGGCGGCGCGGGGCTGACCGCCCGCGACGGAAGCCCGCCGTCAGTGGGCGCGGTAATGGCGCAGCACGTAAAGGCGGATGGCAGTGGCAAGCCCCGTGCCCATGCCGCGATCCGCGTCAATCTCGCTGGCCAGATCGTTGACCGAGCGGCCTTTTTCGGCCGCGATGTCACGGAAGGCCTGCCAAAACTCGGCTTCGAGCGAGACGCTGGTGCGATGCCCGCGCAGCGTGAGCGAATGTTTCTCGGGCCGGCCGGTCATGCGCGGTGCGCGGTGCGGGCGGAGGGGGCGCTGCCCCCTCGGCCGATGGCCTCACCCCCGGGGTATTTCGGCCGAGAAGAAACCGTGGGGCGGGTCACTCGGGGTCGCGCCGGTGCTGGTCGAGGCGCGTGGCGTCCTGGCCGCGGCGCGCCGCGTCGAGCGATTTGGCGGTCTTGCCGCGGCCGAACTTCACGGCGTTGGCATCGGCGCGGGCCTTGGCCCGTGCCCGCGCCCGTGCCTTGCGGGCACGGTTGAGGTTGACCGGCGTGCCGGTCACTTCGGGCCCACCATGTCTTCGGGGCGCACGACGCGGTCGAAGGTTTCCGCGTCCACGAAGCCCAGCTTGACGGCCTCTTCCCGGAGGGTCGTGCCGTTCTTGTGCGCCGTCTTGGCGACGGTGGTGGCGTTGTCGTAGCCGATCTCGGGGGCGAGCGCCGTGACCAGCATGAGCGATTCGCGCATCAGTTTCTCGATACGGTCGCGATTGGCCTGCAGCCCGTCGACGAGGTTGTCGGTGAAGGCCCCGGCGGCGTCGCCCAGCAGTTGCATGGATTGCAGGACGTTGTAGGCCATCATGGGCTTGTAGACGTTGAGCTCGAAATGGCCCTGGCTGCCGGCGAAGCCCACGGCGGCGTCATTGCCCATGACATGCGCGCAGACCTGGGTGAGCGCCTCGCACTGGGTCGGGTTGACCTTGCCGGGCATGATCGAACTGCCCGGTTCGTTCTCGGGCAGGATCAGCTCGCCCAGGCCGCAGCGCGGGCCGGAGCCGAGGAAACGGATGTCGTTGGCGATCTTGAACAGCGAGGCCGCCACCGTCTTGAGCGCGCCGGAGATTTCCACCATCGCGTCATGGGCGGCGAGCGCCTCGAACTTGTTGGGGGCGGTGACGAAGGGCAGGCCGGTGATCGCGGCCATGTTGGCGGCGACCTGCGTGTCCCAGCCCGGCGCCGTGTTGAGCCCGGTGCCCACCGCGGTGCCGCCCTGCGCCAGTTCGTGGACGCGGGGCAGGGCGGCCTTGACGCGCTCCAGCCCCATCGCGACCTGGTGGGTGTAGCCGGAAAATTCCTGCGCGAGGGTCAGCGGCGTGGCGTCCTGCGTATGGGTGCGGCCGATCTTGATGATGCCGTCGAACTCGGCCGTTTTGCGGGTCAGCGCGGCGTGGAGCTTTTCAAGGCCGGGGAGCAGGACGTCCTGCGCGGTCATCGCGGTGGCGATGTGCATCGCGGTCGGGAAGGTGTCGTTGGACGATTGGCCCATGTTGCAGTGATCGTTGGGATGGACCGGGTCCTTGCTGCCCATCCGGCCGCCGAGGATCTCGATGGCGCGGTTGGCGATCACCTCGTTGGCGTTCATGTTCGACTGCGTGCCCGAGCCGGTCTGCCAGACCACCAGCGGGAAGTGATCGTCGAGCTTGCCTTCATGCACCTCGCCGGCGGCGCGGATGATGGCGTCGGCGCGGTCCGCGTCGAGCTTTCCGGCCGCCTTGTTCGCTTGGGCGCAGGCCTTCTTGATGACGCCGAGCGCGCGCACCACTGCCACGGGCTGCCGTTCCCAGCCGATCGGGAAGTTCATGATCGAGCGTTGTGTCTGGGCGCCCCAGTACTTGTCGGCGGGCACTTCGAGCGGGCCGAAGCTGTCGGTTTCCGTGCGGGTGGTTGTCATGGCGGACTCTCCTGAAACGGTTTAACCCTTTCTTACCGGAGCGGCCGTGAAATTCAATGATGTATACGATGGAACACAAAAACCCGGGCAGGCGGCAGGTTGGCCCATACGGTGGCACGCTTCTCGGCCCGGACCCCGAGTTCGCGCTGTACCTGGAGAGAGACGGGGGCGTGCGGGCTGTAGGTGATCTGGGTGAAGAAGCCGTCCGGGGCCATGATGCCGAAGGCGCGGCCCAGCACCTCGCGCTGGATGCGCGGACGGGCGAGGACCGGCACGCCCGAGACGACGGCGCCGACGGACTCGAGGCCCAGCGTGGCGATATCCTGCGCGGGTTTGTTGAGGACCGTGACGCCGGGAAAATTGCGGTGCAGCGTGTCGCAGAAGCGTTCGTTCGTTTCCAGCAGCGTGAGGCGCTCGGGGGGGACGCCGCGGGCCAGGATGGCGCGAGTGAAGCTGCCGGTACCCGGACCGATCTCGACCACCGGGCCCGAGACTTTCTGGATCCCTTCCGTCATGCGCCGGGCGACGGCGGCCGAAGACGGGGCGATGGCCACGACCTGACCGGGGTGGCGCAGCAATTCACCGAAGAAAACACCTATCTCGCGAGCCATGCCCGACCTCCGCTACGAACCTCGTAGCAAAGGCATACACACCCCTGCCGGACGGGCAATACGGCCTGTGCAAACTTCATCCAAACTTCATGGGCGGCGCCCGAAGACTACTTGCGGAAGCTGTCGAGGCTGACGACGTCGGCGTCGTGGTGTTCGGCCTCCGCCGCGGTCTTGCCCTCGGGGTCGGGGGCCGGTTCGGCGCGCGTTTCGGGCTCGTGGTCTGCCTCGGCCTCGGCGCCGGGCGCTGTCGCGTCCTCGTCGTCCTCCTGCGTTTCGAAACGCAGGCCGAATTCGACGGACGGGTCCACGAAGGTGCGGATGGCGTCGAAGGGAATCACGAGGTGTTCCGGGGCGTCGCCGAAATTGAGCGTGATGGCGAAGCCGTCGTCGGTGACCTCGAGGTCGTCGAACCAATGCTGCATCACCACGGTCATCTCCTCGGGGTAGCGTTCGCGCAGCCAGTCGGCCAAGCGCGCGTCGGGATGCGTGGTGTCGAAGGTGATGAAGAAATGATGCGCCCCGGGCAGCCCGTTGTCGCGGACATCCGCCAGGACTTCCTGGATCAGGCCGCGCATGGCGCGGTGCATCAAGTTTCCGTAGTCGATCGAGCGTGCCATGGTCTTTTCCGATTTCTTGCCGAGGCCAGCATAGGGGATTCGGCGCAAAACAAAAGACCCGCCGGCGCGTGTCGCGGCTAAAGCAGCTGGGCGGCCGCGCCGGACATCGCGGCCACGACCAGAAGCGTCGTGACGATGCCGCGCCCGAAGCCGAGCATCAGCACCGCCGCGAGGATCACGAGCCCGGCGGCCGACCACGAAAAGCTGGTCACCTCGGGCACGGGGGCGAAGCGTGTTTCGCGGATCTCGGTGAACATCACATGGAGGGTGAACCACACCGACAGGTTGAGGATGACCCCGACCACGGCCGCCGAGATGCCGGCGAGCGCGCTTTTGAGCCGGGGGCGGGCGAGCAGCGCCTCGACATACGGCGCGCCGGCGAAGATCCACAGGAAACAGGGGGTGAACGTGACCCACAGGGTCAGTGCGCCCGCAAGCAGCGCGAGGGGCAGCCCGCCCTGCAGGAAGCCCGCCAGCGTGCCCACGAACTGCGTCACGAGGATCAGTGGCCCAGGCGTCGTTTCTGCGAGGCCGAGCGCGTCGATCATCTGGTCGGTGCTCAGCCAGCCGTTCGTTTCGACCACGGCCTGCGTCATGTAGGCCAGCACGGCGTAGGCGCCGCCGAAGGTGACGACCGCCAGCCTGGAGAAGAAAAGGGCGATGTCGGCGAGGAACGGCGCGCCGGCCGCCGCGGCGACAATGACGGGCGCGGCCCAGAGGCCGGCCCAGAGAGCGATCGTCGTCAGCGTTCGGCGCAGCGGCACGAGTGGGGCCGCCGGGCTGTCAGGCGCGGACGCGGTGGCGGCCGTCAGCGCGCCGATGGCGGCGGCCGCCGCGATGATCAGCGGAAAGGGGATCGACAGGAAGAACATGGCGATGAAGGCCGCGCCGGCCAGCGCCCAGTCCCGCGGGCCGCCGAGCGCGCGCCGGGCGAGAGACAACAGCGCCTGCAGCACGATCACCACCACCGCGGCCTTGACCCCGACGAAGACCGATTGCACCAGCGGCACCTGCCCGAGATGCGCATAGCCGAGCGCGAGGGCGAGGATGACCGCCGCGCCCGGCAGCACGAACAGCAGCCCGGCGATCAGCCCGCCCGGCACGCCGCGCAGCCGCCAGCCGGCATAGGTGGCCAGTTGCATCGCCTCGGGGCCCGGCAGCAGCATGCAGAAGGACAGCGCGCCGAGGAACTGTTTCTCGGTCAGCCACGCGTTGCGCTCCACCAGCTCGGCATGCATGAGCGAAATCTGCGCGGCCGGCCCGCCGAAGCTGAGCAGGCCGATGCGGCCGAAGACCGTGAAGAGGCGGGCGAGGGGCTGGGCCATGCCGTGGGTGATAGCCGTGCCACGGGCACATGCAAGCGGTTTGGCGGCTGTCGTGCAAACTTCACACGGGCGCCGGGGCGGCATCAGCCGTCGGGCGGGCCGTCGAAACCGAGCGCGGCCAGCGGCGCGTCGCGCCGTTCGCCCCATGCGGCCAGCGATTGCGCGACGCGGGCCGCGGCCGACTCTTCGCCGTCGTCGGCACGGGTGACGGCCCACCATTCCAGCGACATGCCCTCGTGCCCGATGGGGCGGGCCACCAGCGTGCCGTCGGCCAGTTCCGGCGCGATGGCCCACGAGCTGAAGAGCGCCACGCCATATCCCGCGCGGATCAGGTCGATGGTGGCTTCGGGCGTCTCCAGCGCCGTGACACGGCGGAAGGCCGCGTTGGGCTTGCCCAGCAGCGTTTCCCATTCGAAGCCCGGTTCGACCGTCAGCGGATAGGTGAACAGGCGTTCATCGCCGAATGCCGCGCTGTCGAAGACCGGCGCGGCTGCACAGGGATGCGTGGGCGCCATCACGGCAACGAGCGGATCGGCGGCAAGCCGGGTCCAGTGGAACCTGTCGGCG
The DNA here is from genome assembly GCA_031580875.1 of Roseovarius sp. GTDB lineage: Bacteria > Pseudomonadota > Alphaproteobacteria > Rhodobacterales > Rhodobacteraceae > Roseovarius. Next base: position 15,968 of record JAVLCJ010000040.1, read on the forward strand.
GAGGCGGGCCGCCCGTACACCGTCGAGACATCAACCATCCCCTCGCGCAGGGCGGCCAGCGGTCGGCGGGTCGCCCCGCCCGACAGCTCGATGACAAGGTCCGGGGCGTCGCGCGCCAGCCTGTCGAGAAAGACGGGAAGCCAGTGAAACCGGCTGTACGTCGCCTGTCCGAGGCGAACGATGCGATGACCGGCGCGCTGCCGCGCCTCGATCTCGTCCTCGAGCTGGGCCAGTTCCCGCAGCATCGGGTCGGCGAAGGCCACCAGCCTGTCGCCCTCGGGCGTGAGGGTGACGCGGCCCTCGACACGACGCGCAAGGCGCGTGCCGAGCCGCCGTTCGGCCTCGCGCAGGCGGTGCGTGACGGCGGATTGCGTCAGGCCGAGGCGCGCGGCCGCCGGGGTCGCGCCGCCGGTCTCGGACACGGCGAGGAGAACGACCAGATGGTGAAGGCCGAGGCGCGGCAGCATCCGGCAATGAAATCATTTCAAATGAATTTTGAAAACTAGGAATTTGTTTCAATACCGTGTCTCTTCTATCCACGCGGCATGACAACCCGCACGATCACGCCGCCACACCCGATGACAGCGACCATGCTGCTTGTTCTCTGTGCCGTTCTTTTCGGCCTCACGCCGCTGTTCGCGCGGGGGCTGCAGGCCGAGGGGATGAGCGATGCCGCGATTGCCTTCTGGCGCTACGGGGTTTCGGCGGTCTGCCTGTTGCCGTTCGTGCCGCGCCGGCGGGAAAAGCGCGGACAGGCGCTGTTACTGGTCATGGTCGGGCTGTTGATGGGGCTGGGCTGGATCGCGTACCTGTCGGCCATCCGCAGCGCCCCGGTGGCCGCCGCCGGGGTGGTCTACATGTCCTATCCGCTGTTCACGGTGCTGTTCGCGTGGATCCTGATCGGACACAGGCCGGGGGCGCGGGCGGTTTGCGCGGGAGTGCTGATCCTCGCGGCGGCGGGGATGCTGTTGCAGCCGGGCGTGTTGTCGGGGCAGGCGATGCAGGCCCTGCTGTGGTCGCTGCCGGCGCCCATGTCCTTCAGCCTCGCGATACTCGTGCTGACGGCGATGACACCGCGGCTGGGCGTGCTGGAGAAGATGGTCTGCGCGCTGGGCGGGGCGGCGCTGGCGCTGGGGCCGGTCGCGCTGTTCACGCCGGCGGGTGGTGCCGTGCCCGTGTCCGCCGAGGGCTGGGGGCTGCTGTTGTCGCTTGCCGCCGGTACGGCCTTCGTGCCGCAGATGATCTATACGATGGCCGGCCCCTTCGTCGGCCCGGCGCGGGCCTCGGCGACGGGGGCGTTCGAGCTGCCGACGATGATCGTGATCGGCTGGCTTGCGCTGGGCGAGGCGCTGGGCCCGCGCGAGGCGCTTGCCGGGGCGATGGTGGTTCTGGCGATCTGTCTCGCGCCGGCCGTGCGCGTCGATCCCGGCGCGCGGGGCTGAAACTGCCGGTGATCGGCCGATGCTGGCGGTCCGGGGTTTCGGGGGAATAAAGTGCAGGCTTCTGTTGCCAGGTGCCTGCGAACCCCGCCTGACCTTGCTAGAGGCCAGGGCTTCAAGGTTTCGGTCTTGTTACCGCTTACGCGGCAACGGCGACCGGAGCACGATTGTCGTTGGCAATTATGCTTTATCGGACCGATAACGGTGGTACCTCACCGGGACAAAGCAACCCCTTTACACGTTCGTCGATCCTGTTTCGGCCCCATGTCCCGCCAACGACAGGTTATTGGTGGAGCCGCCGGGTACCGCCCCCGGGTCCGATCCGCTTATTACGAGCGCGTTTATGTCCATAGTTCCCTTGGGAACACTGCGAATATAGGGGCTCGGGCGGCGTTTGCAATGGGGGTCGTGCGCTCAGCCGGATTTGCGCACGACGTAGGTCTGCACGCCGTCGGCCTCGGTCACGGAGACGAGGTCATGCCCCGCCTCCGCGCAGAAATGCGGCACGTCCACGACCGCCGCGGGGTCGTCGGCGCGCAACTCGATGCACTGGCCGGGCGTCAGCGGGCCCAGCCGTTTGCGCAGTTTCAGAACCGGCAGCGGGCACAGCAGGCCGGTCGCGTCGAGGTGGTCGGTAATCTCCATGCCGGTGAAATAATCGGCACGTTTCAGGCTGTCCACAAAGATGTGACCGTTTGGCCGCGTGACCCGCGCGCCCCGAGCGGCTATGTCACACGCATGTTCGGAATCGAAATCATCGACGCGGGGCTGCTGCCCGCCATGGTCGTGGCCCTGCTGGCCGGGATCGTCTCGTTTCTCAGCCCCTGCGTGCTGCCCATCGTGCCGCCCTACCTGGCCTACATGAGCGGGGTCACGCTGACCGATCTGAGCAGCGCCGGGCAGGCCCGCGCGCGGGCCGTGGTCCCCGCGTTGTTCTTCGTCCTGGGGCTGAGCACGGTTTTCCTGTTTCTCGGGTTCACCGCCTCGGCCATCGGCGCGGCCTTCCTGCAGTACCAGGGATGGTTCAACACGATCGCCGGCATCCTCGTGATGATCTTCGGCGCGCATTTCGTCGGCGTTTTCCGGATCGGCTTCCTTGACCGCGAAGCGCGGATGGACGTGGGCGACAGGGGCGGGTCGTCCTTCGGGGCCTACGTGCTGGGGCTGGCCTTCGCCTTTGGCTGGACGCCCTGTATCGGGCCGCAACTGGGCGCGATCCTGTCGCTGGCCGCGTCCGAGGCCAACGTGACGCGGGGAACGGTTTTGCTGGCGGTCTATGCCGCCGGGCTTGGCGTCCCCTTCCTGCTGGTGGCGGCCTTCCTGCCGCGGATGAGCGGGCTGATGAGCTGGATGAAGCGGCACATGGAGCGCATCGAGCGGGTCATGGGGCTGCTGCTCTGGACGATCGGCCTGCTGATGCTGACCGGCGGATTCTCCGCCTTCTCGTTCTGGCTGCTGGAGACGTTCCCGGTGCTGGCCACGCTGGGCTGAGCCGCGCGGTCAGAGGGCCAGGTATTCCATCTCGTCGCCCTGCGAGCGGGCGCCGTCGCCGGCGGGGCGAATCATCAATGCGTTGGCATTGGCCAGAACCGACAGCAGGGCGCTGTCCTGCCGCGGCTCGGGGGTGATGAGGCCGTTCGCGACCTCGGCGCGCATGTAGTGCTCGCGCGGGCCGCCCTGTGGCAGGTCCCGCGACAGCCGCGCGGTACGGCGCGGCGCGGGTTCGGCGCCCAGCCCCTGCAACGCCCGGACCATCGGCGCGAGGAAGACATGCCCGCAGACCATCGCCGATACCGGGTTGCCGGGCAGGCCGACCATCGCCGCGTCGCCCATGCGGCCGGCCATCAGCGGTTTGCCCGGGCGCATCGCCACCTTGTAGAAGCTGCGGGCCACGCCCAGCCCTTCGGCCACCCGGCCGACCAGATCGTGATCGCCGACCGACGCGCCGCCGATCGTGACCACGATATCGGCGCCCCCGGCCAGCGAGAACGCGGTTTCCAGCGAGGCGGTATTGTCCCGCGCGATGGGCAGGATGCGCGCGCGGGCGCCGATGCTTTCCAGCATGGCCTTGAGGCCGAAGGTGTTGGACGCGATGATCTGGTCCGGGCCCGGGGCCTCGCCCGGCATGACCAGTTCGTCGCCGGTGGAAATCAGCGCCACCTCGGGCCGCCGCGTGACGCGGATCTCGGGCAGGTTCATTGCCGCCAGCAGGGCGATGTCGGCCGGGGTCAGCACACGCGGCGCGCGCAGCCTGTCGCCGACGCGGAAATCGGCCCCGGCGGGGCGCACGTGGTCGCTGTCGCCCGGCCCGTCGCCCAGCGTGACGGTGTCGCCCGCGCGGTCGACATCCTCCTGAATGACGACGCGGTCGGTACCCTCGGGCAGGGGCGCGCCCGTGAAGATGCGCACGGCCTGTCCCGCGCCGACGGCCCCGCCGAAGCCGTTGCCCGCCGCCGCTTCGCCGATCACGCGGAAGGTTGCGCCCGGGCGCACACCGGCCCCGGCCACGGCGTAGCCGTCCATCGCGGAGGCGGCGAAAGGCGGCTGGTCGCGGCGCGCCACGGCATCCTCGGCCAGCACGCGGCCCGCCGCATCGGCCAGCGCGACGGTTTCGGCCGGCAGCGGGGCAACCAGCGCGAACAGATGGTCAAGAGCCGCCTCGACCGAGATCATGTCGCCTCGTAACGGCCGGATTTCCCGCCGTCCTTCAGCAGCACGCGGATGCCGCCGATCTCCATCGCCTTGTCCACGGCCTTGACCATGTCATAGACGGTCAGCGCCGCGGTGCTGGCTGCCGTCAGCGCCTCCATCTCCACGCCGGTGCGGCCGGTCGTCTTGACCGTGGCCTCGATGCGCACACCGGGCAGGTCCGGGTCGAGCGTGAGGTCGACCGACACCTTGCTGACGGGCAGGGGATGACACAGCGGGATCAGTTCCGGTGTCTTCTTGGCGCCCATGATGCCGGCAAGGCGCGCCACGGACAGCACGTCGCCCTTCTCGGCCCGGCCTTCGGAGACGATATCGAAGGTGTCGCGCGCCATCCTGACATGCCCTGCGGCGGTTGCCACACGCGCGGTTTCTGCCTTGTCCGAGACATCGACCATGTGGGCGTGCCCGTCACTGTCGAAATGACTGAGACCGGCCACCGTCACAGGCCCCCCGGGGCCGTCAGCGGCTGCGCCAGCAGGTCGCGCGTGGCCTGCGCCACGTCGTCTGCGCGCATCAGGGTTTCCCCGATCAGGAAACAGCGGGCGCCGTACATGGCGATTTCCGCGAGTTCCTTGGGCGATGTCAGGCCGCTTTCGCATACGATCACGCGGTCGGGTGGCACGAACTTGGACAATTGCCGCGTGGTGTCGAGGCTTGTCTCGAAGGTGTGCAGGTCGCGGTTGTTGATCCCGATCAGGGTCGAGTCGAGTTTTTCCGCGCGCTCGAGCTCGTCGCGGTCATGCACCTCGATGAGCGCATCCATGCCCCATGCCTGCGCGGCGTCCTCCAGCTCCTTGGCCTGCGCGTCACTTACGCTGGCCATGATGACGAGGATGCAATCGGCGCCCCATGCCCGTGCCTCGGCGACCTGGTAGGGGTCGTACATGAAATCCTTGCGCAGGACGGGCAGGTCGCAGGCCTCGCGCGCGGCGGTGAGGTAGTCGGGCGCGCCCCGGAAGCTGGGCGCGTCCGTCAGAACCGAAAGGCAGGCCGCGCCGCCCTCGGCATAGGCGCGGGCAAGCGCCGCCGGGTCGAAATCCTCCCGGATGAGCCCCTTGGACGGGCTGGCCTTCTTGATCTCGGCGATGAGCCCGTATCCCTGCTTGCTTGCCTGCAGCAGGGCCTCGGCGAACGGCCGGACGGGCGGCGCGTTCTGGGCGTCGGCGTTGACCTCCTCGAGCGGTTTCGCGGCCTTGGCCGCCTCGATCTCCTCCAGCTTGTATGACTTGATCTCTTGCAGGATGGTCGGCGTGTTCATGCGGCCTCCGATGTGACCCTGGCCAATTTCTCGACACGGGCCTGCGCGGCGCCGCTGTCGATGCTTTCGCGGGCGATCGCCACGCCCTCTTTCAGGTCGCCGGCCTTGCCCGCGATCACCAGCGCGGCGGCGGCGTTCAGCAGCACGGCATCGCGATACGCGCCCGGCGCCCCGGCCAGAAGCGCGCGGAAGGCCGCGCCGTTCTCCTCGGGGGTGCCGCCGAGGATGTCCTCGAACGGGTGGACGGGCAGGCCGAAATCCTCGGGGTGGAGCTCGGTTTCGTGGATCGTGCCGTCCTCTTCCAGCGCGGCGACCCAGCTCGTGCCGGTGATTGTCATCTCGTCGGTCCCGTCCGAGCCGTGCACGAGCCAGGCACGTTCCGATCCGAGCTGGCCCAGGGTTTCGGCCATCGGGCGGATCAGGTTCCGGGCGAAGGCGCCGGTGAGCTGACGCTTGACCCCGGCCGGGTTGGTCAGCGGTCCGAGGATGTTGAAGATGGTGCGCGTGCCCAGTTCCGTGCGCACGGGGCCCACATGGGCCATCGCCGGGTGATGCATGGGCGCCATCATGAAGGCGATACCCGCTTCGACCAGCGCCTTTTCGACCAGCGCGGCGCCGATCATCACGGTCACGCCCATCTGTCCGAGCGCGTCGGCGGCGCCGGACCGGGAGCTGAGGTTGCGGTTGCCGTGCTTGGCCACCGGCACGCCGGCGCCGGCCACGACGACGGCCGCCGCGGTGGAGATGTTGAGCGTTCCCTTGCCGTCGCCGCCGGTGCCCACGATGTCCATGGCGCCCTCGGGCGCGCGCACCTTGTGGCACTTGGCGCGCATCACGGCGGCCGCGGCGGCGTATTCATCCACCGTTTCGCCGCGCGTGCGCAGCGCCATCAGGAAGCCGCCCGTCTGGGCCGGGGTCGCCTCGCCCTCGAACAGCGTTTCGAAGGCCGTTTCGGCCTCGGCGCGGGTCAGCGCGCGGTCGGCGGCCGTACCGATCAGCGGCCTGAGGTCATCGCTCATGCCGGCACCTTCATCACGTCGAGGAAGTTCTGCAACAGCGCGTGTCCGTGTTGCGAGGCGATGGATTCGGGGTGGAACTGCACGCCGTGAATCGGCAACTCGCGGTGTTGCAGCCCCATGATCGTGCCGTCCGGCAGTTCGGCCGTGATTTCAAGCGCGTCGGGAAGGCTGTCGCGCTCGACGACCAGCGAATGATAGCGCGTCGCCTCGAAGGGCGAGGGCAGGCCGGCGAACACGCCCGTGCCCCGATGATGCACCTCGCCCATCTTGCCGTGCACGATGTCGCTGTGGCGTATCACCCGCCCGCCGAAGGCCTGCCCGATCGTCTGGTGCCCGAGGCAGACCCCCAGCAGCGGGATCCCGGCCTCCGCGGCGGCCTGCGTCAGCGCAAGGCAGATACCCGCCCTGTCGGGGTCGCACGGGCCCGGCGAAAGCAGGATCCCGGCCGGTTTCATTGCCATGGCCTGTTGGACGTCGAGCGCGTCATTGCGCCTGACGGCCACCTCGGCGCCCAGTTCGCCCACGTAGTGGACGAGGTTGTAGGTGAAACTGTCGTAGTTGTCGATCAAGAGCAGCATCTTGCCAGTCCTCGGATCATGGCGGGTCATTTCCGGGGTGGAGGCCCGGCGCGGGGTCGGGGTATACTTGTTCAGGCTTGCACGGCAGCGTCAAGGGGCGCAGAGTCGCCCAAAAGGCAAATCACGGGGGCAGACGCAGTGATACGGGGATTTTTCGGCGGATTGGTGGCCGGCACGGTGGTGTCCGGGCTGGCGCTCGGGACGGCCTCCGTCATCGCGACGGGGTTGGCCCTCAAGGCGCCGCCGGACGCGACCCCGCTGGACGTGCCGCCCGGATCGGAGTTCAACCAGTCGCGCGAGGACAGGGCGGCGC